>NZ_JBQZGD010000017.1:0-77729 GCF_052691955.1 Myroides sp. TSA_177.3
AGCTAAAAGGCAAATACGGAAACGTATTCTATGATGTAACGAACAACAAATTCTACTATATCAAAGAGGATGGAACCCAAGGCGAAATCGATTGGTCTTCGATCAATACCACCAACGTAAGTTTTACGCTTGACGCTGATATGTTGACGATTACCGATTCGGATGGAAATACAGTACAGTTAGACGTTAAGGAAATTGCGAACAACTCAACGTTCATTACAGAATTGACGAACAATGAGGAATTTATCACAAGCTTAACGAGTAACGAAACGTTGATTACCGAAATCGTTAATAAGCTGAAAGGCAAATATGGAAACGTATTCTATGATGTAACGAATAACAAATTCTACTACATCAAAGAGGATGGAACCCAAGGAGAAATTGATTGGTCATCGATCAATACAACCAACGTTAGTTTTACGTTGGACGCTGATATGTTGACGATTACTGATTCTGATGGAAATACAGTACAGTTAGACGTGAAGGAAATTGCGAACAATTCTACCTTCATTACGGAATTGACGAACAATGAAGAGTTCATCACAAACTTGACGAGTAACGAAACGTTGATTACCGAAATCGTTAATAAGCTGAAAGGCAAATATGGAAACGTATTCTATGATGTAACGAATAACAAATTCTACTACATCAAAGAAGATGGAACTCAAGGCGAGATTGATTGGTCATCGATCAACACAACTAACGTTAGCTTCACTTTAGATGCTGATATGTTGACGATTACTGATTCTGATGGAAATACAGTACAGTTGGATGTTAAGGAAATTGCGAACAACTCAACATTCATTACAGAGTTAACGAACAATGAAGAGTTCATCACAAACTTAACGAGTAACGAAACGTTGATTACCGAAATCGTGAACAAGCTAAAAGGCAAATACGGAAACGTATTCTATGATGTAACGAACAACAAATTCTACTACATCAAAGAGGATGGAACCCAAGGCGAAATCGATTGGTCATCGATCAATACAACCAACGTAAGCTTTACTTTAGATGCTGATATGCTAACGGTTACCGATTCTGATGGAAATACAGTACAGTTGGATGTTAAGGAAATTGCGAACAATGAAACCTTTATTACTGCATTAGTAGCTAATGAAACTTTAATTACCGAGATAGTAAACAAATTATCAGGTAAATACGGAAATGTGTTCTATAATGTAACAGATAGCAAGTTTTACTATATCAAAGAAGACGGATCTAAAGAAGAAGTGGATTGGTCATCGATCAATACAACAAATACTAGTTTCACGTTGGACGCGGATATGTTGACAGTAACGGATTCCGATGGAAACAAAGTACAGTTGGATGTCAAAGAAATTGCTTCGAATACAACTTTCGTTACGGAAGTCATCAATCAATTAAAAGATCAATATGGAAATGTTTACTATGATGTAACCAACAACAAATATTACTACATCAAAGAAGATGGATCAAAAGAAGAAGTTGATTTAGGAAGCACAACCTTAGCTGGAGACGTAACTGGTGCAACTGGAGCAACAACCTTATCTAAAATCCAAGGTAATCCTGTAAGTGCCACAACAGTTGCAGATGGACAAGCTTTAGTGTTTGATGGAACTTCATGGGTACCTGGCACACCAGAGGTTGATGTTACTAAGATTACAGCAGGTAAAGAGTTAAAATCAGATGCGTCAATCACAGTAACAAATGGTACAGGAGTGCTATTAAAAGAAGCGAGTATTAAGGTTGCAGATGATGGAATAACAACTGCACATATCAAAGATGGAACAATCCTACTAGAAGATATGGCTAGATCTCTTTCACCAAATCAAGTGTTAGTGACGAATGGAAGCAATATTCCTAGCTGGGCTGATCAATCTGTACTATCAGCTTCACCATGGTTGGTACAAGGTTCATCTACTATAGCGACATTGAATACACAAAATATTTACCAAACAGGTACGATTGCTATTGGAGCCAGTCAGATTCCTGCTACAGAAACGACTGCTAAGTTATTTGTAGCTGGAGATGTCGTGACAACAGGGAAGTATTTTACAACCAATGCGGTATATGCGGATTACGTATTTGAAAAGTATTTTACAGGTAGCTCAGATATCAAGCTGACATACAAATTTAATACACTAACCGATATCGCAAGATTCGTTAAAGAGAACCATCACTTACCAGGTGTAACACCAATCAGTGAGTTAAATAAAAACGAAAGTGGTTATGGATTTGATTTAACTAATCTTTCTGTTGAGTTATTAGAAAAAGTGGAAGAATTATTCTTACATACAATCGAACAACAAGACCAAATTGATCAATTGAAAAAAGAACAAGCGACAGTCTTAGAACGATTAGAAAAATTGGAGAAATTAATGGAGAAAAAATAAGCAACATCAGTAACAATATCCTTGCTGAAAGCGATTTCAGCAGGGATTTAAAAAAGAAAAATGTATGAAAAAAGTATATTTAATAATGTTTTTCCTATGTTCTATGTTGGTTATGGCTCAAACTCCAGGAGGAGTAACTGGAACAACCATAGAATATTGGTTAAAAGCAGATGAATTGACAACGACACCGATACATGATGGGGATGATGTATCGATTTGGATGGATAAATCTGGAAACACAAGACATTTTACGAATACTACAGGTTATTACCCTAGATTTATTAAATCGGCGATGAACTTTCATCCAGCTGTAGAGTTCTATAATGACGAAGATGCAACTACAGCCAATAATGAAAGACGAAGATTAGAATCGGTTGGGAATTTTCAGATGGACCCTAATAAATCCTATTTTGTCATTTGGATTTCCCGTTTGGAAAATGAATCTTTTTCAGGTTCATTAAAATATGCTCCTGTTTTTACCTTGAATACCGCATCTAGTGGTGATAACTACGGTTGGACAGCAGGTACGGGATCAACGGCTCAACGTTTGTGGCATGAAACGAGAGGAAGCTCCTATACCCACAGCAATGATGGAAATATTTATGGAATTGGTATTGCAATGATGCCAAATAAAACAGCTACACCACAAAGTCAAATACTCAATGGGGTAGCTAGTACATCAACCATGGCAGGGCGAACGATGGCAACGGGACAAACAAAAAGTGTAATTGGAGGAGCGAGTTCAGGAACAACCAACCCCTATTACTACTATGGAGAGATCATGGAGGTTATTGTTTTGTCTAAACCAGCAGGAACTTCTGGAGCGGTTTTAACTACAGATGAGTTGCGTAAAATTAATACCCATTTTGGTGTTAAATATGGGGTAAGTTTAGATGGTAACTATATTTTATCCAATGGAACTCCTATTTATAGTAGCGTTTTACCAGGGTATTATGATTATGCAAAAGATGTTTTTGGTATCGCTAGAGATGACCAAAGTGGATTGTATCAAAAGCAAGCCATGAGTACAGACAATCCAGTACTAGCAGTATCTCTCGGTGATTTTCAGGAAACCAATGCTGAAAATACTTCAACATTAGCAGATAAAAATGCGTTGATGTTTGGAGGTAACGGACTAGAAGGAAATCAACCGTATGCACATTTAGCAGGAACAGCCTTTATGAATTACACCTTACAGGTGCACACAGATCCTGTAACAGGCGTAGTGAAACAAGAAAAACTGACGACTTTATTTAACTATAAACTTAAGGCCAAAGCAACAGGACAAAGTTCTTATACGGTGAATGCCCGTATAGGAATTGGAACTTGGTTATTGGTAAGTGCCAATCCAAACTTCCCTCCAAGTCAGTCGCGCATTTACAAAGTAGTAGATGGAGTGGCCAAAAACGTGGTTATTAACGATGGAGATTATATTGGTTTTACGTCTGAATTTGTTGCTCCAGGAGGAGTAAGCAACGGATTGAGAATGTGGTTGAATGCGTCAAAGAAAAACACCATTACGGTAGATAGTCGAGGAGAAGTGGTAAACTGGGTAGATCACTCGGGGATGGGAACAACCTATAGAAAAAGAGGTGCGAATGGATCAGCTCCTTTATATTTAGACGCTGAAGAGCAAACAAACTTTCACCCAACACCTTATTTCCGTAAGTGGGAAGATTATATGATCACGGATAAAGCGGCCATGTCGAAGGCTGTGCCTGAGGATGTTGCTTTTTATGCCGTAGTGAATCACGATTTTGAAAGTTCATCTAGATCTTATTTTATTGGATTTGGTCAACAGACAATCGGAACTAATGCCAGAAGACCATCTTTTGGTGTATATAAAGGAGGTTCGAATAATGTCGATGGATTAGGACGTATCGGTTCTTCAGGATTGACCAATAGCCCAAGTCGATTGTTTAATACAGGAGCAACGACGATTGCAGGGTATCACTGGAAGGTAGGAACAAATGTTACCTTTGAGTTTGATGGTGGACATTCCGAAACAGTAAACCATAAATATACCAACGTGTTGATGAACGGACCTGGGATGTTAGGACTAGGGAGTTCCTCTAAAAGCTACACCTTAAAAGGGATGATGCCTGAGGTAATTTTATATGAAGGAGCATTAACGGCCAATGAAAAATCGAGAATCAACTCCTATTTAGGAATTAAATACGCCATTACAATCAAGTTAGGAACGTTTGGATCCGAGAATTTCAACTATTTACTTTCCGATAATACATCCATTTGGAATGGTAATGATACATCACATAGAAATTTCCATCACAATGTGGCTTCGGTTGTACGTGATGACGATGCAGACTTGTACAACTACCAATCAAAATCAACCGATTTAGGGTCAATTGTCCACATGGGAGTAGGAACAAAGTTAGGGAATGATCCGATATTAGGTGTCATTAAAAAAGATAGAACGGCATTAACTTGGGGACATAATGATGGTGCATTAACGCGTTTCTCTTTTGCTGGAAATCAAACGATTTGTGGAGAGATGGATTCCAAATTAAGCGGTAGAATCTGGATGGTCGATAATACAGATTTCGATCAGAGTGTACTTGTACGCGCGGCAGATTCACAATTCCCTTTCAATGGTCCCAACTGGCAAGTGTTTTTGCTTGTTGCAGATTCTCCAGGTAAATTAACAGCGAACCAATGGGACCGCGTTATTCCAATGGAATACTTATACGATGGACACCAAGTGAATTATAAATTTCCGAAAGACCAATTCACCTATTTTACTTTTGCAGCAAAAGCATTGCCAGGTATCTGTGAATCTTGCGATTTCAGTGGTGTAAAACGATTAGAATTTACCAAGAATAGCTGGGCAAAAGGAGCTACTGCACAATCGTTTAATTTAGGAGATGGATTTACGGCTGATGTAAAAGTAACCGTAGAGACACCTTCTTCTTTGAGAAGCCGTTATCCTCGACCTTCAACGTATCGCTCTTTAAGAGAATATAGAAGAAGAGGCTCAGGGGATAAGAAAATGGTGACAGAAGTTGTGCTTAAACAGCATGGTTCTTTAAAAGCAGCGGCGAGTTCATTTGAAATTTTTGAAGTTGACCGTTATGGTAATCGCTATAGTAATATCGAAGTATATGGAGTTTGTGGAGAGGGAATCGTCATGCCAAATCTAAGTTATGTTTCTGCTAAACCAACCTATAAAATTGAGGAAAATAGAGCAAAAGGAAATAAATCATCAAGTTATGCTTCTCCTAAAGGAAGAATGTATGTAGAATTTGATGTTCCTGTAGAGAAAATCTATGTTGTTCATACGTTTACAGGTAGAAGTGGTGCCGGAAATATGCGCATGGGAATCGGACCAATGGATTTCTATTGTCTACCTCCATTACCAGAACCTAACGAAGAAGGATTAATCTTCACCAAACAAGGTCCGCCAGAAATGTTACTTTGTGAAGAGGCAACGTATACGTTCCGCATTGCAAATACAAACTGTGCGCCGTACAAGGTGAATTTCACAGATGTATTACCAGCGGGGATGAAATGGGTAGGCGAGTCGTTGTCTATTGATGATACTGCAGTTGCTCAAGCTACGATTAACGCGTATGCGCAAGGCAGTACACTAGATATTCAAAACATAGAAGTGCCAGGTACATCTACCTTGACCTTTAGAGCGAAGGCTATTTTTGACCTTGATGCACCGGCAGGAGTATATGAAAACAGAGGAAAACTGAGTTATCAACCGCTTGATGGTCCGGCTAGAACAGTAGAATTGCTGAGCTGTGATCGCTTGTCTACGGGATGTGAACCAACGCGTACATTAGCAACAGGAGACCCAACAGCAAGACCTTTACCTATAGAAGTGGTAAGTGCATTAACAGATAAAGGATGTTATGTTGAAAATGATGTCGTTACGGTAGCTGTTAAAGTGAAAAACCCAAATGCGTTTAGTATTCAGGATATGATATCAGAGTTCAACTTTAATGAAGAATTTACGTATGTAAATAATTCTTTGACCTCTGCATCTCTTAGCTTTGGAGGTTCAGTGATTGTGGATACTTCTGAAGTGGGTAGTTTGATTATCGAAGATTTTGTACTTCCTCCGGGAGAACATACGCTGACATTCAAAGTGAAAGCACCAAATCGTGCAGGAATTGTTATGGAAGATATTGATCCGCTTAATCCTGCTTTAGGACAAAGAGAATCACACCTGTATATTGATTTTGAATTGCTGAATGAATCGGATGATTTGTGTTTAAATAGCACAACATCAGAAGTATATGGATCTTTGGAGGTTGAGTACTGTACTGTTTGTTACTACGATCCAGTAGAAGGAGATAGTGGAAATATATTGGATTCAGCGGGTTATTTGGCGATTACGACGTTAAACAGACCAGATAAAACATGGATTCCGAATCGAGGAAATGCATTCATGGTACTAGAATCAAAAACAAAAGGATTTGTCATTACGCGTTTGACTACAGCTCAAATCGAAAGACTAAGCCCAGTAGAAGGTATGCTAGTATATGATACAACAATCAATTGTCTGAAGATGTATAACGGAACCAATTGGGGCTGTTTAGATCAAGGATGTGTGGATGAATAGTTAATCACTGTGGAAAAGGGAAGGAACACGTGTGAATTCCTTTTTCCACTACTCTAAATTTGAATTGCTATGACAAATATTATAAATAAATCATTCTTTTTCTTTATCCTCTGCTTTTGCTTGAGTGTTACTTCAACGATAGGACAAACAGCTATTGGAAAAAAGATGGTCGAAGGAAGCGATGTAATCCTCGATTTTAAAACTAATGATAATAGAGGTATCATCTTGCCTTGGGTAACGGGAGCACAACAAGTGACTACACCTGTTGGAGGTACTTTAATTTTCGATTCGAGTGATAAAAAAGTAAAATATTATAAAGGAGGCACGGAGTCCACTTGGGTTGATTTATCTATCCAAGAGGGGAATGTCGACTTAGGTATGCAGCAACCCTTTGCTGAAGATGCAGCCGTGACGCCATCTGTTTTAGGAAGCCGAACTTCAACCGCAGCTGGGGTTCTTGTTTTAGAATCAAATAGTAAAGCGATGGTTTTACCAAAAATGGAAAGCCCACATTTGAATATTTTAAGCCCAAAAGCCGGAACGATGGCATTTGATACGGTGTCAAAAATGTTGTGCATTTTTAATGGAAAAGAATGGTCTTTTTGGAAAGTCAAATAAGGATATTCCCTTGTAAATTTGGTAAAAACAGCAAGCACAGTTTAAAATTCTAGAACATGAAAAAGACAAAGTATACAATAGGACTGGCCCTTAGCCTTTTGGCAGGAGGCATAGTTCAGGCACAAAATACAGCGCAACAGGTAATGGTCAATACAGGAGTAATGTTTGTGGCATCTGATGAAACACTCGCAACTCGCTTTGACTTTACCAATACAGCGGAAGGCAAAGTAATTAACGATGGAACAGTCTACTTTTTTCGAAATTTTAATAACGATGGTCACTATGGTTATAGTGGCAGTAAAAGTAGAGCTACGAATAACAGTAAAGCCATTTTTAAGCGATATGAAGGCGAAGAAGGCGTTCAACTGATTAGTGGTAATGCATTCTCTCAATTTTATAATGTCGAATTAGATAACAGCAAACCAGAGGTTGCTTTTGATCTTAAAAACAACATGGATGTTTTTGGTACAGTGGAGTTTAAAGATGGAATTGTAAAAGTAGATGAATCGTTTAATCCTATAACAAAAGGATCTTACGGTATGTTGACGTTCCATGAAGGAGCTATTGCTTCTAGTACAAGTGATCGTTCACATGCAGAAGGAAAGGTAGAAAAAATAGGAAATGAACGATTTGAATTTCCCATTGGAGATCAAACGTATTTTCGACAAGCAATCATTAGTGCTCCTAAGAGCAAAACGGATGCTATTGTAGCAGAATATCGTTTCAATGATACTGCCTTTTTTGAAACGCATAAAACCGCGACAGGAGTTGTAAAAGAAGTAAACAACAGAGAATACTGGAAATTAGAAGGGAAGTCCAAAGAGGTAGAAACGGTTATTTTGAGCTTAAGCTGGGATGAACGTACCACCTTACCTTCTATATTGACCGATGTAGAACGAGAGCTTCATATTCTTCGTTGGGATGAAAAGCAACAGCTCTGGGTAGATGAAGGTGGAGTAGTAGATATGTCAACACAGACTGTTTCTACGCCGGCAAAAATTAAAAATTTTGGATACTTCACTTTAGGAACGGTAAAAGAGGATTGGATTTTAGAAGGAGATGTAGTCATTTATAACTTAGTAACACCTGATGGGGATGGTAAAAATGATTATTTCATAATAGATAACATCCGTAAATATCCGAATAATCGAGTGGAAATTTACAATCGTTGGGGAGTGAAAGTATATGAAACAACGGGATATGATCCAAATGGAGATGGAAGTATGAATGTATTTAATGGATATTCAGAAGGTAAAATTACAGTCGATAAAAAGAAAAAATTACCGAGTGGAACGTACTACTATATTGTGACATACGAACATACCGATGCAAATGGTAGTCGCATGATTAAGAAAGCGGCTAACTTACATTTAGAGACCAATTAAACCACAAAAACATGAGACTAAAAAAGACAACACGTACCGTATTTCTTCTAAGCTTAGGTTTGGTTGGTATAACGCAAACGTATGCACAGCAAGATCCACAATATACCCAATACATGTATAATCATTCTAACATTAACCCTGCTTATGCAGGAAGTAGAGAAGGACTACAGATATTCGGATTGTATCGCACACAATGGGTAGGACTAGAGGGAGCACCTAAAACAGCCACCCTCTCTGTTAATACTCCCTTGGGAGATTCAGGGTTGGGATTGGGAGTAAATTTTGTCAATGATCATTTGGGAGTTATGGATGATAATACGTTGTCCGTTGATTTATCCTATGCGATTGACTTGAATCACCAATATAAATTGGCCTTTGGTTTAAAGGGATCCGCGAACTTAATGGATGTAAATTACAGTAAATTAAATATTTACAATCCAACGGATCCTGTAGCGGAAGATGATATTAAAAACGAATTTTCGCCTAATATTGGAGCAGGTTTATTCTTGTATTCCGATAAGGCTTATGTCGGATTGTCAGCGCCTCATCTCTTAACGAGATCGCGCTATGATGATAACGAGGTGAGAACACTTCGCCAAAAAATGCATATGTATCTAACAGGAGGTTATGTTTTTGACTTGAATCCTAACTTGAAATTCAAACCAGCTGCTATGGTAAAAATGGAACAAGGTTCACCCTTGCAAATGGATGTCAGTGCCAACTTTATGTTCTTAGATAAGTTTACCCTTGGGGCGGCATATCGCTGGGATGCTGCAGTAAGTGGGCTCGTTGGGTTTCAGGTGTCTGAGAATATTTTCGTTGGATACAGTTATGATGCTGAAACGAGTAAGTTAGCTCGATACAATTCAGGCTCACACGAAATATTTATGCGTTTTAGTTTGTTTAACAGCTACAAGCGCGTTGCTGCGCCGAGGTTCTTCTAAAAGAAAGTATTATGGTAAAACAAATCATACAAGTTGGTCTATTGACACTTAGCTTAGGTCTTGGAAACTTAGGTTATGGTCAGATTAGAAAAGAAAAACAAGCCGATAAGAGCTTTGATCGAACGGCCTATATCGACGCTATTCAGATTTATGAACGCATGGCAGAAAAGGGGTATATCAATAGTTCTATCTTACAAAATTTAGCTGATGCGTACTATTTCAACGGAAAATTAACAGAAGCGAATAAATGGTATACGGAATTGTTTGAAGGGCAATACGAGAATAAAAATGTAAGTGAGCTTCCTTCGGAATATTATTATCGCTATAGTCAAACACTGAAAGCGGTTAAGAATTACGAGAAATCTCAAGAATTGATGAATCAATTTGCGCTCATTGAAAAACAAGATCAAAGAGTAGAAGAGTACAATAAAAATCGAGCCTATCTCGAGCATATTGAGAAGCATTCCAATCGCTATGATATTCAGTTGTTGCCTTTGAATAGTGCTTATTCAGATTATGGCGGGACATTACTTGGCAATCAGTTTGTATTCACAACGGCTCGAGATACAGATCATCAAAGTAAAAGTAAGATTCATTCATGGACGAATGAAAGCTATACGCATTTGTACCAAGTAAAAATTGACGAAAATGGAATCGGTAATCCCGAGCGTTTTCCTCTGGATGAAGCAGCTTATGTCAATGAAGCTACTGCTGTTTTTACTGCAGATGGGAACCGCATGTTCTTTACAAGAAATAATGCCAAACCGAGCGGGAAAAGCAAGCAGAATAAAGCGCATAATTCTTCACTGAAAATATACAGTGCTTTAAAGCAAACGGATGGGTCGTGGGGACAAGTATTGGAATTGCCAATCAATTCGGATAATTTCAATACTGCCCATCCTGCTTTAACTCCTGATGGAAAGTGGTTGTACTTTGCTTCAGACCGAAAAGGAACGTTGGGGCAATCAGATCTATATCGCGTTGCAGTCTATCAAAACAACGGCTATGGCCCAGTGGAAAATTTAGGAAAAGCAATCAATACAGAAGGTAGAGAAAGTTTCCCTTTTATTTCTTCAGATTACCAATTGTACTTTGCTTCGGATGGCCATCCTGGATTAGGAGGAATGGATGTCTTTGTTGCTAAAATGTATCCTGACGGTAGTTTTGGTCCTGTCGTAAATATGGGGGAGCCCATTAATAGTAGTCTGGATGATTTCGGATTGTATTTGGATCCAAAAGACGGGAAAGGTTTTGTAAGTTCCAATCGAGCAGGAGGTAAAGGAGCAGATGATATTTATCTATTCACAGCAAAACCATGTAAACAAAGTATTGAAGGAACGGTTTATGACTTAGATACAAAAGAATTACTTGTCAATGCATCTATTATTGTTTCAGATGCCTTGTATCAAAAAAGCGATACACTGCATACAAATAATCAAGGGCGCTATGTTATTTCGGATTTAAATTGTGGAGTGAAATACCGTATAAAAGCAGAAAAACAAGCATATAATACGATCGAATTAGTTTTTACCCCTAATCGTGACCCAGGAGTTAAGACGTTCGATATTGGTTTAGAACGCACAACGAAACCACTAGAAGTTAACGACGATTTATTTAAGCGATTGCAGTTGAAACCGATTTATTTTGATTTTGATAAGGCTATTATCCGTCAGGATGCAGCAATCGAATTGATGAAGATTGTAGAAGTAATGCGTGCGCACCCAACCATGAAAATTGATGTTCGTTCTCATACGGATAGTAGAGGGAATGACACCTATAATTTGAACCTATCTGATCGTCGAGTAAAAGCCACCATTCAGTGGATGAAAGAACAAGGAATAGAAGCCAGTCGTTTAACTGGACGTGGCTATGGAGAAACACAATTGCTCAATTCTTGTAGCAATGGTGTGCGTTGTACAGAAACTGAGCATCAAGTCAATAGACGCAGTGAGTTCATCATTGTCGCCATGTAAGAAGTATAGCATAAAAGCCTATAGTCGCAAGAAGAATCTTTTTAAAAATCTAGTTTAAAAAGAAAGTATATTCAGCTGTTCTACCCCTTGAACAGCTGAATAATTTTTTTGCTTTCCAGTACAGTTGAATCTCATACCCGTCGTTTGGAAATAGATTGTTTACTTGTATTGGAAGTGATATTTAACTTAAAATGATTTAATATTTTTAAATATTATTGATTTTTGTTATTTATTTTTATAAATTTATGTAAAAAATTGCTTTATAATGAAAGACACTATTTTTGATACCTATGCTTTATATGATGCAAGTGGAAATAGACATGATTTTGTATTGATGGAGATTGATCAAGCCTTGCAATTGGGGACTTCTAGTTTAACTGTTTTAAATCAACAAGACTTTTTTAAGGTCATTTACATTACAGAAGGAGAAGGCGTATATTACGCCGATTGGCAGGCATTTGAGTTGAAAAAAGGAGACATTTGTTTTGTTGGTAATTTTGAACAACAACGTTGGAGCGTAACCAAGAGTATTAAAGGATACATCATTAATTTTAAATCTGCTTTTTTGACCAAATTTATTACGAATCATTTATTTGTTCAAGAACTAGCTTTTTTTAATAGATTCACTATGCATAATTTATTAGAAAATAATTCAGTAGGAAACCGGGTAGAGCATGCAATTCAAAGCATTTTACATGAACTAAAACTTGAGATAAATAAGGATATTAACTTGATTCGTATCTATTTATTAGAAATACTTTTGATTTCTAAGCGAAAGATTGATCGGAAAAATCAGATTAAACATGAGAGTGTTAATTCTAATATTCTTCTAGATCACTTTGAGCAGTTGATTGAAAATCATTTTTATGAATATAAGTTCCCTAAAGAATACGCGACTCACTTAAGGGTAACACCGAACTATTTGAATAGTGTTTGTCGAAAGATGAAGGGTAAGTCTGCAGGTGATTTAATTCGAGATCGTATTTTATTAGAGAGCAAAAGGTTGTTGATGACAACGAATTTATCCGCTAGCGAAATTGCGTATCGGCTGAATTTTAAAGACAGTTCCTATTTTACGCGATTCTTTAAAAAATATGTACGCCAAACACCAGACGAATATAGACGAAATAGTTAGCAAATCGCTGATAAAAAGAAGGAAAGGAGTAAGGGCTCATACTTAAAAAAACAAAGCGAAACGCATGTAATTGCTGTTCCGCTTTTAAGTATCAATTAATCTTCTTCTTCAGTTAAAAAATCAGTAATGATTTCTTGCATCTCATCAATAGTTACAACTTGCGTATCGGGATGCTGTTTAAGCCAATTGGCATTTAATAAAACTAAATCTTCCTGAGGGAAATTCTTATCCTCTAATAATTGACTCGTTTCTTTGCCTTGTTCGAAAGGTTGCTGTAAAAATTTAGTTAGTTTAATTTTACTAAAAAGCTTCATTTGACGCATTTGCTTTTCAAAGTAAGCTAAATGTTCAACTGCATTCATGGCTGTTAATCCCGCTTGAATAATTTCAATCAGATCCAAATCCCACTGCGTTTTGTGAATAAAAGCAGCTAATCCTTCATTTTTTACTGTATTGTAATAGTAGTCAACGCAATAGCTTGCGAAGGCATCTGGATGTAATTCATCATCACCTACTTCTGAATGACGTAAATAGTTAACAACTGAAATATTTGAATTCACAACTGCAAGGGCTGTATCATTTTCAATGGCATCTTTAGACAATAGAATAGAGGGAAATTCTCTCATGGTAAACAAAATTAAAAAACAAAGGTAAAGCAATTGAAAGTGAAATCACAAGGGAGAAGCATGGATTTAGTGTGATTTGTAGAACATTTCTACAGAAATTCCACAACTTTAAAATAAAGGTTGTTAAAAGATAATGCTTGTATGGTTGATTAATAGGTGTAAAATGTTAAAAAACATAACAAAGAGAGGGAATAGTGTGATTCTTGTTTTATTATTAAGTAACTAAAAACAAAAACATTATGAAAAACACACTGAAAAGAATTGGAATGGTACTAGCAGGATGTAGTATTATCGCTTTTGTATCCTTATCATGTAGTAAGGATGATGATCCAACAGATAATGATCTTTTTGTTGGTAAATATAAAGGACATATCACCTATACAGAAGGGGAAACGCATATTGATGCTGAAAATGGCAATGTAGAAGTTGTGAAGATTGGCAAGGATTATAATTTTATCTTTTCAGATAAGATTCCCAACCTAACAGGAGTTAAGTTTGAGAAAGACGGTGAAAATACAGTGATTAATATTGGTTCAGATGAAGCCCATCTCATCAAAATTGATGCAAGTACGTTGATTATTGCCTATACGAAGGATGGCAAAATTTGGTCAGCTAATTGCAGTAGATAGTTTGTAATTATATATAAATTGGTTTAAAAAGAGAATGTTTATTTGATAAGCATTCTCTTTTTTTATGTTGCAAGATTAGGGAAAATAGAGCCAGATAGGCAGGACTGCTAAATTGTTTTGAATAGAAAAACTTAGACCTTTCATAACCTCAGGATAATAGTAAGCTAATAGTAATTGTCTTGTTTTGTAGCCATAATTTAAATGGAATTATATGCAAAAAATAATAGGTATACTGCTGTGTTTGCATTCATTTTGTATGGGGGCACAAACAGAAAAAAAAGTAAAATATTACGAGATTCATCAACCTTTTGCTAGAGTAGATACACTAAAATATAAGGAGTTACCAAAGGGAGTTAAGCAAACGGGCAGACACAGTGCAGGTTTGTTTGTTGATTTTAAAACCAACGCTAAACAAATTAGCGCCAAATGGTGTGTTCAACCGTCGACGGTTTATGCTTATTTGAGTGAAGTAAATCGAAGAGGCTTGGACCTCTATGCGAAGGTAGGCACAACCTATCAATATGTTCGTTCGGGATTCCCTGATGCAAAAAGTGATTGTACTGAGGCCATCATTATTGATCAACTAACAGGAGAAGATCGAGAATACCGTTTGTATTTTCCTGTATATAGCGAGTTGGTTAATTTACAGCTAGGAGTAGAAGAGGAGGCAACTTTTAAAACGATAGAACCCACTTACGACAAGCGTATTTTGATTTATGGATCGAGTATTGCACAAGGAGCTTCCGCAAGTCGACCAGGTATGGCTTATCCTGCTCAATTGGAACGAAAATATGGGTATGAGTTTCTAAACTATGGTTTTGGAGGAAGCGCTAAGATGGAAGAGGCAGTAGCTACACTTTTAGCTGATATTCCCAAAGTAGATTTATTTATTATGGACTGTGTACCCAATAGTTCTGTAGAGGAAATTAAACAACGTACAGCGGCGTTTGTCGCTTTGTATCGGAAGAAAAATCCAGATGTACCCATTGTTATGATTCCTTCTGTAATTCGCGAAGTAGGTTATTTCAATACAATCATAGGCCAACGAGTATTGGCACAGAATCAGCAGTTTAAAAAAGAGTATGAAGCCTTGATACAACAAGGTGTTCAAAACCTGCACTATGTAGATGTCGAATACTTATTGGGAACCGATCATGAAGGTACTTCAGATGGGGTGCATCCTACCGATCTTGGTTTTGCTCGATGGATCGAAGCAGTACAGCCCCATATCGAAGCATTATTTCAGCGTTATTTTTAAATTATGTATAGATATCAGTTAAAAAAACAAGTGTTAGGTTTGATTTGTTTCTCTTTTGCGTTTGTAAGTTGTAAAAGTGTACTCCCTAAAGAATCCTCTATTTTATTACAACACGATATGCCGTGGAAACAAGAACGCCTTGTGGATGATTTAATGCTTTATCGCTTAGTAGGCCAATACTATGAACCTTATGAGGCTTATCAAACTGTTCACGTGTTAGCATTGCCTAAAAAAAGTAAATCTTTGCAATTGGAACTGCTAGATATTAGGCCTGAAGATAGCTTGTCTCAAGCTGTAACGGTTGATCCCTCTATTGTTGCGGCAATCAATGGAACTTATTTTGAAAAGGGATTGACAAAAGGAAATTCAACGGCTTATTTGAAAATAAATCAGGTTTTGATTGATAGTGTTGAAGTAGATAAACACCATCAGTTTGGTTGGAAACACGAAGGCGCGTTGGCTTTTACAAAAGACCAAATGCGCATCTTAAGAGGAGACAATCAAATTTATGCGAAGGCTAAAGAAGAAAATATCATGTCAGGGGCACCCATTCTAATTGAAGCAGGAAAACCGGTAGGCGCTCATTTTGTAAAAACGCCTCATCGAGATTTGACACAATTACATTATGAAAATCCTGAACGACATCAAGGCGTTCGACATCCTCGAACTGCAGTTGCACTAACGGAAAAGGAAGTGTTATTGATTACAGTTGATGGGCGAAGTACGAAAGCTGAAGGAATGAGTGCTAAGGAATTGACTGAATTTATTCAAAAGTATTTTCCCGTGCAAGAAGCCTTGAATATAGATGGAGGAGGATCGACAACCATGTGGATATCAAGTCATACAGCCGATCCTATTCACGGGGTAATTAATTACCCTTCAGATAATCGAAAACAAGATCATTTCGGACAGCGACAACTTCGCAATGCTATAGTAATCAAGAAGATAAGATAGCATGCTGCAAAAATAGGTAGAATATAAGTGCAAAAATAAAGGCGAATTTCGAAAAGAAATACGCCTTTATTTTTATATCAAGCAGCAATTAAATTTTGCGTCTTTTCATTTCTGTTTCAATCAAATCCAATTCACGATTTGTTTGACCTTTTACGGATGTATTCTCTTGTGCTCGGCGAATTAAGTACGGAATTACGTCGCGTACTGGACCAAACGGAAGATACTTCGCTACATTGTAGTTTGCTTTAGCCAAGTTGAAACTGATGTTATCACTCATTCCGTATAATTGACCAAAGAAAAGTCGTTTGTCATGATGTGCGATGTTGTGTTTCTCCATCAACTCCATCACCAATTTTGAACTGTTTTCGTTGTGCGTTCCTGCAAATAAAGCCATACAGTCCATATTTTCTAACATGAAAGTAACCCCAGCATCATAATTGATATCTGTTGCTTGTTTGTCTACACAAATAGGCGATTTATATCCTTTTTGTCCAGCGCGTTCTCTTTCAATTTCCATGTAAGCTCCACGAACCACTTTCATTCCAATATGAAAACCTTCTGCTTTTGCAATAACGTGTAAGTCTTTTAAGAATTGTAAACGATCCCAACGATACATTTGAGCCGTATTGTAAATTAATGCTTTTTCCTTGTTGTACTTGCGCATCATGTCCAATACAATCGCATCTGCTGCATCCTGCATCCAGCTGTGCTCTGCGTCAATTAATAAAAGAACATCATTGTCGTAAGCAAATTTACAAGCCATGTTAAAACGGTACACAATGCGTTCCCATTCTTTCTCTTCCTCAGCTGTAAATGGTTTGCCTTCTCCTTTTTTAACAAACATATCGAAACGACCAAATCCAGTTGGTTTGAAAACTGCAAATGGAATAGCATCAGGTCTAGCCTTAGCAAATTCAATCGTTTTGATGGTCATGTTTAAGGCTGCATCAAACTGTTCTTCGGTTTCTTTTCCCTCTACAGAATAGTCTAATACTGATGCAACGCCCCCTTGATTGTACATTTTATCAACTACACTCAAACAATCTTCTTCGTTGATTCCTCCACAAAAATGGTCAAAAACCGTCGATCGTATTAATCCTGTTACAGGTAAATGTGTTTTGATGGCAAAATTAGCTAAAGAGGACCCCATTTTTACAAGTGCGGGTTTGCTAATCATTTTAAATAAAAAGTGAGCTCTTTTTAACTCCTTATTATTCTTAAGTGCAAAAGCTACTTCTGTATTGTTAAATAAATTTTTCATTATTTGCTAATAATAACTGTTGTGCAAATATAGCTACTCTTTTAGTTTTTATTCAAATATTTATACTTTACTTTGTGTAGAAAATGAATTTAAATGATAAAAGTAGAAACAGCTGATTATCCTATTTATTTTGGCGTAGAAAGTTATGCGATTTTAGGTGACTTTTTGAACGAAAAACAATACAGTAAGTTGCTGATTTTAACAGATTCAACTTGTAATGAACTTTGTTTGCCTCATTTTTTAGCGAACCTTCCGACAACCATTCCTTTTGAAATTATTGAAATTGAACCTGGTGAAACAGCCAAAGACCTAGCAACATGTGAAGGTGTTTGGTCTGCAATGCTTGATTTAGAACTGGATAGACACAGTGCGGTTATTGCAGTTGGAGGTGGAGTCGTTTCTGATTTAGGAGGCTTTGTGGCATCTGTTTATATGAGAGGGATTGATTGCTTTTTGGTTCCAACAACGCTTTTGGCTATGGTTGATGCTTCTATTGGCGGGAAAACAGGCGTAGATTTACAAGGAGTGAAAAATGCGATTGGGACATTTACTATGCCTCAAATGGTGGTTATTGATGCTACTTATCTGGAAACTTTAGATCCAAGAGAACTGAAATCAGGCTATGCGGAGATGTTGAAGCACGGACTCATTTATGATGAAGCCTATTTCAATCACCTGAAAAATATTGCCCAAGTAGATTTTGGCGATATTGAAACGCTGATTTACCATTCGGTAGTGATTAAGAACCAAGTGGTGCAAGAAGATCCTCAAGAAATAGGATTGCGCAAAATATTGAATTTTGGACATACTATTGGACATGCGGTGGAAAGTTATTATTTGACAAATCCAACAAAAAATCGTATGTTGCACGGAGAGGCCATTGCTATTGGTATGGTTGTGGAAGCATATATCTCAACTGTTATTTTAGGGTTAAATAATACCACTTATCAAGAAATCAAAGAGTCTATACAATATATTTATGGGAAACAATTATTTACCCAAACAGACATTGAAGAAATAGTGGAATGGTTAAAGTTTGATAAGAAAAATAGGGCAGGAGAGATTCGAATGGTTTTACTAGCGAATATCGGGCAGTGTTCTTACAATAAGGAGGTGTCTAAGGATTTGATTGTGAAAGGGTTCGAGGATTATTTAAAATAGTCGCGATTTTAACCGCGTTTTTGGAAATTCGATTTAATATTTTGTTACATTTGCGCTCGTGAAAATGGATGTTTTATATATTAGATTATGTGTTTCATCTCGAAGGAACATTAAGCGTTTTGTGAGAAAACAAAAGGCTAATTTTGTATATACTATTATTAAATATTCAAAGGAAGCTCTGAACTCATTCCGTTTTAGAAACAAGCTTCCTATTGTATTTGCCAATATTAGAGTTTGAAAAGCGGTTGTAGTACCGTTTAAATTACAATAATTAATAACTTTTAAAATTGACTTTTCAAATGAATACAAAATATGTTGACTTAATCAACCAAACTTTTTACTTCCCGCAAGAGGAGTTCAAATTGAACAAAGACAATCTTCAATTTCACAATATCGATTTAATGGGATTAGTTGAAAAATACGGAACGCCATTAAAATTTACGTACTTGCCTAAAATTTCTGATAACATTGCAAAAGCAAAAGGGATTTTCAGAAAGGCAATGGAAAAAAACAAGTATAAAGGAAATTACTACTACTGCTATTGTACAAAAAGTTCTCATTTTTCTTATGTATTAAATGAAGCTTTTAAAAATGATATTCACGTAGAAACTTCTTCTGCTTTTGACGTAAACATTGTAGAAAGATTATTGGATACTGGTAAAATCAACAAAGATACGTTCGTTATCTGTAATGGTTTCAAACGTTCACAGTACATTGATAATATTGCAAATCTGATTAATAACAAGCACGAAAAAACAATTCCAATTATTGATAATTACGAGGAATTAGAATTGTTGCAAGACCAAATTGAGAAGAAATTCAAAATTGGTATTCGTATTGCATCAGAAGAATCTCCTAAATTTGAATTTTATACCTCTCGTTTGGGAATTGGATATAAAAGCATCTTGCCTTTCTACAGAAAGCAAATTGCAGAAAATCCAAAAGTAGAATTAAAAATGCTTCACTTCTTCATTAATACAGGAATCCGTGATACGGCGTACTACTGGAATGAATTAGTGAAATGTTTAAAAGTGTATATTACACTGAAAAAAGAATGTCCAACCTTAGATAGTTTGAATATCGGTGGAGGATTCCCAATCAAAGATTCATTGGCATTTGAATTTGATTACCAATACATGGTAGATGAAATCATCAATCAAATTAAGATTGTTTGTGAGGAAGCAGAAGTAGATGTACCAAATATCTTTACGGAGTTTGGATCTTATACTGTTGGAGAAAGTGGTGGTGCGATTTATGAAATTTTGTACCAAAAACAACAAAATGACAGAGAGAAATGGAATATGATTGATTCATCTTTCATTACAACATTGCCAGATTCATGGGCAATTAACAAAAGATTCATTATGTTGCCAATTAACCGTTGGAACGATGCTTATGAGCGTATTTTGTTAGGTGGATTGACTTGTGATAGTGATGACTACTACAACTCAGAACAAAACTTGAACGCGATTTATTTGCCAAAATACAACAAAGAGAAACCATTGTATATCGGATTCTTTAATACAGGAGCGTATCAAGATACGATTGGAGGATTTGGTGGAATTCACCACTGTTTAATCCCGCAACCAAAACACATCTTGATTGATAAGGATGAAAATGGAATCATTGCTTCTGAATTGTTCTCTGAGCAACAAACGGCAGATGAAGTATTAGAAATATTAGGTTACAACAAAAATAAATAAACAATAAAATATTAAAAGATTAATAAAATGAGTAAAGGACCAATTAGTCAGTTTATTGAGCATCAATATAGACACTTTAATGCTGCTGCATTAGTAGATGCTGCAAAAGGATACGAATTGCATTTAGCAGAAGGTGGAAAAATGCTTATCTCTATGGGAGGAGCAATGAGTACTGCAGAATTAGGTATTTCATTAGCTGAAATGATCCGTCAAGATAAAGTTCACTTTATTTCTTGTACAGGAGCTAACTTAGAGGAAGACGTAATGAACTTAGTAGCGCACTCTCACTACAAAAGAGTACCAAACTATAGAGATTTAACGCCAGAGCAAGAAAGAGAATTATTAGACAATCACTATAACCGCGTTACAGATACTTGTATTCCAGAAGAAGAAGCATTCCGTCGTTTACAAAAACACTTAGAAGACGTATGGCATGCTGCTGAAGCAAAAGGAGAGCGTTATTTCCCGCATGAATTCTTATACCAAGTGGTAAATTCAGGAGTATTAGAACAATACTACGAAATTGATCCGAAAGATTCTTGGATTGTTGCTGCAGCAGAGAAAAACTTACCAATCGTTGTTCCTGGATGGGAAGATTCAACTTGTGGTAATATCTTTACTTCAAACGTAATCAAAGGTAAATTAAACGTACATACAGTAAAATCTGGAATTGAGTACATGATCTTCTTAACAGAGTGGTACCGTGCTAATTCTGGAGGTAAAGGAGTTGGATTCTTCCAAATCGCTGGAGGTATCTCTGGAGATTTCCCTATCTGTGTTGTACCAATGATGTACCAAGATTTAGAGTGGGAAGATGTTCCTTTCTGGGCGTATTTCTGTCAAATTTCTGACTCTACAACATCATACGGATCTTACTCTGGGGCTGTGCCTAACGAGAAGATTACATGGGGTAAATTAGATGTTGATACACCGAAATACGTAATTGAATCAGATGCAACAATTGTGGCTCCATTAGTGTTTGCATACATTTTAGGTCATTAATGAATAGATAAAAAATCTTGATAAAATAATTGGCATTTTATTTGTTAATTAGGATTTAGCTATTACATTTGAAAACGAAATAAAGCAATAAATATAAAATGAAGAGAGTAATTGTTGATTACGCGAAATTAACAAACGAAATTTTGACACTTCTAGTGGAAAAATTTCCTGATGGTTATGACGATTCAGATATTATTCGTTTTAAAAATATTAAAAACGAAACTGTTGAGGCTGTTGAAGTGAGAACAGAAGACACCATCTATCTAGTTAAAGTAAGTACTAAGTTAGCCGATCGTATTGAAAACTTCGATGACGAGGATGAAGATGATTTTGTAGATCCTGCAGATGATTCATTAGATGCATTAAAAGATTTAGAAATTGCTGACGAAGAAGATTAACAGTTTCAAGTAATATAAAATTTAAAAGGCTATCGCATTGCGATAGCCTTTTTCTGTAAAAAAATAAATGATGGAGTATGGAAATATGCTCCTTTTTTATTTACCTCATGATTTTGTATCTGTGTTAGTAATCGATGGATTTTCAATTTCCCATTTCAACATAACCATATCAATCATTTGCTTGCCATTTTCAAAAATAGGTTCAGGATAATGGTCGATAAAGAAGTTCTTTCGTTTATCGTATTGCACAAACCCATTGCGCTCATAGAAACGTATCTGTGCCTCTCCTGTGTCAGAAGTTCCGACAACGAGGGTTTGATAGTTTTGTTGGCGTGCAATTTCTTTAATCTTCTCAATTAAAAAGCTGCCAATATGCTGATTTTGGTAGGTTGTGCTAACGGCGATGTTTTTAATTTCTAAACAAGTTGTATCCTGGGGATACAGGCAAAAAACAGCCAATTCATCTTCATGATGCCAAACACTATAGACGCGGCTATCATACAAGTACTGTTCAATGGCCTCTACTGTTTCATCCGCAAGTAAAAGTAAATGCATGGGATAGGGCGGGGTATGAATCTCTTTAATTTGAAGGGTTTCAAGTAACATAGACGATAAATTGAATCAAACACAAAAGTACAATCTTTCTGCTATTGAAGGGAAACTTCAGAGCTAAAAAGGGGTGGTTTGCGTTTTTAGAAGGTATTCTTCCTTTTAATGTAGCGGATTATAGAAGAATTTCTGTAAAATTTGAATATATTTGCAACCATTATAAAAAGATACTAAGTTACTAAAGATATGAAAGCAGGTATTGTAGGATTGCCTAATGTTGGAAAATCAACGCTATTCAATTGTTTATCAAACGCAAAAGCACAAAGCGCTAACTTCCCATTCTGTACGATTGAACCCAATGTAGGGGTTGTAAACGTTCCAGATCCACGTTTATTAAAATTAGAAGAATTGGTAAATCCAGAGCGCGTTTTGCCAGCAACAGTAGAAATCGTTGATATCGCTGGATTAGTTAAAGGAGCAAGTAAAGGTGAAGGATTAGGAAATCAATTCTTAGGAAATATTCGCGAGTGTAATGCGATCATTCACGTATTGCGTTGCTTCGATAACGATAATATTGTACACGTAGATGGAAAAGTAAATCCTATTCGCGATAAGGAAACAATTGATATCGAATTGCAATTGAAAGACCTTGAGACAGTAGAAAAACGCTTAGATAAAGTAAAAAAAGCGGCTAAAACTGGAAATAAAGAAGCACAAGTAGAGGCAGATTTATTAGAGCGAATCAGAGAGACATTATTAGCTGGAAAATCAGCTCGTATAGTAGAAGCAAAAAATCAAGACGAAGAAGAATTGTTAGAAGCTTTCCAATTGATTACTACAAAACCAGTATTATACGTATGTAACGTAGATGAAGGAGCAGCGGTAAATGGAAATGCTTATGTTGAGCAAGTAAAAGAGTTAGTGAAAGACGAAAATGCAGAAGTAATTGTATTGGCTGTTGGAACTGAAGCAGATATTACAGAGCTAGAGACATTCGAAGAGCGTCAAATGTTCTTAGAAGATTTAGGTTTAGAAGAGCCAGGTTCATCAAAATTAATCCGTTCAGCTTATCAGTTGTTGAAATTGCAAACGTATTTTACAGCAGGTGTAAAAGAAGTAAGAGCTTGGACGATTAATATTGGAGATACTGCACCACAAGCTGCAGGAGTAATTCACTCTGATTTTGAAAAAGGATTCATTCGCGCTGAAGTTATTGCTTATGATGACTATGTAACATTTGGTTCTGAAGCAAAAGTAAAAGAGGCTGGTAAACTAAGAGTAGAAGGTAAAGAATATATTGTTAAGGATGGTGATGTAATGCATTTCCGCTTTAATGTATAACAATAATAGAAGAAGAATTGAAGAAAGAGAGGTTTACAAAACCTCTCTTTTTTTGTATATTTAGGTTTTGATTGTGTAGAATATGCTAAAAAAAATCGCACGTTTTTTAAAAGTGTTTACCCTGTGTTTCTTTACATTTGTTGCGGTTTACGTGGCAGTTTTCTATGGATTGTCTTTCGTGCCTAGTAGGGGAGTAAGTGAGAAAAGACAAGCAACGGAAGATGAAGTGACTATCTATTTGTCAACCAATGGCGTACATACCGATTTTGTCGTGCCAGTCGTTCATGAAGTCATCGATTGGCGTACAAAAGTGGAGCAACCGCTAAATCGAGCCAAGTGGCTGGCTTTTGGTTGGGGAGATAAAGGATTTTATATCGATACCCCTTCCTGGAGCGATTTGCGTATGTCCACCGCTTTAAGCGCATTATCAGGTGTTGGGGAATCAGCTATGCACGTGACGGCTTATGGCGCATTTGCGCTAGATGAAAATACAGTAGAATTAAAGCTGTCTACAGCCGAATATCAAGCATTGGTGCACTATATTGATGCGAGCTTTGACAAAAAAGAAGGAGCATATCAACGCATTGAAGTGGAAGGATATCATCAATCAGATGCATTTTATGAAGCTAGGGGAAGCTATAGTTTATTCTATACTTGTAACACCTGGGTAAATCAAGGATTGAAACAAATGAACCAAAAAGCAGCTTTGTGGACCTTGCATGATCAAGGAATATTGAGACACTATAAATAATATGATACATATACCCTTTAAGAAAATAGGAACTTTGTTGAAGGATTCAGTGATGGATTTTTTAGATGATAGAGCAACTAAGTTTAGTGCAGCGCTATCCTATTATACCATTTTTGCCTTGCCTCCCTTGATTATTCTAATTATTTCAGCCTCAGGCTTTTTTATAGAAGAAAAAGACGTTTCTGCATTCTTTTACCAACAGGTATCAGATTTAGTCGGACCAAATACGGCAAGAGAAGTAGAAAATGCCATGAACAATGTAACCCTGAATCGATCAGGTGTTTTGCCTACTGTAATTGGAATAGCCATGTTGCTTTTTAGTGCATCAGGAGTATTTGCAGAAATACAAAGTTCAATCAATTACATTTGGGGATTTGTTGCAAAGCCTGAAAAAAGTGTCATTCGAATGATAAAAAATCGTCTGCTTTCCTTCGCTATGATTGCTTCTGTTGGTTTTTTATTATTGGTGAGTTTACTCATCAATTCATTGGCTAGTATTTTATACGATTATTTGGCTGAGTTTTTTGCGGAATCAACAATTTACCTGGTTAAGGTTTTAAATAATGCCATTGTTTTTGTTTTAATAACCTTTTTATTTGCTCTTATTTTTAAAACATTACCCAATGGAATTATACGATTAAAAGATGCTTTTGTAGGGGCAGGCTTTACGGCGGTGTTATTTATGATCGGAAAATGGGGGATTGGAATCTATTTAGGAACAACTGCTACCTCTTCTTTATATGGGGCTGCGGGGTCAATTATTGTAATGTTGATGTGGGTGTATTATTCTGCGATGATTTTGTATTTTGGGGCAGAATTTACCAAAAACTATGCATTGTTATTCGGTGAGCGAATCAGACCAGGGCAATTTTCTTTAGAAATTGATAAAAATGCTATCAAAACAGTTGAAGAATAGAAAGTTTAGGTAGCAAAAAAACGATAATTACAAATTTTTATCATTTTTATTTTAGTTTAAATAGTAGTATTTTAGCACAAATTCCAACAAATTATATGCAAAATCAAAATCAGTATACTGAAGACAATATTCGTTCTTTAGATTGGAAGGAACATATCCGTATGCGTCCGGGTATGTATATCGGTAAGCTTGGTGATGGATCGTCTCCAGATGATGGGATTTATATCCTAATCAAGGAGGTAATTGACAATAGTATTGATGAGTTTGTAATGGGCACAGGAAAAACTATTGAAGTTACATTAAAAGACAAAATGGTTACGGTTCGTGACTTTGGACGTGGTATTCCGTTAGGAAAGGTGATCGATGTAGTGTCGAAAATGAACACAGGAGGGAAATATGACTCAAAGGCTTTTAAAAAATCTGTTGGTCTAAATGGGGTAGGTACAAAAGCCGTGAATGCTCTATCTAATTATTTCCGCGTTGTTTCTGTTCGTGATAATCAACAAAAAGCAGCTGAATTCTCAGCAGGTGATTTGGTGAATGAAGAGGAATTAACGGAAACTACGAAACGCAAAGGAACGAAAGTATCGTTTATTGCGGACGAGAAAATTTTCAAAAACTACAAGTACCGCAAAGAATATATTGAGCGCATGCTCAAAAATTATTGCTATCTGAATAAAGGACTAACCATTATTTTTAATGGAGAAAAGTTTTATTCAGAGAATGGATTAATGGATTTGCTGAATGAAAATATTGATGCAGAAGATCAAGTTTATCCAATCATTCACTTAACAGGTGACGATATTGAAGTTGCTATTACCCATAGTAAAACACAATATTCAGAAGAGTACTACTCGTTTGTAAACGGACAAAATACAACGCAAGGAGGGACGCATTTAGGTGCATTTAGAGAGGCTTTGGTTCGCACATTAAAAGAGTTTTACAACAAAAACTTTGAAGCATCAGATATTCGTAAGTCTATCGTGGCTTCTATTTCGGTAAAAGTGGAAGAGCCTGTTTTCGAATCGCAAACCAAAACAAAATTAGGTTCAACGGATATGGGACCGGATTTGCCGACGGTAAGAACGTTTGTGAATGACTTCGTTAAAACACAATTAGACAACTACTTACATAAGAATCCGGAAATTGCCGATGCGTTATTGCGCAAAATCTTGCAAGCGGAACGCGAACGCAAGGAGTTATCTGGTATTCGAAAAATTGCCAAAGAACGCGCAAAAAAAGCAAGTTTACACAACCGTAAATTACGCGATTGTCGCGTGCATTTAACAGACATCAAGAACCCTAGATATTTAGAAAGTACTCTTTTTATTACGGAGGGGGATTCAGCTTCTGGATCGATTACCAAATCGAGAGATGTGAATACCCAAGCTGTATTTAGTTTACGTGGTAAACCACTAAACTCGTATGGAATGACCAAAAAAATTGTATACGAAAATGAGGAGTTCAACTTGCTTCAAGCAGCATTAGATATTGAAGAAGACTTTGAAAGCTTGCGCTACAACAACATTGTAATCGCAACGGATGCCGATGTCGATGGAATGCATATTCGCTTGCTATTAATTACATTCTTTTTGCAATTCTTCCCTGAATTAATCAAAGAAGGACATTTGTATATTTTACAAACCCCTTTATTCCGTGTGAGAAATAGAAAAGAAACGATTTATTGTTACAGTGAGGAAGAGCGCGTAGCAGCTATCGAAAAGCTAAAACCTAAACCGGAAATCACGCGATTCAAAGGGTTAGGAGAGATTTCTCCAGATGAGTTTCAACACTTCATTGGGGAGAGTATCCGCTTAGATCCTGTGATGCTTGATAAATCGATGTCTATTGAAAAAATGTTAGAATTTTATATGGGTAAAAATACCCCGGATAGACAGGAGTTTATTATTGATAATTTGAAAGTTGAACTTGATGTTGTAGAAGAATAGACTATGAGTACTGAAGATAATTTGAATGAAGATATCCAACCAAATAACCTAGAAAATGGGGAGTTTGTAGAAGATCATACGGAATTACAAGAAGAAGAGGAAAAGGAAACGATTACTAAGGTTACGGGCATGTACAAGGAATGGTTCTTGGACTATGCCTCGTATGTTATTTTAGAACGTGCCGTACCTGCTATTGAGGATGGTTTTAAGCCTGTTCAGCGTCGTATCATGCATTCCATGAAGGAATTGGATGATGGACGATACAATAAAGTAGCCAACGTTGTTGGGCATACGATGCAGTATCACCCTCACGGGGATGCAAGTATTGGAGATGCTATGGTGCAGTTAGGGCAAAAAGAATTGCTCATTGACATGCAAGGAAACTGGGGAAATATCCTAACGGGGGATGGGGCAGCAGCTTCGCGTTATATTGAAGCGCGTTTGAGCAAGTTTGCCTTAGAGGTACTTTATTCGCCTAAAATTACACATTGGCAGTTGTCTTATGATGGTCGTCGTAATGAACCTGTGAATTTACCTGTAAAGTTCCCTTTGCTATTGGCACAAGGAGCGGAAGGAATTGCCGTAGGTTTATCAACGAAAGTATTGCCTCATAACTTCATCGAACTTATTGATGCTTCAGTCAAAATTTTAAAAGGAAAACCGTTTACCCTATATCCGGATTTCCCAACGGAGGGAATTGCTGATGTATCTAATTATAATGATGGATTGCGCGGTGGACGTGTACGTGTACGTGCGCGTATCTCGCAATTAGACAAGAATACTTTAGTTATTACGCAGATTCCTTTTTCAACTACTACGACTTCGTTGATCGATAGTATATTGAAAGCCAATGAGAAAGGGAAATTAAAAATTAGAAAAATTGAAGACAATACAGCGGCAAATGTGGAAATCTTAATCCACTTGCCTCCTGGAACGTCTCCAGATAAAACAATTGATGCTTTATATGCCTTCACGGGATGTGAAACATCTATTGCGCCTTTAGCTTGTATCATTCAAGATAACAAACCACTGTTTATTGGGGTTTCAGATATGCTAAAACGTTCAACACATCAAACGGTTGATCTATTAAAGCAAGAGCTGGAAATCGAATTAGGGGAGTTAGAAGAAAGATGGCACTTCTTATCCTTAGAGCGTATTTTCATTGAAAATAGAATTTATCGTGCAATTGAGGAAGAAGAAACATGGGAAGGAGTGCTTTCATCGATTGATGAAGGATTAAAACCTTTTGTGGTTCATTTGAAGAGAGCAGTTACACAGGAGGATATTATCCGATTGACCGAAATTCGAATCAAGCGTATTTCTCGTTTTGATATTGATAAAGCCAATCAACAAATTGAATCTTTAGAAGGGGAAATCGAACAAGTGAAATATAATTTAGCACACTTGGTTGATTTCGCTATCAAGTACTTTACTAATTTGAAAGAGAAATACGGTAAAGGAAAAGAACGTAAAACGGAATTGAGAAGTTTTGATACTATTGAAGCAACGAAAGTGGTTTTAAGAAACACAAAACTATATGTCAATAGACAGGAAGGGTTCTTTGGAACTTCATTGCGAAAAGATGAATACGTTTGCGATTGTTCTGATATTGATGATATTATCGTCTTTTTACGCGATGGATCGATGGTGATTTCAAAAGTGGAAGAGAAGCGTTTCGTTGGGAAAGATATCATTCATATTGATGTATTTGCTAAAAACGATAAACGCACCATTTACAACTTGATTTATCGCGATGGAAAATCAGGTCCAACGTATATCAAGCGTTTTAACGTAATGAGTATTACCCGTGACAAAGTATACGACTTAACGCAAGGTAATACAGGTTCACAAATCTTGTATTTCTCTGCCAATCCTAATGGAGAAGCGGAAGTCGTAACGATTTTGTTGCGTCAATTGAGTAATGTCAAGAAATTGAAATTTGATGTTGATTTTGCTGATCTATTGATTAAAGGACGTATCGCAAAAGGAAACCTGGTAACGAAATATGCTATCAAGAAAATCGAACTCAAAGAAAAGGGAATTTCTACCTTGCGTCCGCGCAAAATTTGGTATGATGATACAGTAAGAAGATTGAATGTAGAAGGAAGAGGAGATTTACTTGGAGAATTCAAACCAGAAGATCGCTTGTTGATCATCACTCAAAGCGGAAGAGTCAAAACAGTTGTTCCTGAATTGACTACGCATTTTGATGAAGACATGATTGTTTTGGAAAAATGGAAACCGACGAAGCCTATTTCTGCTATTTATTATGATGGCGAAAAAGCAAGATACTATGTGAAGCGATTTGTGGTTGAAAATGAAAATAGAGAAGATGTGTTTATTTCTGAACATGAGAATTCAAAATTGGAATTGATTTCAACGGATTATCGCCCAGTAGTAGAGGTTGTTTTTTCTAAAGTAAAAGGAGTACAGAAAGAAAACTTAGTTCTTGATTTAGAGCAATTTATAACGATTAAGGGAATTAAAGCTTTAGGCAACCAATTAACGGCTGACAAAGTAAAACAAATTGATCATTTGGAATCTTTACCCTATGAAGAAGTAGTGGAAGAAGAGGAAGTAATTACCTATGATGTAGAGAATTTACCAGATGTTAATATAGATGAAGACGGACAAAGTAGCTTGTTTTAACAAGAGGAAAGCTTGAATGTGACATCGTACTAGGATAAGAAAGAAACAGAAATAGAATAGGAGATGGTTAGAAGTATAGCGAAGATAATAAGTGGGTTTATGGCGCTAGCCACAATAGGAAGTGCTTATGGGCAAGAACAAGAATCTGTTCGTGATAACCTATTTGGTGTCCCAGAATCACACTCATTAACTGAGCGATGGGATTTAGCTCCTACAGCAAGGAGTAAAACGTTTACGATTTCTCCTTATAAACCGGTGTATTTGCTTCCTGCGCGTTGGAGTAGTAAACCCAATGATCAGCCTTTTAGCTTTAGTGAGCACATGGGACAACCAGATGCCATTGATTATAATCATGTTGAAATACGTTTTCAATTGAGTTTTAAAACAAAAGTGACGGAAGGACTTTTGTTTGGTAAAGGGGATATCTGGTTGGCATTTACGCAAACAGCGAACTGGCAAGCGTATAATGTGAAAGTATCTCGACCTTTTAGAGAGCTCAATTACGAACCTGAGGTTATTTTTAACTATCCACTAGATCTGTCCTTGTCAAATCTTAAATTTAAGATGGCAGGAATCGCTTTTAATCATCAATCCAATGGGAAAAGTCAACCGAGTTCTCGAAGTTGGAATCGTTTAATTTTCCATTTGGGTATGGAATATAATGATTGGACATTCATGGTTAAACCTTGGATGCGATTAAAAGAAAAGAACAAAAGTGACGATAATGCAAGTATCACAGAATATGCAGGTAAAGGAGAAGTAACGGTTGCTTACCAAAGAAATGGACAAGTCTTTACTTTTATGATGCGAAACAATATGCGTTTGAATTCACACTATAAAGGATTCCATGAATTTACGTATACCTATCCCATCAAAAATAACCTCAAAGCATTTTTCGTGATGAATAATGGTTATGGCGAATCCATGATTGATTACAACTGGAACCAAACCACCATTGGTATCGGAATTTCACTAGTAGAATGGTATTAAAATACAAACATAAAAATAAAAGGAGAGCGGTATCGTTCTCCTTTTTTTGTATTTATTCATTGATAAATGATGATTTTTACTTTTGTTTTGGGCGTATTCCGCTAATTATAGCAGTAACTAATACAATAGAATAAGCCCACATCAACCAAGAACCAAAAGAAGCAGCTCTCGTTGCTGGCATATTGGGAAAGATTGCCTCAAAAAACTGAATGGCAAATGTATCGATAAGCATACCTGGTAATACCAAAAGAATTCCTGCCGCTGTTTTTTCAAATCCAACTAAATTGAATTTCTTAAACGTGAATAAAGAAAGGAAAATCATGGAAGGAACGACAATTAGATACAAGATGGATAAAATTGTAGGAGACTCCGTGAGAAAGAAGAACTGTCCAGCGAAACGAAACGCTAAAGTGGCTAGAAGCCAAACTAAAAATCCGATAAAAAGAACAGGAAGGATAAACGAGGGTGTAGCTTTGTTCATGTTTGCTTTTTTAATGTGAATCAACATTAATTTCCAACTGTAGCTTTTGTTATTATCTTCTTTTCTTGTGTCAAAAGAGTCTTTTTTTAAGCTTAGTAGGGTGGTATGTTTATCTTAATTTACAGAACGAAAGTAAGAAAAAAACAAGAATAAATCCATTCGAATAAGGCTAGAAATAAAAAAAACGACGATAAAAATAGGCTTTTATCGTCGTCTTATTATTTAATAGTAACTCGTTTGTCATAAGGACAAAGAGCTATCTGAATTACTTACTTTCCTTTTTGTAAATCTTGTTGTTTTGCAGCCTTCTTTAATGAAAATATCAAATAGCAAAAGAAAATCAAAAAGGCTAAAAAGGAGAACCAATTGACTTGGATTGACCATAATTGATCGATATCCAATTGATAAATGCCATATACAAGCAGTAACAAAACAAGATAAGTAGTTATTTTTTCAATTTTTTTATTCATAGTATAGCTTAAATAGTCATAGAAAATAAAGCGCGTTCAGGTTTATTGCGTTGTAAGCGCAAATCCAACGCCATACAAATGTTGCGTACAAAGGCACGGCCTAATTTGTTGATGGTAATTACATTGTTTTGAATGGTAATTAGCTGGTCATTTTCCATCTCTTTTAATTCCTCTAACATAGGAGTAAAATCAATCAAATGTAAATCGCTAGTTAAATCCGTTTGTAAATTACACATTAAATGTAGGATATGTTTTCTAATTATCAAATCTTCTTCATTTAAAATGTGTCCTTTGACTACTGGAATCTCATTATTAGCTAAAGCTTCGTAGTAGGCTCCTATATTTTTTTCATTTTGAGCGAAGGCAGTCCAACTATCACTAATAGAAGACACCCCTAAGCCAATCATTAAATCTGTTTTAGAAGAAGTGTATCCCATAAAGTTTCGATGAATGCTATTGGTATTCATTGCTTTGTATAAAGAATCTGTTTTCAACGCAAAGTGATCCATACCAATTTCAATGTAGCCTTTTTCTTCTAACAAGTTTTTGCCAATTTCGTAAAGCTTTCTTTTTTCTTCATCTTTTGGCACATCCTCATCTTTGAATCCGCGTTGCCCATTTCCTTTGATCCAAGGCACATGCGCATAGCTGTAAAAAGCCAAACGATCAGGTGAGAGCGATTTCGTTTTCTCAATCGTATCAATTACGTGCTCAATTTGTTGAAAAGGCAGACCAAATATAATATCGTGGGAAATAGAAGTATACCCCATTTCCTTGGCCCAAAGAGTTACTTTAGCGACATCGTGAAACGTTTGATTACGATTTATGGCCTTCTGTATCTCGCGATTATAATCTTGTACGCCAAAGCTAACTCTTCGAAAACCGAGGTTATATAAAGTTTGTAAATGTTCTCTTGTGGTATTATTAGGATGTCCTTCGAAACTGAATTCATAACCCTCTGCTTTGATTCCACGGGATAAGATGCCTTCAATTAAGGTTTGCAAGTGCGCAGGAGCAAAGAAAGTAGGGGTTCCACCTCCAAGGTGAATTTCCTTGATAATAGGTTTGTCAACTAAAATGTTACAATACAACTCCCATTCCTTTAATATAGCTTGGATATAAGGAACTTCAACTTCATGGCGTTTGGTGATGTGTTTATGACAACCACAAAACGTACATAAACTCTCGCAATAAGGTAAGTGTATATATAGACTAATACCTTCTTGCTCATTGGTTTGATCAAAGGTCTCCTTTACGCTTTTCAACCATTTATCACGGGAAAAACTTGTTTCGTCCCAGTAGGGTACAGTAGGATAACTCGTATAACGAGGTCCTGGTACGTTGTATTTTTGTATCAGAGGGGTAGCCATTTTTCGTATATTTGTAACAAATGTAGCAGGAATCAAAAAGAATAATACTGATATTTGTCACTTGATTAAAAAATTTTTAGATTAAAAATAAGATGAAGAATATAATTTTAACAGCTATCTTACTAATGTTTTCATTTTTTAAGGTTAGTGCTCAGGAAGTTAAAGCGAAAGAATTAGTAAATCCAACCACTTTTGAATCGCAAATTGCGAATAAAAAAGTACAGCTAATCGATGTACGTACGCCAAAAGAATACAAAGAAGGTACGATTTTAAATGCCATCAATATTGATTTTTTAGACGAAGGTTTTTCAAAAAATATCAAACAATTGGATAAGAAACAGCCCGTTTATATCTTTTGTCAATCCGGGAAGAGAAGTGCAGCTGCAGCTGAAAAAATGCAAGAAGCAGGATTTGATGTCATTGAATTAGCTGGAGGCTATAAAGCGTGGAAGGCTGAAAAAGACTAGGTTTAATTTATCAATTATTTAAGAATTGATGGCAGTAGATGATGGAAAAAAATGTTATTTTTGAAAAAAAAGGTAAAGTATGGATATAGCATCATTTGGAAGTTTTTTAAGAACCTTAGTCATCATTGTAGTGATTTATTATGCTTTTAAATTTGCGATGCGTTATTTATTTCCACTTTTTGTCTATAAAATGGCAAAAAAAGTAGAACGAAATTTTCAACAGCAACAGCAAGATTTTTATCAACAAAATAATAGATCAACTCAAGAAGAACCTAATTATACGAATCAATCGTCAGAAGGGAAGGACAAATTTCCACGTTCGACCAAAGTAGTTGGCGAGTATATTGATTTTGAAGAGATTGAAAAAAAATAATGTAAAGCTCCTTTTATAGGAGCTTTTTTTATGCTGTTTGTTAATGGGGTTTCAATCGGTATGTGGTCATAAAAGAGCAAGAAGCATTACCAATCCAAGGATTATATATGAAATAGCGAACACAATTCCTTTGGGAGAATTTAGGTAATAAATAGCGCAAAAATAGGAGAGGGACTTACAACCTATAAAAAGCGACTCATAAAAAAACAAAAAAGCCAAAAACAAAACCATCTAATCTTAAAATTACTTACTTTAGCTAATTGAACAGAATTCAAACCTCGCAAAGTAATTTTATAGCATGAATGCAGTAAAAAAGTATGTACCACATCTCTTGGTGTTGGTCGGTTTTATCGTAGTAGCTTTACTCTATTTTTCACCAGTATTACAGAATAAAGTCATATATCAGTCTGATATTGTGCAGTATACTGGAATGGCTAAAGAACAGAATAATTTCAGAGCCGAATTTAACGAAGAACCTTATTGGACCAATAGCGCATTTGGTGGAATGCCAACCTATCAGTTGGGAGCTAAGTATCCCTATAACTTCGTTAAGCATTTAGATACAGCGATTCGATTTTTACCGCGTCCTGCAGATTATTTATTTCTTTACTTCATCGGATTTTATGCTTTAATGATGGCCTTAGGGGTTCGTCCGTTAAAAGCTTTTATAGGATCTTTAGCGTTTGGATTTTCTACTTACTTAATCATTATCCTAGGTGTGGGACACAATGCCAAAGCACATGCCATTGCTTATATGCCTATGGTGGTTGCTGGGGTTTTGCTCGTATTTAGAAAAAAATATGTTGCTGGAGGGATCTTAACTGTCCTCGCCGCAGCGCTGGAAATCAGTGCCAATCACTTCCAAATGACCTATTATTTGCTATTGTTTCTTCTGGTAGTAGCCATCGCTTATACTTATGAATATAGCAAAGCCAAAGATTGGAAAGGCTTAGGTATCGCGTATGGTATTCTTGTCGGGGCAGCGGTATTGAGTATTGGAGCAAATGCAACCAATATTATGGCCACTGCAGAATACACGAAGTTTAGTACACGAAGTTCAAGTGAGTTGACGTATGAACCCGATGGTTCTCCTAAAACGTCTTCCAATGCAATGAGTTACGATTATATTACAGAATATAGTTATGGCGTTTTCGAGAGTTTAAATCTAATCGCACCTCGATTAACGGGTGGAGCAAATAATGAAGCCCTTGAAAAAGACAATGCGGTATATCGCTATTTCACGTCTATTGGAGCTAATCCACAGCAAGCACAAGATATGAGTAAACAAGCACCAACGTATTGGGGGGATCAGCCTATTGTGGCTGCACCAGCTTATATTGGAGCTGTTGTGTTCTTCTTATTTGTCTTGGGTATGTTTACAGAAAAGCGCAAATTAAAGTATATTTTCTTTGTTGGAGCGTTGATGGCACTAATCCTATCTTGGGGTAAAAACTTTGCGGTGGTTACAAATCTATTCATTGATTTTGTACCGATGTACAACAAGTTTAGAGCCGTATCTTCTATTCAGGTTATCTTGGAAATGTGTATTCCTGTACTAGCTGTATTAGGACTTTATAACTTCTTTAAACTAGAGCAAAAACAGCAAATTGATGCACTGAAGAAATCTGGTTTTATTGCAGGTGGAATCTTGGTATTCTTGTTTGCAATTAAAGGAACACTTTCTTTCACGGGGTTAAATGACGACTATTACCGCATGGCTTATGGAGAAGTAGGACCTGGGTTTATTCGCGCCTTGATTGAAGAGCGAAAAGCAATGTATACGAGTGATTTGATTCGTTCGTTCTTGTTGATTTTAGCTACAGCTGCCATTTTGTTTTTATTTGCAAAAGACAAAATGAAAGAAATGTATGCTTTGGTTATTATCGGGTGTTTATTGGTGGGAGATTTAGTGATGGTGGATCGCAAATACGTAAATGATGAATCATTTGTAGCGGCGAGAAAAATGCAAGAACCTTTTGATATCACACAAGCAGATAAACAAATTTTAAATGATCCAACACACTTTAGAGTATTCGATACGCAAGGGGGATTAAATAGTGCGAAAGCGTCTTATTTCCATCAATCTTTGGGAGGATATCATGCAGCTAAGCCAAGAAGAATTCAGCAGTTGGCTGATTACCAAATGAGTAAAAATCCGATGCCAGTATTTAATATGATGAATGTTAAATATGTGATTCAAGCGGATGAAGAAGGACGTAGTGTAGCGATGTTAAACAACGAAGCAAATGGAAATGCTTGGTTTGTTTCAGCTGTTCAAAAAGTAACTACTCCAGATCAGGAGATGAAAGCGTTGAGTGACCTCAACACAAAAACAACAGCAGTATTGAATACGAATGCGTTTACACAAGCAGTAAAAGATACGTATACTGTAGATTCTTTAGCTTCTATTAAGCTTGTGTCTTATAAGGCTAATCAATTAGTGTATGAAGCAGAAAATACAAATGAAGGTTTGGCTGTGTTTTCAGAGGTTTATTATCCGCAGGGATGGATAGCTAAAGTTGATGGACAGGAAGTGCCTATTTTAGCTGTAGATTATGTCTTGCGTGCAATTGAATTACCTCAAGGGAAACATACGGTTGAATTTGCGTTTGAGCCTCAGGTAGTCAAAACGGGAAGTCGAATTGCCTTAGCTAGTGCGCTGTTGATTTTACTAGCCTCTGCTGGAGCAATAGGTTGGTCAATGAAGAAAAAAAGAAAAGAAGAATAAATTAGGATGTAGGAGATAAAATGGAAATGAAAAAAGAAAAGAAGAAAGTATTAATTATCTGTTATTATTGGCCTCCAGCAGGTGGCCCAGGGGTACAACGTTGGCTGAAATTTGTCAAGTATCTCCCAGATTTTAATATAGAACCCATTGTGTATGTACCAGATGGAGCTAATTATCCGTTGATCGATACACAGCTAGAACAAGAAGTAGATCCTTCGGTTACGATTCTTCGACATAAAATCAAGGAGCCTTATGGACTGGCAAAGAAATTGGCGGGACAACGAGCACAAACAATGAGCTCAGGTATGATTCCCCAAGTTCGCAATCAATCCAAATGGGATAAATTACTGTTGTGGATTAGAGGAAATATGTTTATTCCAGATGCGCGTATTGGTTGGGTTAAGCCTTCAGTGGCGTATTTAAAAGACTACTTAAAACAGCACCCTGATATTGATACCATCATTACGACAGGTCCTCCTCATAGTGTACACTTGATTGGATTGGCTCTGAAGAAAAAACTGAATATTAAATGGTTTGCTGATTTTAGAGATCCTTGGACAACAATAGGTTATCATAAGGAACTTAAACTATCAGATCAAGCAAAAGAAAAACATATTGCCCTAGAACGCGAAGTGTTGAATACTGCCGATCAGCTGATTGTAACCAGTAAAACGACGCGTAAAGAGTTTGAAACCAAAACAGATAAACCGATTGCCATTATCACCAATGGCTATGATGTGGTTCATTTAGGGAAAATTCCACTGGATGAAAAATTTACGTTGGCTCATATTGGATCTTTTCTTTCGAATCGAAACCCAAGAGTGTTGTGGAAAGCCATCAGTGAGTTGAGAAGAGAAAATCAAGCCTTCAAAGAAGCCTTTGAACTGAAGTTAATAGGAAAAATAAGCGAGGATATTCTACATACTTTAGAAGAGTTCAAGCTACTAGAATGTACGGATAATAGGGGATATGTTGAGAATCAAGAAGCATTGAGACAAATGCGTGCTTCTCAGGTTTTGTTACTCGTTGAGATTGATTCTGATGATACGAGAGCGATTATTCCTGGTAAGTTATTCGAATATATGGCAGCAGAACGTCCAATTCTTGCAATTGGTCCAGAAGAATCGGATTTCTTTGAAATCATTCAACAAACCAATGTAGGACGAAATGCCTTGTACAGTGAGAAAGATAAGATACGTGAAATCTTAATGCAGTATTTTGAACAATATCAGCAGAAACAATTACAAGTACACGCTATGGGCTTGCAGTATTTTGGTCGAAAACGCTTGACGGAACGCTTGGTGAGTGTTTTAGGTGGAGATGGGAAATAAGATTATGAGGTTATGTGTTATGAGTTAAAGGTTATGGGGAAATAAGTGATGTGAGATAGATGGGAAATTTAGATCGATTAGATAAATTAAGGTGGAGCGTTTTTAATTTAAACAAGATTTATTCCTTGATAGTAAAGAAAAAAAAGAAGTTCTGATTTTTATCAGAACTTCTTTTTTAGTTTAAGATTTGAGGAGCTATTTCTATTTAAGGAGAAATTAGACTATTTTTCCATTCTCAAACCTTATATATATTGTTAGCTGGATAATAGTTCCATTTGTTAGCCCTCAACATAATATGCAATCTGGAAATACGAAGGTATATCTTGTAAGTTAAAATTCACTCATCACTCATCACCATCATAACCCATAACTTCTAACTCATAACCTCATAACCCATCCTCATACCTATTTCAATTTATTTTTCAAGTATTGTCCTGTACTAGATTCAGCACATTGAGCCACTTCCTCTGGTGTTCCAAAAGCAATCAATTGACCGCCATTTTCTCCTCCTTCAGGGCCAATATCCACGATGTAATCAGCACATTTGATTAAATCCAAATTGTGTTCAATAACGAGAATCGAATGTCCTTTATCAATCAAAGCATTAAAGGCAGTCAATAATTTTTTAATGTCGTGAAAATGCAATCCAGTTGTCGGCTCATCAAAGACAAAAAGTACCTTTTCTCTTGTTGATCCTGCCAGTAAGAAGGAAGCTAATTTAATACGTTGTGCCTCACCACCCGAAAGTGTAGAAGACGATTGTCCCAATTGAACATATCCCAATCCTACATCTTGTAACGGCTGTAAACGCGTTGCAATTTTGGTTTGGTTGTATTGTTTAAAGAAGGCTAAAGCATCATCAATTGTCATACATAAGATATCGTCGATGTTCTTTCCTTCAAAGTTTACCTCAAGTACCTCTTTCTTAAAGCGTTTTCCATGACAAGCTTCACATTCCAAATGAACGTCTGCCATAAATTGCATTTCTACCGTTACATTACCTTCCCCTTTACATACTTCACATCGACCACCATCGACGTTAAAAGAGAAGTGTTTCGGTTGGTATCCTCTTAATTTAGAAGTATTTTGTTTGGCGTATAAATCTCGAATCTCATCGTACGCTTTAATATAAGTTACCGGATTAGAACGCGAACTTCTTCCGATTGGATTTTGATCCACATATTCAATTTGTTTGATGTGCTCAAACTTACCCTCTAAAGCAGTGAATTGTCCTGGTTTATCACTTAAACCCGTTAGTTTTTTCTGTAAAGCAGGGAATAGAATACGCTTAACTAACGTACTTTTTCCACTTCCGGATACTCCCGTAATGACGGTTAAGCAATCCAAAGGGAAGCGAACGTCAATATTTTTCAAGTTGTGTTCTCTTGCTCCAATAATATCAATATAATGCTTGTAGCTTCTTCGTTTTTTAGGTACTTCAATCGCCATTGTCCCATTGAGGTATTGAGCCGTTAAGGAATCCGATTTCAAAATCTCAGCTAATGTTCCTTGCGCCACCAATTCTCCACCAAAAGTACCTGCTTCAGGTCCGATATCGATAATTTGATCTGCTGCTTGCATAATCTCCTCATCGTGCTCTACAATGATAACTGTATTTCCTAATGCTTGAAGTTGCTTCAAGACATGAATCAATTTCTCTCCATCCTTTGGATGTAATCCAATACTAGGTTCATCCAGAATATACATAGAACCGACTAAGCTACTTCCTAAAGAGGTAGCTAAATTAATACGTTGAGATTCCCCTCCGGATAAGGTAGATGAATTTCGATTCAACGTCAAGTAAGCCAACCCAACATTCAATAGAAAACCTAAACGGTTATTGATTTCAATCAACAAGCGTTTGGCTACTTGTTGTTCATATTCATTTAGTTGTAAGTCCTTAAAGAACCCCAACAATTTTTCAATCGGCATATCCACTAAGTCAGAAACGGTTTTTCCACCAATTTTGACATAATTAGCCTCTATTCTCAAGCGTTTTCCCTTACAAGTCGGACATTTTGTTTTCCCTCTATATCTCGATAGCAAGACGCGGTTTTGAATCTTATAATTTTTCTCTTCGAGTTCTTGAAAAAAGGCATTTAAACCGGTAAAGTATTCATTTCCTTCCCATAGTAACGCCATTTCTTCTGCAGTAAGCTGAAAGATAGGACGATGGATAGGGAAGTCGAATTTATACGCATGTTGCACCAATTGATCGCGATACCATCCCATGGATTCTCCACGCCAAGGGAATACGGCATTCTCATAAACTGATAATCCCGTATTAGGGAAAACCAATTCCTCATCAATACCAATCACATTTCCATAGCCATCACACGTTGGGCAAGCGCCGTATGGATTATTAAAGCTGAACAAATGAATATTAGGCTCTAAAAAGGTCAGTCCATCAAGTTCAAAGCGATTGCTAAATTCATGTTGGGTAGCACCTTCCAAAGCGCGAACATAACACGTTCCCTTTCCTTCAAAAAAGGCAGTTTCAATAGCATCTCCCAAGCGATTGAAAAACTCATCAGTATCTTTAACTACAATACGATCCACAATAAGCAATACATCCGCAATGGCAAATTGATTGATCAAGTCTTCTTCGAGTTGTAAAAATTCGTCTAATCGAACTGTTTCTCCTTTTACCAATAAACGCGCATATCCCTGTTTCAATAAAACAGCTAGATGCTCTGCTAAAGAGCGGCCTTCTTCAAAAAGTAAAGGTGCCAATAAGAGCCATTTACTCTCTAAGGGCAACGATTTAATCAATTGAATGACATCCGTTACGGTATCTTTTTTTACCTCTTGTCCAGAAATAGGAGAGTAGGTGCGTCCAATTCGCGCAAACAACAATTTAATATAATCGTAGATTTCAGTGGATGTTCCCACTGTTGATCGTGCATTGGTCGTATTGACTTTCTGTTCAATAGCTATAGCAGGGGCAATCCCTTTGATGTACTCCACCTTTGGCTTATCAATACGGCCTAAGAACTGACGCGCATAAGAAGATAAACTCTCTACATAGCGGCGTTGTCCTTCAGCATAAAGCGTATCAAAGGCCAAAGATGATTTCCCAGAGCCAGAAAGCCCGGTGATAACCACCATTTGATTTCTCGGGATGACAACATCTATATGCTTTAAATTATGCAGATGTGCTCCTTTAATTATAATATTGTGTTTAGGATCTAGTTTAGAAAAATCTATTTTAGACATAGGAGATTCGTGTATTTGAAACACAAAAATACGCTTTTATCTTTGTTTATGAAATGCTTTTGGCAGTAAAGAATAAGCGGTGCGTTTAACAATTTTTTAAAACTATTGTTTTTAACAAAATATTTTATATATATTTGTAGCACTTAACCGATAAATACAAGTGCCTATATAACAGAAATACTTTTTTAGAAATGAATAAAACAGCTATAAAAGAATTTTGTTATGGAATTAATTCAATTACCAGATGCAACTTTAGTGCATCACTATGTAGGAGGCAATGAGCAGGCGCTTGAAATTTTAATCAAAAGACATCAAGCTAAAATTTTTGGATTTATTTTCAGTAAGTTAGATGATGTTGAACTAACCAATGATATTTTTCAAGATACCTTTATCAAGGTAATTAATACCCTCAAAACAGGAAAGTACAACGAAGAAGGAAAGTTTATTTCTTGGGTAATGCGTATTGCACACAACTTGATTATGGACCACTATCGCAAAGAAAAACGAGTGATTATTCACAATGATAGTGCACAAACACCATTTTTTACTTTTTTAAAAGATGATAGTGAAACCATAGAAGAAACATTAATCAGCCATCAAATCACGGAAGATTTACAACAGTTAATTTTGGAATTGCCCGAAGATCAGCAAGAAGTAATTCGCATGCGCTTGTATCAAGATTTGAGTTTCAAAGAAATTGCTGAAGTAACGGATGTTAGTATTAATACAGCTTTAGGAAGAATGCGTTATGCCATCATCAATTTGAGAAGATTAATGGAAAAAAAACAAATTTCACTAAGCCTATAATAAAATCTCAGTTTGCGCGTTTTTAAAAGTGGAAGCTAACAGATTTTATATGGAAAAAAATTACAAATCCCTTTTAAAAGCGAAAGAAGCTAAGTTACCTAAGACTGAAATAATTGAGAAATTATTGACGTATTCTAAGTTTTGGTCTCATTTAGCACTGAGCGATTTTATGGAGCCTAATTTAAAGACTTCAAAAGCGAACTAAAAAAAAGCATCGAATTTATTTCGATGCTTTTTTTTCTTGTTTTTTATAGTATTCGTTGAGTACCGTTTTACGGCCAATTACACTTGTAATAATGTCCAGTTCTAATTTCCACGCTCTCGCAGGAGAATACTGACGTCCATACCATACCAATTGAAGGTGGAGTTTATTCCAATGTTCTTTAGGAAATAAACGTTTCGCATCTTTTTCCGTTTGTTGCACACTTTTTCCATTTGAAAATCCCCAACGATAAAGCAAACGATGGATGTGCGTGTCAACGGGAAAAGCAGGAATATCAAAAGCCTGAGCCATAACCACAGAAGCTGTTTTGTGTCCAACAGCCGGTAAGCGCTCTAAGGCTTCCATATCAGCTGGTACTTCCCCTTGATGCTCTTCAATTAAAATCTTCGATAATCCATAGATCCCTTTACTTTTCATGGGAGATAATCCACAGGGACGAATGATGTCTTGAATTTCTTCAACCGTCATCTTAACCATATCATAAGGGTTATCTGCCTTAGCAAAGAGAATAGGCGTGATTTTATTTACGCGTTCATCGGTACATTGAGCCGATAGTAACACTGCAATGAGTAATGTATAAGCATCCTTGTGATCTAAAGGAACTGGTATTTCGGGATACAAAGCATCTAATGTTTCAAGAACAAAGTTTACTTTTTCAGTTTTAGTCATGATTCAATAGTCAAAATTATAAATAAATCCTTGTTGGATAGGCATACAAATATCGCGAAAAAAGATGACATCCCTCAAGGAGTACCATAGATTTCAGTAATAGTGCAATTGACTATTTTTAAATCAATTTATTACCTTGTATTATTTTAGTATTTTAACTTCTTTTAATATTGAATTGTTTTGTTAATTTGATTTTTAGTCTTTTATGGTATAATTTTATTTATTTTTATTGCTATTTATTTAATAGTTTTGATTTTTAATTGAATCAAATTGTTATGAAAAAAAGAATTCAAATGATAGCTGTTTCGGCTATGTTACTAAGTGGTATGGGAATTATTTCTTGTAGTAGTGATGATAGTAGTCCTACACCTCCGCCACCGATTGAAGAGTTGAAAGTTCCAACGGCTACTAAATTTGGAGAATTAAGAGAAGCGGTTTTAGCTGATCAAAAGCAAGAATTTGTTACTACAATCAATGAAGAAGGAGGATTCCGTTTTGTCAGTAAAAAAGGAGTAGAAGTAGTGGTAAGTAACTTGGGAACTGAAGAGCATTGGGGTGAAACAGGAGATGAAGTAACTTGTACTTTTATAGAATTATATGATAAGGGAGTTATGGCGCTCGTTAATCGACCTACTATGGGAATTTACCCGAATCGAGATGAATCGGGTTATTTTGACGTGACTAAAGATGAGTATGGTCGTATAGCGGCGGAAGGATATCGTGGGTTTATTATTACAGGAGGAGAGTTTTATTTTGATATCAAAGTAAAAGGACAACAAGTAACCAATTACGGGATTCACATGGTGGTGCCTGCTAAGAATACGGGAGGACTTCAGGATGATATGCTGCTTTGGCAAGGGAATGTTAATGAAAAAGATGATTTAACCTTTACTGAAATCCCCGTACAAACCGAAATGGGATTTTTGCATGGAGATGAAGAAAACGATAGCTATGTGCTATATCTAAACGGTTGGAGCAATTTACCCGCAGAAATAGGATGGTCTAATATTGATAAATATGCAGGCTTTGAAGGAGAGCAAACGCAGTTTTTCGTAAAAGTTCCTTCAGGGTATAATTACGAAAATTCAGCGATTTACTTGGGCGTTAAAGGAGAAGAAGGTTTAGCACATTTAGATGTATTTCTTACACATCCTGAGTTAGGTGATGTTTTTACTGAGCATTATGGTTGGGTTCCAGTTGGATTAGAAGGTTATGTATTCTTTATTTCAGTGGATCCAGATACGAATAAAGTTGTATATGCAATCAAGGATATTAAGGTGAGTAAAAATCAAATGGTGCAAATTAAATCGGAAGATTTAAAAACGGGAACCACAGAAGAAGTCATTCAGATTTTAAATGGATTAAAGTAATCGCAGTAGTAGAAAAAAATAAAAGGATAGTAGTTTAAGGGGAATATTATTTTTAGTAAAAAGAGCTCTTTTGTTGATTCAAAGAGCTCTTTTTTAGTTGCTATACGAGATAAATTAAATGTTGATGGCAGGGTGTCCATAAGCCATTCGATAGGCATCCTTTAAAACTTCTGCAAAAGTAGGATGAGCATAAGAAATGGAGAACATGTCTTGAGCAGTTACCTCATATTCTAAGGCTACCACGGCTTGTGCAATTAAATCTGCCGCACGAGCTCCAATGATATGCACCCCTAGAACCTCGCCGTATTTTGGGTCAACCAATACTTTGGCAAAACCATCTGTATCCATCGATGCACGCGCACGTGCATTGGCTGAAAATGGAAATTTACCTACGTTATACACTGTATTTTGCTGCTTTAATTCTTGTTCCGTAGCTCCAACAGAAGCAACTTCAGGCCAAGTATAAACGACGTTGGGAATGCGGTTATAGTGAATGTGGGGTTTTTGTCCGTTGATGGTTTCCACTACATATACCGCTTCTTCCTCCGCTTTATGCGCCAGCATGGCACCACCAATGACATCGCCAATAGCATAAATGTTTGGTGCATTTGTCTGTAATTGTCCGTTGGTTTCAATAAAACCACGTGCATTTAATGTAACAGCCGTATGTTCTAAGCCTAATCCTTCTGTATAAGGACGTCTTCCAACAGCCATTAAAACATAATCTGCTTGAAGTTCATAATCTTCTCCTTGCTTATTTTTGAATTTAACACGTGCTTGTTCTCCTAGGTTATCTACTTGATAGACGGATTGTTCGAGTTGGATTGCTATGCCTTCTTTCTTTAGTATTTTGTGTAAAGTCTTTCCCAGTTCTGTATCCATCGTGGAGATTAGATTGCTTGCATATTCTAGTATCGTAACCTGAGTTCCCATACGGTGATAAATAGAAGCCATTTCTACACCAATTACACCACCACCTACAATGATGATGCTATTCGGTTTTTGTGTTAAGGATAACGCTTCTGTTGAGCTAATGATGCGTTTCTTATCCAATGTAATCCCAGGCAGGGTAGCGGGTTTAGAGCCTGTTGCAATAATGAATCGATCAGCTTCTACCTGTATACGCTCTCCTTTTGGGGAAGTTACGGTAATAGTGGTGTTGTTTTGAAAACTCGCTGTACCATGTAATCGCGTAATCTTGTTCTTTTGCATCAAAAAGTCCAAGCCTTGGGTGTTTTTCAGAATCACTTCATCTTTGCGTTGAAATATTTGATTGAAATTCAATTGAATGTCTTGAATTTCAATGCCGTATGATTTGAATTTATGTTGTGCATCTGCATAGTGATGGGTACTGTCTAACAAGGCCTTGGTCGGAATACAACCTACATGCGTACAAGTTCCACCCAATCCTTCATATTTTTCTACAATAGCTGTTTTATAACCCAATTGGGAGGCTCGTATAGCTGCTACATAACCACCAGGTCCTGAGCCAATAACGATAAGATCAAATTTTTCCATTTTTTGTTGTATTTGATTATAATTTCTCAATAATTAAAGCTGTTGCGCCGCCACCGCCGTTGCAAATTGCCGCTAAACCATATCGTTTGTTTTCCTGTTGAAGGGCATGTGTTAAGGTAACTAAAATACGTGCACCGGAAGCACCAATAGGATGTCCTAGAGCAACTGCACCTCCTCGTATATTGATGCGATCGAGTGGAACATCTAGGAGTTTAGCAATCGATAAAGGAACAGAGGCATAGGCTTCGTTAATCTCAAAGAGATCAATGGCATCTAGGTCTAAATTAGCTCTTTCCAAAGCTTTTGGAATCGCTAGAGCGGGAGCTGTCGTAAACCAAAGCGGATCTTGTGCAGCATCTGCATAAGAAACAATACGAGCCAAAGGCTGGAGCCCATGTTTTTGTATAGCTTCCGCTGAAGCGAGTAGCAACAGGGCTGCTCCGTCATTTAAATTGCTTGAATTTGCTGCCGTTAAAGCACCACCTTCTTCAAAAACAGGGCGCAATTGCGGCAGTTTTTCAGGGATGATTTTATAAATATCCTCATCTGTATCCATCATTTCTTTTTGCTTGGGTAAGGCAATAGGAATGATTTCTGCTTTAAATTTTCCTTCTTCTGTTGCTTTTTGGGCTTTTGTATAGGAGTTTAATGCATATTGATCGAGTTCTTCTCTTGTAAAAGCAAAATGTCGGATGCCAATTTCAGCTGCATTTCCCATGTGACACTGTGCATAAGCATCTGTTAATCCATCTTTTAAAAGTCCATCAATCGTTTGGATATGACCTAATTTATGGGCTTGACGATGGGAAGAGTAGAAAGGAACATTACTCATGCTTTCTATACCACCCGCTAAAACAAGGTGCTCTTGACCCAATTGAATTTGTTGGGCAGCTAGCGATACGGCTTTTAGTCCAGAGGAACATACTTTATTGATGGTTGTTGCTTCTGTATCTGGAGATAAGCCCGAAAGAATACCTACTTGTCTAGCAGGAGATTGTCCAAGACCTGCACTTAACCCATTGCCAATATACAGAGAATCAATAGCCGTGGCTGGCAAGTCTAATTCTTTTCTGATTTCTTGTGCTACTAAACTTCCTAGTTCCGTAGCGGTAAAAGCCTGTAAACTCCCCAAAAATCCTCCTGTGGGGGTGCGTTTAGCGGCTACAATAAATACATCTTTCATATTTTTCATGTTTCTAGTTATAATTATATACCGATTGGTATATTTTAATTTTAAAAAAAAATCATTGCGTTTGATTACCCAATGATTTCTGGGATTAAGAGGACATTTCGATTGTAATCATGCGTTCAATTTGATCCAAGGCGATATCCAAATGTCTTTTGTTGGCCAAAGTACGCGAAAGTAAAACGCCTCCTTCTACTAGCATAACCATCAAAGCAGCGATGTCGTCTGCTGCGATTTCAGGCTTAAAATACCCTTGTACTTGTCCTGCTTTAATTACCTCAACCAAGCGATCTTCCCACGCTTTAAAATTGAGCTGAACACTTTCTTTTAAAAAGAAAAGGTGATCATCCGCTTCTGTAGCAGCATTGAGTAAAACACATCCTCCCGTTTGAACTAAGTATTCCCAATGGTTGCGGTAAAAAGCAACAAAGCTTAATAGCGCTTCTTTTGGATTGTCTCCTTGGTTTAAAGCACCACCAATTTTCTTTCGCAAAAGGGAAACATTGTATTTAAACGCTTCGATAATAACCTCATCTTTATTGCTAAAATTGCCGTAAATACTTCCTTTAGTTAAGCCTGTTATCGCTGTGATATCTGACAAGGAAGTAGCAGCATACCCTTTGGTATTAAATAAAGGGGCTGTTTTTTCAATAATAAATTGTTTGGTTTTTTCGGCTTTACTCATGATGTTGTACTGTATTCGAACACCAAAGGTATAATAAAAATACCAATCGGTATATTAAAAAAATGCAAAGTTTTTGCAAGATGGGACGTAAAGAAACTAGAACGGGGTGATTGGCATTTGCCTTTTTATTTTACTTGCGTAGGTAGCTGTCCATAGTATTTTTTAAAAGCAGCAGTAAAATGATGGCTGTGTTTATATCCTACAAATTCCGCAATCTCATAAATTGTATACGTTTGACTTTGAATCATTTCTAACGCTTTTTTCATGCGCAAATCATGGATGTATTTGAAGGTAGTGGTTCCAAATAAAGACTTGAATCCTTTCTTTAATTTAGTTTGGTTAATTCCCACTTGATGAGCGAGTTCTAGCAGGGTAAAACTTTTGTTGTAATGCAAATTAATGAAGTGTTTGACCTCATGTAAAGCTTCTTCATCCTTTTTGTGAAGGGAGGGATGTTTTTGCTCTTTCTGATAGGACCAATTGGCGTATTGCAAGAGGTGAAGTTCTTCAATTTTATTGTCCAAGTAATGCTGTGCTAATTTACCTTGAAAGGGATTCGCAATCAATTGCTGGAGAACTTGCAACGTGGTTAAATTTAAATCAAAACTAAGTTTTGGTGATTGCTTTTCTAAAAGTTCAGCGAGGTAATCTCTTTCTTCTTCGAATAAAGAGGCAATAAATCGCCTCTCAACTGCAATTTCTAAGAATTCTCCTTTTTTGTTCTGATCTGTTTTCATCAGGTGCTCATAAGGAACAGCTTGTTCTTGAAATAAGAGCGAACCTTGTTCTTGTATATTGAGATTCTCGTGATTCAACGTTAAACTACTGCCTTGTATACAGCTACAAGTCAAAATAGATTCTTTAGTGGGTACTACGGTGTGATAAAAATCGTGTTCAGCGGTATAAATCCCGTGTTTAATTACGGCGAGAGGCGTTTGAATAACGGTTATATCCATTTGATATTCCTTTCCTTCCTGATGGTGCTTGTCAATGGAAAAGGACTGTTGAGGTATGGATTGTAACATAATAAAATGGATTTGATGGTACAAAAATACGTATTTATATTGATTTTAAATAAGATAGAGGGGAGAAGCAGTTTTGTTTGGGTGAATACTTCTCTTGGCGTTGTTTTATGACCGTTTTGCGTGGTCTATTAGCTTATCGAATATAGGACTTTTGCATTTTACTATTTAAAATGAATTTAAATAAAGAAAATGAAAGCGTCATGAAAAAATCAGTTATCCGTTTATCTCTTCTTTTTTTGCTCCAAGGGGCCGTAGTATGGGCACAAGAAGCTCAAGATAGTTTAGCAATTGCCTCTCGTCAATTGGATCAGGTTGTCATCACTTTAGATGAAAATCCGTGGGTTAAAACGAAACCTTCAACATCGCTGCGTTTAAATCAAGCGATTATTAATATTCCTCAAAATATTCAGGTTCTTTCGTCCGAATTAATAGTGGCTCGCCAGATTACAACGCTAACGGATGGAATTATTCGAAATGTAAGTGGAGCCGTGCGTTTAGAAGAATGGGGCGATGTATATGCCCGTATTAATATGCGAGGTTCAAGAGCTTCTGCGTTTCGCAACGGAATGAATGTATCTTCTACCTATGGTCCAATGGCGGAAGATATGAGTATGGTAGAGCGCATTGAATTTGTCAAAGGACCTGCGGGCTTTATGATGTCTAATGGAGAACCTTCGGGTATTTACAATGTTGTTACAAAAACACCAACAGAGCAAACGCGCCAAAAACTCGAACTCAATTATGGGAGTTATGATTTTATGCGAGCTAGTGCCGATATAGAAGGAAAACTAACTCCCGTTACGGAGCAGGTTTTTTATCGTTTAAACCTGATGGGAAGTAGTAAAAATGGATACAGAGATTATCAGGAGAATCAACGTTTGGCTTTTGCTCCTTCTTTTTTATTTAAACTAAGTGATAAAACCTCGCTAACAGCATCGTATAGTTATCAGCGTTTAAAATTGTCTGATTTCGGAGCGGATTATTTATTTTCTAAAGCAGGGTTTGCTACTTTACCGCGAAAGCGAACGTTTGGTGATCCAGGTTTTGAGCCTTCTATTATGAATGATCATAGTTTGAATGCACATCTGAAAACCCAATTGGATACTAGATGGACGTTACAAGCACAAGTAGGGTATTTTAAGTTCAATCAAGAAGGGCAATATATGTGGGTGACTCATATTGATGATGCAGGGGATTTTGTGCGAACTAGCAATTTGTGGGATGCAGAGAACAAAGCATTAGTGGGCCAGGTTTTCGTTACAGGTGAATGGAAAACAGGAAAAATAAAACACAATATTTTAGCTGGATTAGATCTTGGACATAAGCGCTATTTAGTGGATTGGAGCCAAAAGTTTGATTATGACTCCATAGGGAGTTTCAATATTTACAATACGGCCTATCAAAAACCTATTTACGGCTATCCAAACTTTGATCGAAGTCAACCATTAAAACAACGAGTGGCTCAATTTGGTATTGGACAAGCAGATGTTGGGCAAAGTTATACGGGAATTTACATCCAAGATGAACTCGCTTTTTTTGATGATAAGCTGTTTATTACCCTTGCAGGACGTTATACAACTGTCAAAGAGAATGCCAATCGAGAAACGCGAGAAGATCATAAATTCACACCGCGAATAGGGATAAGTTATAAGATTGGTTATCAGATGAATGTATATGCCTTGTATGATAAGACGTTTGTCCCTCAATCCGGTATAAAGCGAAATGGAGCTGCTGTAACACCGCTAACAGGAAATAATATCGAAGTAGGGATAAAGAATAATTGGTGGAACAAGCGCTTTCAGTCTACAGTAGCGGTGTATCGCATCACGAAAAACAATCATTTATCTGCAGATCCTATGAATGCTCCGGGGGAGAATTATGTTTTGCAATTAGGACAAACCCGTACACAAGGTGTAGAAGTGGATATGAGTGGTAAAATAGCTCCTGGGTTGCAAGTCAATGCCAATTATGCCTATACAGATTCAGAAGTAACCAAAGAAACCAAAGGAGGAGTGAAAGGGAGTCGAGTAAGTGGTTATGCTAAACATGTAGCAAATGTGTGGTTGGATTATACTTTTGAGGCAGGACTTCTACGCGATTTCTCGTTGATGGCTGGAATTACTTTTATGGGAGATCGTCAAACGTGGGCTTTTGGTGGTGGTGAACCACTTCCAGACTATACTCGTGTAGATGTAGGTGCAAGTTGGAAAAAGGATGATTTGAAAATTTCATTGCTCGTGAATAATCTTTTTGATCGCTATTTATACAATGGAGCATACTACAATTCTAGAGGAGGATTTTATTACTGGAGACCGGAAGATCCGATGAATTTAAAGTTGAGTTTTACCTATAGTTTTTAAGGATGAGAACGTGTGGTGGACTCCTTTTGGGAACTTTTCTTCTTTGCCTTGTCGGTTATAGTCAAACGGCAGATCGCGTGGTTTTATTTGGTCAACCTGCTTTAGAGATGGTGAAGCGCTTTGGCGGAAAAGAAAACGTTGTTGGGGTGGGATATTTGGATCGTAAGATTAAAAAAGGAGAGGAGGTAGGTTGGCCTATTTTGACTTCCTTATGGCCTTCTATTGAATCGATTATTCAAACTCGTCCTACTCATCTTTTTGGAATGGAATCTGCGTTTAAGGATAAACGCAGTGGAAGTCCTTCTTTTTGGCAAGAGAAAAAGATAAAAGTAATACCTGTTTTTGATTTCAATCAACCGCGAACGTTATCTGTATTCTTTCGCGATTTAGAAGCTTTTGGTACCGTTTTTCACAAGGAAAAAGAAGTGAAGCAATTTATTGAACAAGAGACTCAGAAAATCAATCAACTCAAAGCAAAAGTCGCAAAAACCTCAAAAGAAAAAGAAAAACGAGTCCTTTTTTTAGCCAACGTTCGATCGAGTGATATTTTTTATTGTTACACCCAAGATAAATGTATCATCGGATCGTTATTAGAAGATTTCAACGTAACGTTTTTAACAAGTGATACGATGGTGATTCCCATCTCTTTAGAATATTTAGTTCGGTTAAACCCGGATTATTTGATTCTGTCTAGTTTTCAGGCGAATAGCTTACCTGAATTACTTCGTTATTTTCAAGAACATCCCGTGCTCAAACGCTTGGATGCAGTAAAAAATAAACGACTCATTACTGTTGATTATTCTAATGCAGTGAGTGGAGGACTAGAATTTGTGGCTTTATATGAACAATTAATCCATTTATTATACCCAGAATGAGTATGAAACAAAGAAAAAGAAAATACGGTTATTTGGTTTGCCTTCTTTTTGCCGTTGGGAGTATGGCACTTTGGGCTGTATTATCGGGGCAGATTGCCATTACCACTCAAGATGTATGGGCGATTTTAGCTGCAGAATCACCAGCGAAGTTAGTGTCACAAGAAGGCATTCAATTGGATATTATTCAAGAAGTATTGTGGACCATGCGCATGCCTAGAGTGGCTATGGCTATTGTTGTAGGAGCCGCTTTATCTATCGGAGGGGTTGTGATGCAATCAACCGTACAGAATCCATTGGCGGATCCCTTTTTATTGGGGATTTCTTCTGGTGCTTCTTTAGGAGCAACTGTGGCTATTGTTTTAGGATGGGGCATCAGTAGCTTTTGGGGAATCCCCTTGATGGCTTTTCTTGGCGCGTGTGGAGCAACCTTATTTATTTTTGCATTGAGTCTCCAAAATCGAGGCGTATCAACCTTGTATTTGATTCTCGCAGGAACAGTAATCAATGCATTCTGTGCCGCACTTTCCAACGCTCTAGTATATGTAGCGGAAGATAGTGAAAAGGTGAGAGCTGTTGCTTTTTGGAGTATGGGCAGTTTAGCACAAGTAAGTTGGCTCGAAGTTGGAATTATCTTTATAGCGCTTCTTGTGATACTGGGGTATTTCTTATTACATGCAAAAGAGTTAGATGCCATGATGATGGGAAATGAATCGGCCATTACTTTGGGAATTAACCCCAATAAACAACGTCTTATACTGATTTTGTTGGTTACGCTACTAACTAGTTTAGTCGTTTCTTTTTGCGGCGTGATTGGGTTCGTTGGCTTGACCATTCCTCATATTGTGCGAAATCTAGTTGGTAGTAAACACCATTGGACGCTGTTGTTTAGTGCAGTACTAGGCGCTTTATTTTTAGTTGGTGCCGATTGGCTGTCGCGTGTTTTAATTCCACAAAGCGAAGTTGCCATTGGTATTGTAACCGCATTAATCGGTTGTCCAATATTTGCCTTAATCCTTGTAACGAATAAAAAGAAAGCATCATGAGTGAAAAGCTATTAGAAGTGCAGAATATTTCATTTCATTATCCATCAAGAGCGATTTTAAACGACGTTAGTATTCAAGTCCAACCCCAACAATTTGTAGGAATAGTTGGGAGTAATGGCTGTGGAAAATCTACCTTATTGAAAATTGTATATCGCGTATTGAAGGCCAAAGAAGGCCGCGTTTTCTATAAGGGAGTTCCCATGCAACAGTATAGCTTAAAACAAATGGCACGAAAAATTGCTGTAGTTGGACAATTTAATGATACCCCTTTTGATGCTACTGTTTTAGATGTGGTTTTAATGGGGCGAATCCCTTTTAAATCAAAATGGCAAGCCTTCAATGAAGAGGATTATCAATTGGCTTTAGCAAGCTTAGAAAAAGTGGATATGCTAGCGTATCAAAATACGGCTTTATCGATGTTGTCGGGAGGAGAAAAACAACGTGTTTTCTTAGCAAGAGCCCTGACACAACAACCCGAGTTAATCATCTTAGATGAACCAACCAATCACTTGGATATTCGCTTTCAATTGGAAATTTTAAAAATTGTCAAATCCCTTCGTATTGGCGTCTTAGCAACCATGCACGATTTGTCGTTGATCGCTAATTTTTGCGATTATATCTATGCCCTAAAAGATACTCAAGTATACTGTAGTGGAAAACCGATTGACTTGTTGACACCGGAGCAAATTCAATCTATTTTTGGCGTGAATTGCAATGTAATTCGGACAGAAAAGAACGAATTGTTTTTCAGCTATTATTAAATGATTAACGCTAAAAGCTCATCTTGCGTATTTTATGCTTCTTCAAGCGTTATATGCATGTTCTCAAGCTTTCAGACTTTTGTATTAACGTAAAAAGAACACAAAAATAACGTGTGTTTTTATAAAAAAACGAAGAGTATGATGCTGAAAAACAAATGGTTTCTGTTGTTTATTTTATTACTAGCAACGATTTTATCTCCCTTGGATTTTTATATTGTCAATTTAGCCTTGCCTGCTATACAACAATCCCTCCAAGCAACTAATAGTGAACTGCAGATGATTGTTTCCTTTTATACCTGTGCTTATGCCGTATTTCAAATATCGGGAGGGCGATTGGGTGATATTTATGGGCGAAAAAATGTGTTTATACTAGGACTTTTTGGGTTTGTCTTTTTTTCCGCCCTTTGTGGATGTGCTCAATCCTCCACGATGATTATTGTTGGGCGTATTGGTCAAGGAGTCTCCGGTGCGATTATGATTCCACAAGTACTCGCAATTGTACAGGGAATATTCAATGAGAAGGAAAAGCGATTGGTCATGGCTTTGTATAGTTTTACTTTCGGTATTGCTGCGGCCTTGGGGCAATATTTAGGCGCTTTGCTCATCGAATGGAATCTATTTGATTTGGGATGGCGTATTATCTTTCTCGTCAATCTTCCTGTAGGAATTTTGGCCTTGCTCTTGGCACTTGTAGCTTTACCTAAACAAGAAATAAAAACAGGAGAGACTATTGATTACCAAGGGACCTTATTCCTAACTTTAGGTTTAATGAGTTTTATTTATCCTTTAACGACTAGTATTGAAGATGGAATCACCTTACACACGATAGGGTATTTACTTGGTGCAATTGTTTTTATTTATTTGTTTGTTCGATTTGAAAAAGAGAGAAAAAGAGAGGGGAAAAGTGTATTGGTCGATTTTGATATTTTTCAATACAGAAATTTAAAATTGGGAGTAATAATTAGCTTTCTGTATTATGCAAGTGGGGTGTTTTACTTGGTTTTTGGGATCTATTTACAAAAAGAATGGCATTGGAGTAGCATGGAGGCAGGAAAAGCCATTATCCCTTTTGGTGTAGGATTTATTGTCATGTCTTTGTGTTCTTCTATACTCAGTAAATACCTCAAAGAGGCACTTTTATCCGTGGGATTAATGCTGTATATGTTGGGATTCATTCTTTTGATGATTACGTTATATCAGTATCACCCTATAGTATTTAAAGTAAATTTATTTGTAATCGGTTGTGGGATGGGCTTAACCTTAGCCTCTGTTGTTCGTCTTAGCTTAAGCAATATACCTATTCAATTTGCGGGCTTAGCTTCTGGAGCAGTTAATTGTGGACTGCAAATCGGTTCCGCCTTTGGAGTAGCTGCTTTGGGAAGTGTGTTTTTTGCTCTAACTGAAATAAAAAATTACACCTTTGCTTTTGCCTTCGTTTTAGGATTGATTTGCCTGTTATTGCTGATTGCTTTTTACTTGAGTCTTAGGATGAGGAAAGGTTGGGGCGAATGATATTTGCTTTTTTGCAACAATCCTCTTTAACCGATAAATTTTGCAAATTCACAACTTCACCCCACCGCGTCTTACGCAAACTTCTTACTTGCAGCAACACATAAAACCACCCCTAAGGTAACGCCAATCATCCCAATTGAGATATATTCTTTTAAGAAAAAGGCAGCTAAGGCTAAACCGAAAAAGGGTTGTAGTAGTTGTAGTTGTCCTACTGTCGCAATTCCCCCTTGTGCGAGTCCTTTATACCAAAAAATGAACCCAGTAAACATGCTCATGGTACCTAGATAAAGTAAACTTACCCAAGTATCCATTTGTATCGTTTCAAGAGAAGCTGGAATAAAGAAGAAAAAAGTAGGAACTAAAACGGGTAAAGCAAAAATAATCGCCCAAGAGATCACTTGACTTCCTCCCATGGTTTTTGTCAGTACTGCTCCTTCTGCATAAGCCAATCCGCATAACACAATAGCAGCGAGCATTAACAAATCTCCCGTTAAGGAACTTGTCGCATGTTGCATATAAGCGAATCCTACTACGAGTGTACTACCTAAAAAAGCAAAAAGCCAGAATAAAGGTTTAGGGCGTTCTTTTCCTCGCAATACCGCAAAAATAGCGGTACTCAAAGGCAAGGTCCCCACAAAAACTAAAGACCTGGCTGCAGTCATATGTTGTAAAGCCAAAGAGGATAAAAGAGGAAACCCGATAACTGCACCTGCAGACACCAATAAAAGCGATTGTGATTCTTGCTTACTTGGCCAAGTTGCTTTTGTATAGAACAAGAAAAGCGCAGCAAGTATAGCAGCGATTAATGCGCGTACAAGGGTTACAAAAACGGGATCTAAGCTCAATACGGCAACCTTCGTTGCAGGCATGGATCCACTAAATAAAAGTACGCCAATTAATCCGTTCATCCATCCATTCGAAGCAGTGGCTGTTACTATTGTTTTCATTAGTTTGTTATTTTTTTCAAAAGTAAGAGGATTTTATGGACAAACACAGTCGCAGTTTTGTATATTTGAATGGATACAGTTGATGATATGAATCAGAAATATATTTACGTAGACTTAGCAGATCAATTAGCCCATCAAATTCGAAAAGGGGTACTCAAAGAAGGCGACCGAATGCCTTCAATTCGCACGTTGTGTAAAACGCACAACATTAGTATGAATACAGCGAAACGAGTGTATTTAGAACTGGAATCAGAATCACTGGTACAAGCTATTCCCCAATCGGGCTATTTTGTTAGTCACGTCAATTATACCCATTTTCCTTTACCTCAGGCGAGTAATCCTACACCCTTAGCGGATAGTACAATTCCTAAGGACATTATTAATAAAGTTTACGCCAATATGGGAAATGAAGCGCTGACTCTATTTTCTTTTAATTCACTCTATGGTGAGTTTCTCCCTAGTGCACAAATGAAAAAGGAAATTGTTCAGGCGAGTAAAGCCTTAACTTATGGCGGAATTGATTACGAATCTGTACAGGGAAATCTAAATTTACGCCGTATGATTGCTTCGCGTTCCATGAATTGGGGAGGGAATTTAACGGAAGATGATATTGTAACAACCAATGGGAGTATTAATGCCATCTCGCTTTGTCTTTTGGCTTTAGGAAAGCCTGGAGATACGGTAGCGATTGAAAGCCCTTGCTATCCAGGTATTTTTCAACTGGCTCTTGATTTGGGATTCAAAGTGGTAGAATTACCTACTGATCCTGTTACAGGAGTGAATATAGAAGCACTAGAACAAGCTTGTTCAACCATCGATATTTGCTTGTTGGTATCCAATTATAGCACCCCTTTTGGCAGCTGTATGCCTACTGAAAACAAAAAGAAAATTGTAGCCTTATTAGAGGCGCATCAAATACCGTTAATTGAAGATGATGTCTATGGGGATTTAAACTTCAATGGCAAACGCCCGATGTGTTGTAAGGCTTTTGATACCACAGGGAATGTATTGTTGTGTAGTTCCATTTCTAAAACACTAGCTCCAGGTTATCGCGTGGGTTGGGTAAGTGCAGGAAAATACCAAGATAAAATAATCCACCAAAAGTTAATTCACGCTATTTCTTCTCCAGCCATCGTACAAGAAGCTGTCGCTAATTTTATTAAATCTGGCAAATACGAGAAACACTTGCGCAAGTTGAGACAAAGTGTTTTTGCAAATTACCAGAAGATACTAGCTGTTATTTTGGAAGATTTCCCGAGTGGAACGAAAGTTAGTCGCCCAGAGGGAGGACTGTCGTTGTGGGTGGAGTTTGACCAAAGAGTGAATACACTGAAGCTATATGATCTGTGTATCAAAGAAGGGATTAGTATTGCTCCGGGGCGAATGTTTACTGTACAACAGCAATTTCAAAACTGTATCCGAATTAGCATTGGATTACCTTGGTCTGAAGAGATAGAGCAACAACTTAAGCGAGTAGGAGCATTGAGTTTACAAACCTTTTAGCCTAGCGTATTGGTACTCTGATGCTTGGTTATTCTTTGGCACAAGACAGATTCTAAATTTTTTTGTATCAAAAAAAAACGTCAACTTTGTGCCCTGAAAGGGGTGCTGCATCATTGTGCGGCTGAGATGATACCCTGGAACTTGTTTCCACACCTGACCTAGGTAATGCTAGCGTAGGGATTTATAATTTATCATCTCATCATTTACCTTAGTTAAGTTAATATGATGCAGGACATTTTACTACAAACAACGTGGGCCGAATGGCTCGGTGTACTATTTTCTATGATTCAAGTTGTACTTGCATCGAGAAATAATTCCAACAACTATCTTTTCGGTATTGCGGGTATATCCTTGACGCTCTACGTCATGATTGTCGCAAAGCTCTATGGCGAATTCACGCTCAATTTATACTACTTGGTGATGAGTATTTATGGTTGGTTATATTGGAAATACGGTAAACAAAAAGAAGAAACTAAAATTTCAACAACAAACGGGAAGGAAAAGCTTATTACTGTAGGGATTGTCAGTTTTACTTTTGGATTATTCTGGTTTTTCCTTACGCACTATACGGATTCAGATGTGCCTATTTGGGATTCTTTAGTTTCTGCTTTTGCTTGGGCAGGGATGTGGTTGATGGCAAAACGCAAGGTGGAGAATTGGATTTTATTGAATATTAGCAATTTGATTTCGGTGCCTTTGATGATTCACAAGGACTTATATCTTTATGCGGGACTGACTGTTTTCTTGTTTGTTGTAGCTGTATTGGGGTATATTAAATGGAGTAGAATTTTAAAAGAACAAGCGTATGTTAAGTGCTAGTGCATTGAGGATAGCCATGCAGGGAGCAACTGCTATTCCGGAGGAGGTTATTGCGCATATTTACAAACAGCGATGGTTGCAAATATGGGTGCCTCAATCGTATGACGGTTTAGGATGTGATTTTAAAACAGGTTTAACCCATTTATATGAATGGGCAAAGATGGATGGAAGTTTAGGTTGGATGTTGACGTTGTGTTCAGGGGCGAATTATTTTGCTCGCAATATGCTTCCTGAAACTGCAAAGGAACTATTTGCAAAAGAAAATACCTGCTTTGGTGGAAGTGGCATGGTGGGAGGTACTGCGGATGAACAAGAGAATGGTACGTATGTTCTGGATGGACTTTGGCATTATGCAACAGGAGCGCCTTATTTGAGTCATTTTACCCTTAATGCAAGGTTGCTGAAACAAGGGAAACCTTGTTTGGATGCGGAAGGAAATCCTTGTATTCGTTCCTTTATTGTAGAACAAAGTAAGGTGAAAATCATTCCAAATTGGAAATCCATGGGAATGAAAGCAACAGGAACCTTCTCTTTTGAGGTGAATCAAGTGGTGATTCCCGCCGATTACTACTTTGAATATGATACGTTTTATACGGATGATGTGGTAACCAAAATTCCGTTTCGAGTTTTTGCTGATTTAACGCTTCTAGTGAACTATTTAGGAATTGCTTATCACTTTATGGAGGAAGCTGCTGTATTGCTTTCTACTGCGACTTTAAGGGCTTATCAGGCAAATATTACGACAACTTTTGAAACAGTAGTAGAATACGCCAAGCAATTGGAAGACACTTTGGTGAAGAGCGCTACGATAACCATGGCGAAACAAGAGGAAATACATGCGTTTGGTGTACAAATTGTCGAACAATTGATTGAACAGGTGATTCAGGTGCATGTACAATTGGGGATTAAAGGAACACAAGTTGATCAACCGATACATCAAATCTTCTGTGATTTCTTTACTGCAACGCAACATGCCAATTTTAGAGCAGAGTAAAAGAACAGGGCGAGTTAATTCGGTTTTCTTCTAAAATAAAAAGATTGTTTCCATTGTGAGACTTCTCATGAAGCACTATTTTTGCACCAAATTTGAACTTTATGCTTGAAGAAGGATAAAGTTTATTTTTTTTTAATTATTTGAAATGAGTGAAAAAAGAACTGCTATTTCAGCCGCTTTGACTTCTATAATGTGTGTGCAAGGTGGTGCGTCTTTAGCAAAAAGGCTGTTTCCTGTTTTAGGACCAGCAGGTGCAAGCTCCTTGCGCATTGGTTTATCCGCTATCTTGTTATTACTTATCAATAGACCTAATTTTAAAGCATTAACCAAACAACAATGGTTGTGCTGCTTAGGGTATGGGGTAAGCATTGGAGGAATGAACTTACTGTTTTATTTTGCAATTGAAAGAGTACCCTTAGGTTTGGGTGTGACCGTAGAATTCGTAGGTCCATTGCTTTTAGCCTTATTTTTATCGAGAAAAGTACTCGATGTGCTTTGGGCCTTACTCGCTTGTGCAGGAATCTTGTTGATTGTGCCTTGGAAGAGTAATAATGTGGATCTAATCGGACTGGGCATGGCTTTTACAGCGGGGATGTTTTGGGTCGGTTATATTGTCATGGGAAGCAAGGTTTCTAAACTGATTGATGGGCGAACTGCGGTTACTATTGGAACACTATTTGCCGCAATGATTATCGTTCCTGTAGGGATTGCCTCTGGAGGATTGGTTCATCTGACACTCAATCTTTTTTTATTGGGATTGGCCGTGGCTGTTCTATCTAGTGCGCTTCCTTTTACGTTGGATTTGGTAGCTATGAAGCGCATGCCTGCAAAGAGCTTTAGTATTTTAACTAGTTTACATCCTGCATTTGCCGCTTTGAGCGGATTATTATTCTTAGGAGAAGCATTGAGTTTGATTCAATGGCTGTCCGTTGCTTGTGTTGTTTTTGCAAGTATAGGAACTACAATAACTTCATCTAAAGTTAGTTAGTGCCTGTTGATTGAACTTTTGTTTTAGAGTTGTTGAATGGCAAAGAAACGGGAGCCGAACAAAATAAAAGGAAGTACCTCATTTTTAAAGAGAATAGTTTACCTTTGAGGAACAAGGAATAATAAGAATCTATATTGAAATTATGAACCAAGAAATAAGAAACTTAGAACCTAAACAAGTATGGAATAAGTTTGCTGATTTAAATGCAGTGCCACGTCCTTCTAAAAAAGAAGAACGCGTGATTGCGTTTATGGTAGACTTTGGAAAGTCACTAGGATTAGAAACAATCCAGGATGAGGTAGGAAATGTTATCATTAAGAAACCTGCAACTGCGGGAATGGAGAACAGAAAAACCATTGTGATGCAATCGCATTTGGATATGGTTCACCAAAAAAATAACGATACAGATTTTGATTTCGATACACAAGGAATTGAAATGTATGTAGAAGAGGGATGGGTACGCGCTAAAGGAACTACTTTAGGAGCGGATAATGGATTAGGAGTTGCTACGATTATGGCAATTTTGGAAAGTTCAGATATTCCACACCCTGCAATTGAAGCGCTTTTCACAATTGATGAGGAGACAGGAATGACAGGGGCAAAAGGATTAAAAGGCGGTTTATTAGAAGGAGAAATCCTTTTAAACTTAGATACAGAAGAAGACGATGAAATTGATATCGGATGTGCTGGAGGTATTGACGTAACTGCAGCAGCAGAGTACGATGAAGAAGATACGCCAGAAAACTCGGTGGGATACCGCATTACAATTAAAGGATTAAACGGAGGACATTCAGGAATGGATATCCACAAAGGACTGGGGAATGCAAATAAAATCATGAACCGTTTGTTGTTTGATGCTTTTGATAATTTTGGTTTACAAATTGCTACTATCAAAGGGGGAAGTTTGCGTAATGCTATTCCACGTGAAAGTGTTGCAACTGTAATTATTGCTCAAATGTATGATGAGGCTTTCGTTTATGATATGACGCAAATTGTTGAGGATATCAAAGCGGAATTACATACCGTAGATCCAGGATTTGAAGTTGTTTTTGAAAAATTAGACGAGACAGAAACACCGAAAAAAGTAATGCCTTCTATGGCACAATACTTCTTCGTTCGTTCTATGTATGCGGCGCATAATGGAGTATTCCGTATGAGTCCAGACTTTGATGATTTAGTAGAAGCATCGAATAATATTGCTAAAGTTGAGGTAGGGAATGGACAGTTGACTGTAAAATGTTTAACGCGTTCATCTGTAGAATCTTCTAAAATGGACGTTGCGAATGGCTTGCGTTCTGCTTTTGAATTAATGGGATGTGAAGTAGAGTTTTCAGGTTCATACCCAGGATGGAGTCCAAATCCAGATTCAGCAATTTTAGATGTGTTAGTTGATATTTACGAAAAACAACACAACGAAAAACCAAATGTGGTAGCTTGTCATGCTGGATTGGAATGTGGAATCTTAGGAACACATTATCCGGATATGGATATGATTTCGTTTGGTCCAACCATTAAAGGAGCTCACTCTCCTGCAGAGCGTGCAAATATTGAGTCACTTCAAAAATTCTGGAACTTTGTTTTAGAGATTTTAAAACAAATCCCAGAGAGAAAATAAAGAATATAAATACTTGGTATAGAAAAGCAGCAAACTTTAGTTTGCTGCTTTTTTTGAGTAAATAGAAGCAAATAGATCATTTTCTTCAAAAAATCTTTTGATTAAGGTCAAAAATCACCTTTATAAAAAGGATTTTTATAAAAGGTGATTCAAATTTGAATCGTATCTAGGTAAAATGCAGCTAGCGTAACGAAGTAAAAACGTCATTGCATAGTTCTAAGGTTATCTTAATTATTTAAGGAAATTTTAATTTTTGGGTACTGCAAATTGTGGATTGCTTTTTGTACATTAGTTGCTTCAAGAAAACAAAACTCAAAAGCATTATGAAAAAATCAATCTTAGCACTAGCTTTAGTAAGCATGGTAGCTATTTCATGTGGAGATAAAAAATCAACAGATACAACTGCTCCAGAAGCAGTAGAGCAAACAACAGAAGCACCTAAACAAAAGGAGTTGACTTACTCTATTGAGTGGACAGCTTTTAAAACACCTGCAAAAGTAGGAGTAAAAGGAACTTTTGATGAAGTGAAATTATCAGAAGTAAACCAAGAAGCGGCAACTTTAGCAGAAGGTTTAAAAGGAGCGCAATTCTCAATTGTTACTAGCTCTGCAAGTACAGGCGATCCAGCAAGAGATGAAACATTGCGTTTAAACTTCTTTAGTAAATTAGTAGGTAATATCAATGGATTCTTTGGTGAGTTTAAAGATGGTAAAGTGTTGGTAAACTTAACAATGAATGGAATTACGAAAGAAAAAGAATTCACATACGAAGCAACAGAAGCTGGAGTGAAATTGAATGGATCAATTGACATCCTTACAGATTTTACAGCTCAAGATGCATTCAACGCTTTACATGAGGCTTGTAATGCCCTACACGAAGGGAAAACTTGGTCTGATGTAGAGATTGCTGTAGAGATTAAAAAATAAAAGCAACAAAATACACGAAATGAAGAGGAATATGCGGATATATTCCTCTTTTTTTTTACCTTTGCATTCCAATTAAATTATCTCTTTTCAAGATATGATAGATAGATTACAAATTATAAAACAGCGTTTTGATGAAATCTCTGATTTGATTATCCAACCGGATGTTATTTCGGATCAAAAACGATATGTTCAATTAAACAAAGAATATAAAGATTTAAAACAGTTGGTTGAAAAACGTGCTGAATATTTAAATCTTACAGGAAATATAGCGGAAGCAAATGAAATCTTAGCAGACGGGAGTGATGCTGAAATGGTTGATATGGCCAAAATGCAACTAGAAGAAGCAAAAGATCGTTTGCCAGAATTAGAAGATGAAATCAAATTTCTTTTAATTCCAAAAGATCCAGAAGACGCGAAAAACGTAATGGTGGAAGTGCGTGCTGGAACAGGTGGAGATGAAGCGAGTATTTTTGCTGGAGATTTGTTCAGAATGTATACCAAATATTGTGAATCTAGAGGTTGGAGAACATCTGTAGTGGATGTGAATGAAGGAACTTCTGGAGGATACAAAGAGGTTATCTTTGAAGTAACAGGAGAAGATGTATACGGAACGTTGAAGTTTGAAGCAGGTGTACACCGTGTGCAACGTGTTCCTCAAACTGAAACTCAAGGTCGTGTTCATACCTCTGCTGCAACAGTAATGGTATTGCCAGAAGCGGAAGAATTCGATGTGCACATTGATATGAATGATGTTCGTATTGACTTATTCTGTTCATCAGGACCTGGAGGACAGTCAGTAAATACAACGAAATCTGCTGTGCGTATGACGCATATCCCAACAGGATTAGTGGCACAATGTCAGGATGAGAAATCACAACACAAGAATAAAGATAAAGCATTGTCTGTATTGCGTTCTCGTTTATACGAAATGGAATTAGCGAAGAAACAAGAAGAAGATGCTAAAAAACGTAACTCTCAGGTAAGTAGTGGTGACCGTTCTGCGAAAATTAGAACGTACAACTACCCACAAGGACGTGTTACAGATCACCGTATTGGATTGACATTATACGATTTAGATGGTGTAATGAATGGAGGTATTCAGAAAATTATTGATGAGTTACAATTAGTAAGTAATACGGAGAAATTAAAAGAAAGCGAAGTTTATTAATACGCAAGATAAAAAGAAACCACACTAAGCAGTGTGGTTTTTTTTAAAAGTACTAGAGCATGACAACACAACAACTCATTGAGGAAATTAAACGTAAAAACTCATTCTTATGTGTAGGTTTAGACGTTGATTTAACTAAGATTCCTGCATTTTTACTCGAAGAGGAAGATCCTATTTTTAGTTTCAACAAAGCGATTATTGATGCTACCCATGATTTAGCAGTAGCTTATAAACCCAATATTGCTTTTTTTGAAGCCTATGGATTGAAAGGATGGGAGTCTTTAAAAAAGACAATTGCGTATATCAAGGAACAATATCCAACATTGTATACAATTGCAGATGCAAAAAGAGGGGATATTGGCAATACAGCATCGATGTATGCTAAGGCTTTTTTTGAAGATATGGCCTTTGATAGCGTAACAGTTGCTCCTTATATGGGAAAAGATTCAGTAGAGCCTTTCTTGGCTTTTGAAAATAAACACACCATTTTATTAGCCTTAACTTCGAATGAAGGGGCTTTTGATTTTCAAACGCAATTGATTGATGGAGAACCATTGTATAAAAAGGTAATCCAAACGTCACAACAATATAAAAACGCTGAAAACCTAATGTATGTGGTTGGAGCAACGAAGGCGGAGTACTTTAAAGATATTCGCCAAGTGGCACCGACTAGTTTTTTACTTGTTCCAGGTGTTGGAGCTCAAGGGGGAAGTTTACAAGACGTATGTCAGTATGGATTAGCAGAAAATATAGGCTTGTTAATCAACTCTTCAAGAGGGATTATTTATGCATCCAATCAAGCGGACTTTGCAACAAGAGCAAGAGAAGAAGCGTTGAAAATGCAGCAAGAAATGCAAGAGATATTAAAGAATAGATTATGATCGTAGGAAAGGACCAACTTGGTCGTGAGCATCGTTTTGAGCAAGTGCCAAAACGCATTGTTTCACTTGTGCCAGCGCTAACGGAAACACTTTTTGACCTTGGGTTAGAAGATGAATTAGTGGGAATTACAACTGCTTGTATGCATCCTTATCACCTGAGAGTAACGAAGGCAACAATAGGAGAAGTAAACAAAGTAGAGGTAGAGCAGATTAAGTTGTTGCAACCTGATATTATTATTGCAAGTCCAGCAGAAAATACACTGGAGGAAATTGAACGTTTAAAAGGGATTTGTCCGATTTGGTTGGTAGATGTGAGAACGATGGATCAGAATATTCAATTAATTGAAGCTTTAGGTCAATTGTTCAATAAACGAACAGAGGCGCGTAAATGGATTGATAAACTACAATTCGGACAAAAGGATTTGATGGACTTTGTTCGTGATAAGCCAGGTTTTAAAGTTGCTTATTTTGTAGGAAAAGATCCGTTTGTTGTAGCTGGCGAAGGCACTTTTGTACAAGAGCTTTTAACGCTAAATAAGTTTGAGAATGTCTATGCAGTCCGAACAGAACAATATCCCGAAGTAGAAATAAGAAAGATCCGAATCCAAGGCGATCCTGAACTGGTTTTTCTACCTTCTATTCCGTATGCCTTTCAAGAAGAAGATGCATTTGAGATTGGACGATTTACACACCACGGAAAAACCATTTTTGTGGAAGGAGAAATGTTCAGTTGGTACGGAACAAGGGTAAGTAAAGCCTTTGATTATTTTAAACAGATACATCATCGATTGGAATAAAAAAGATCTCACCTTTTGGTGAGATTTTTTTATTGTGGGTTGTGAGGTTTGTTCTTTGTGAGGTTTTGTCGGAAATCATCCGGTTATTTGGCAAATTGCCATTTGCCACTACGAGATTTTACATCTCACCACCTCATCATCTCACCATCTCACCACCTCATCCTCTCACCACCTCATCCTCTCACCACCACCTCACCCTCTCACCGTCTCACCGCCTCACCATCCCTAAAGGGTACAGCCTCATCTTAAAAGTGGCTTATTTGCGCCTTAAAATGACTCTATTTCGATTGGAGGAATAAAAAATTTAGAAAAACACTAAAAAAATGAATTTTTCATGGCTCTAGAGTATGGAAAAACGCTATAAATACTGTATATTAGCACGTTTAATAATGACAATTTAAATTTAATATACTTATGTCTGAAGGAGAAAAGTTGATTCCTATTAACATTGAGGAACAGATGAAATCAGCCTACATTGATTATTCAATGTCCGTGATTGTATCTCGAGCGCTTCCTGATGTTAGAGATGGCTTAAAACCTGTGCATCGTAGAGTGTTATTTGGTATGTACGAGTTAGGCGTGATGTCTAATAGAGCACATAAAAAGTCTGCCAGAATTGTAGGGGAAGTTTTAGGTAAATACCACCCACACGGGGATAGTTCTGTATATGACGCCATGGTGCGTATGGCTCAAGATTGGAGTATGCGTTACTTGCTTGTAGATGGACAAGGTAACTTTGGATCTGTAGATGGAGATAGCCCTGCTGCAATGCGTTATACAGAGGCTAGAATGAAGAAGATATCTGAAGAAATTCTTGCCGATATTGATAAAGAAACCGTTGATTTCCAGTTAAACTTTGATGATACCTTAGAAGAGCCAAAGGTAATGCCTACGCGTATTCCTACCTTATTGGTTAATGGTGCTTCAGGTATTGCTGTAGGTATGGCGACGAATATGGCGCCACATAATCTTTCAGAAGTTATTGATGGAACATTAGCCTATATCGATAATAACGATATCGAAATTGATGAATTGATGAACCACATCAAAGCACCTGATTTCCCTACCGGAGGAATTATCTATGGTTATGAAGGAGTAAGAGAAGCTTTCAAAACAGGACGTGGACGTGTGGTAATGCGTGCAAAGGCCAATTTTGAAGAAGTGGATGGTAGAGAGTGTATCGTGGTAACGGAAATTCCGTTCCAGGTGAACAAAGCCGAGATGATTAAGAAAACAGCAGAAGCTGTTAACGATAAGAAAATCGAAGGTATTGCTACTATTCGCGATGAATCGGATCGTAAAGGGATGCGTATTGTATACGTATTGAAACGCGATGCTATTCCAAACATTGTATTAAATACTTTATATAAATATACGCAGTTGCAATCGTCTTTCAGTGTGAATAATATCGCATTGGTTGATGGACGCCCGCAAACGCTGAATTTAAAAGAGTTAATCTACCATTTCGTAGAACACAGACACGATGTAGTAGTTAGACGTACGCAATATGAATTAAGAAAAGCAGAAGAGCGTGCGCATATTTTAGAAGGATTAATCATTGCATCAGATAATATTGATGAAGTAATTGCTTTAATTCGTTCTTCTAGCAATGCAGATGAAGCAAGAGCTAAATTAATTGAGCGTTTCGCTTTATCTGAAATTCAAGCCCGTGCAATTGTTGAAATGCGTTTACGTCAGTTAACTGGACTAGAGCAAGATAAACTACGTGCGGAGTATGAAGAAATTATGAAGTTAATTAATCATTTAAGAGAGTTATTAGCGAGCAAAGAAATGCGAATGAACTTGATTAAAGAAGAATTAATCGAAGTAAAAGAAAGATTTGGTGATGAGCGTCGTTCGGTTATTGAATACGCTGGAGGAGATGTAAGTATTACGGATCTTATCGCGGATGAGCAAGTAGTAATTACGATTTCTCACGCTGGATATATTAAGCGTACACCACTTTCAGAATACAAAACACAAAATAGAGGAGGAGTAGGACAAAAGTCTGCTGGAACAAGAGATCAAGATTTCTTGGAGCATATGTATGTTGCTACAAACCACCAATACATGTTGTTCTTTACTCAAAAAGGAAAATGTTTCTGGATGAGAGTTTACGAAATTCCAGAAGGAACGAAAGTAAGCAAAGGTCGTGCAATTCAAAACTTGATTAATATTGAGAATGACGACAAAGTGAAAGCGTTTATCTGTACTCAAGATTTAAAAGATGAAGAGTACATCAACAATCACTATGTAATCATGGCGACCAAACAAGGTCAAGTGAAGAAAACACCATTAGAGCAATATTCTCGTCCGAGACAAAATGGTATCAATGCTATTACGATTAAAGAAGACGATGAATTACTAGAAGCAAAATTAACAGACGGTAAGAGTAAAGTATTAATTGCTGTGAAATCTGGAAAATTAGTTCGCTTTGATGAGGAGAAAACTCGTCCAATGGGAAGAACGGCTTCTGGAGTTCGCGGTATCACATTAGCAGATGACAAAGACGAAGTAATCGGAATGGTATCTGTAAGTGATTTAAACAGCGAAATCTTAGTAGTTTCTGAAAATGGATATGGTAAGCGTTCTGCTTTAGAAGAATATAGAGAAACGAATCGTGGAGGTAAGGGAGTTAAAACTATGAATATCAGTGAGAAAACTGGATTACTAGTTTCAATTAACGTGGTTACTGATGCGGATGATTTAATGATTATCAATAAATCGGGATTAACAATTCGTATGCGTATCTCGGATCTTCGTGTGATGGGACGTGCAACTCAAGGAGTTCGTTTGATTAACATCAAAGGAAATGATTCAATTGCAGCTGTTTGTAAAGTAATGAAAGAGGATGATGAAGATGATCAAGATCAAGAGTTTGTAGAAATTGATGGAACAGTATTAGATGTCGTAGAAGATTTAGATGAACAAGTAGAAGACGATCAGCTAGACGAAGAAGACCAAGATCAAGAATAAATCAATAAAAACAACAGAGTTATGAATAAAAAATTTGTTTATTTAGCAGCTGCTCTAATGATTTCAGGGCTTTCAATGGCTCAAAAGAAAGAGTTAAAAGATGCTGAGAAAGCAGTTAAAAAAGGAAATGTTGCAGAAGCTAATGCAGCATTAAGCGCAGTTGAAGGTGTTTTAGGTCAAGCAACGAATGACCAAAAAATTCAATTTTACTATTTAAAATCGAATTTAGCTTTCCAACAAATTGAGAAAAACCAAGATTTCGATGCGAATGTTGATCGAATGGTAGAAGCGTATAAAGCAATTGAGGCAATTGATAAAAACAACAAATTTGCAAAACAAGCAAATGAGGAGTTAGGAACAGTAGCTTCTAAAGTTATTAATAAAGCAATTGAAGATAATAACTCTTCAAACTATAAAGGAGCAACTAAAAAGTTTAAGCAAGCGTTTGATATCAATCCAAAAGATACATTGTATCTATACTACGCTGCTTCAACAGCAATTACGTCTAAAGACTATCCTACAGCAACAGCTTACTATAAGCAATTAATTGATTTAGGATACAAAGGAAATGAATCATACTACACTGCAGTGGAAAAAGCTACAGGTGAAGTTCAAAACTTTGGTCAAGATTCAAAAATGAGAGATGTGTTAGTGAAACAAGGAACACATACAGATCCAAAATTAGTTAAAGAAGAATCTAAACGTCCAGAGATTGTTAAGAACTTAGCGTTAATCTATTACCAAGAAGGACAATACGATCAAGCGGAAAAAGCGATTGTTGAAGCAAGAAAAGCGAACCCAGATGATACAAACTTGATGTTAACGCAGATGGATTTGTATTTGAAATCAAACAATATGGGTAAATATGAAGAAATTGCAAAAGAAGCATTGAGTAAAAACCCAAATGATGATTTATTGTTGTACAATCTAGGAGTTACAAGCTACCAAGCTGGTAGAATTGAAGACGCTAGAAAATACTATGAGCAAGCAATTCGCATTAATCCTAAAAATGAAAATGCTTACTTAAACATGGCTTTCATTAAGTTACAACCAGATGAAGAGTTGACAAACAAGATGAATAGTTTAGGTATGTCTGCTGCAGATAATAAAAAATACGAGCAGTTGCAAAAAGAGAAAAAAGCGATTTATCGTGATGCTATGAATGACTTAGAGAAAGTGTTAGCAATTAACCCTACTAATGAAGAAGCTATTCAAACGCTAAAAAACATTTACCGCGCATTGGAAATGAATGATAAATTAAAAGCTTTAGAAGCGAAATAAGCTTTTTTAAGTAATTTAATCATACAAATAAAAAGAGTCTGATCCACAAGGATTAGACTCTTTTTTTGTTTGTACTAGTTTACTATGGAATCGAGGAGTGAGAAATAATATAAAAAGATACCCCAATATCTATTTAATTTTTTGTTTAAAATGTGCATAAAGAGAAGGTTGTTTTTTGAATACCTACTGTTGATTGTTGTGATTGAGTAGTTTACCTTATAAAAAAACCTTCTTAACCCAATGTGAAAAATGAAATTATAATTTTTTCTTAAATAACCTGCGATTTGCGATTTGTTTGTTTTTTACAACGCATTATTTTTTACTTATTCCTATCGTTTGTTTTTCGCTCTTTTTTTATTCGCTTTCTGAGAATAAATGCTACTATTTTATATTATTGAAAGTTGTTTAATTAGATGAAATTAACAACAATCTTGTCATTATTTTTTGATTTAATTGATGTATTTGGTAAAAATTATGATTTATTATAAAATAATAATCATTGGTCGTAACTTTGTCAACATATAAGATTTAAGTGTTATATAACAAAACAAAAACAAAAAATATGATAAAAAGAGTAATTCCCCTAGTAGCACTTATGCTAAGCGGTTCGGCAATAGCTCAGGTAGGTATCGGTACGAAAGTAGCAGCTAAATCAGCACAGCTGGATATCGTGTCTACGGAAAAAGGTGTTTTAATCCCTAGAGTCGAACTAGTTGCTTTAGATCAAACGGATCCTATAAAAGGTATACCAGATGAAAGTTTATTGGTTTACCATATAGGTAATCTGAATTTAGAAGCTGGGTTCTATTATTGGAAATCTAATGCATGGACTCCTTTGCTTTCTGGAGAAACATTAATTGATAGAATGAATAATAGCTTTACTATAGGTATAAATCCTGCAAATAGTGAAGATTCATTAATAATTACAGATACAGAAAATCACAGTGTGTATTTAGCTGTAAAAGAAATCGCAAACAACAGTACGTTCATTACCAATTTGGTTGAAAACAGTGAATTTATCACGCAACTGGGTGATAATATTGAGTTTATCAATCAGATTACCAACAACAATGAGTTTATTGAAAATATCATTAACGAGTTGAAAGGGAAATATGGTAATGTAAATTACAATCCTACTACTAATTCATTCGTTTACTACGATGCGCAAGGTGTAGAACACAATATCGATTGGTCTTCCTTAAATACAGTAAACTTTAGTTTCACTTTAGATCAAGATCACTTAGTAGTGACCGATTCAGCAGGTGATTCAGTTCGATTAGCTGTATCAGAAATCGCAAACAACAGTACGTTTATTACGAATTTAGTTGAGAACAGTGAATTTATCACGCAACTAGGTGATAATATTGAGTTTATTAATCAGATTACCAACAACAATGAGTTCATTGAAAATATTATCAATGAATTAAAAGGGAAATACGGTAATGTAAATTACAATCCTACAACCAATACATTTGTTTACTATGACGAGCATGGAGTAGAATACAATATTGATTGGTCTTCCTTAAATACCGTAAACTTTAGTTTCACTTTAGATCAAGATCACTTAGTGGTGACCGATTCAGCTGGTGATTCAGTTCGATTAGCTGTATCAGAAATCGCAAACAACAGTACGTTTATTGCGAATTTAGTTGAGAACAGTGAATTTATTACGCAACTGGGTGATAATATTGAGTTTATCAATCAGATTACTAATAACAACGAGTTTATTGAAAATATCATCAATGAATTAAAAGGTAAATATGGTAATGTAAATTACAATCCTACTACTAATTCATTCGTTTACTACGATGCGCAAGGTGTAGAACACAATATCGATTGGTCTTCCTTAAATACCGTAAACTTTAGTTTCACTTTAGATCAAGATCATTTAGTGGTGACCGATTCAGCAGGTGATTCAGTTCGATTGGCGGTATCCGAAATCGCAAACAACAGTACGTTCATCACCAATTTGGTTGAAAACCAGGAGTTTATTACACAACTGGGTGACAATATTGATTTTATCAACCAGATTACTAATAACAACGAGTTTATTGAAAATATCATCAATGAATTAAAAGGTAAATATGGAAATGTAGGTTATAATACGGCCACAGATTCATTCTTCTATTATGATACCAATGGGCAAGTAGTGCCTATTAGTTGGGATGTTTTAGGAAATACTAAAATCGCAACGTTTGAAATAGATAAAGCGAATGATGTATTGGTAATTACAGATACAGATGGTTCTCGTTTTGCAGTAGCTATTGATGATTTAGGTAAAATTATCGCGAATAACGATGTGTTTGTTACGGAATTGGTTAAAAATCAAGAGTTTATTACGCAATTGGGAGATAATATTGATTTCATTAACCAGATTACTAACAACAATGAGTTTATTGAAAATATCATCAATGAATTAAAAGGTAAATATGGAAATGTAAACTATAATCCTACAACCAATACTTTTGTTTACTATGACGAGCATGGAGTAGAACACAATATTGATTGGTCTTCATTGAATACCGTAAACTTTAGTTTCACTTTAGATCAAGATCATTTAGTGGTGACCGATTCAGCGGGTGACTCAGTTCGTTTAGCGGTATCTGAAATTGCAAATAATAGTACGTTTATTACCAACTTAGTAGATAATAGCGAGTTTATCACGCAATTGGGTGATAATATTGATTTCATTGATCAGATTACAAATAATAGTGAATTCATGACGAATATTTTCAATAACCTAAAAGGTAAATATGGAAATGTAGGATATGATGAAGTGACGAAAAAATTCTATTATTATGACGCACAGGAGGTTAAACATACGATAAACTTAGAAGAAGAAATAAAGTTATACGAAACGTTAACTACACTTGAAAATGTTGTGACAAGAGAAACGGATGATGATGGACAGGAAATCGATGTTTACACATTAACCTATACTGACGAGAAAAATGTTGCTCACCCGATTGATTTAAATGTATTGGTGAAGGGAAATGAAACAGTAACCTCTCTTGTATATGATCCTATTGATCACGTTTTAATTTATACCAATGAAAAAGGGGAAAGTACAAATCTGAAGTTGAGAGACTTAATTGATGGCGTTGAAACCTTGACTAAATTGGAATTTGATGCCACTACGAATTCACTTCTTTTTACGGATGAAAGTAGAACACTACATACCCTTGATTTAGATTCGATCAACCAACATCCTTGGTATGATGACATAACACAAAAACCTGCTACTAGTAATACGGCTAATATCTATACCAAAGGTTGGGTAGGAATTGGTTATACTGAACCTTCAGGAGCACCGAATGAAAGATTGCGCGTGAATGGTAGTATTACAGCAGTGAATAGTTACTATGCAGATTATGTATTTGAAAGTTATTTTGATGGATATTCTTCACTTAAATATGACTATGATTTTAAAAACTTAGATGTTGTAGAAGATTACATCAAAGAAAATCGCCATTTACCTGGTATTACGCCAATCCATGAATTAACAAAAATGGAGGAAGGATATGCTTTTAATGTATCAGAATTATCTATTCAGTTGTTAGAAAAAACAGAAGAACTGTATCTGCATATTATTGATCAGAAGAAAGCCTTAGGAGAAAAAGAAGAAAAAATTAAAGAGTTAGAACAAAGCAATTTGGAAAATCAGAAACAAATGAAAGAACAAAATGCGGCACTGTCTCAACGAATTGAGCAGTTAGAGCAACTATTGTTTGACTTTATGCAAAAAAACTAACTACTTAAATGGAACAAATTATGTCTTATACAAATACAAAATATAAAGGGATGAAATCAGTGATTTCATTGCTATTGATACTTTTTGTTGGGCTTTTTTCAGGTATAGCCCAAACAAATATGACTAAAATTAAAGATGGTACGATATCAGGAAGTACGGCAGTGCCTAGTTTAGGGGCTATTCTTGAACTAGAAAGTGTGAATAAAGGGTTTTTAACTCCTCGATTAACTTCACAAGAACGCGACGCAATTACTCCAGCAAATCGTGCCGATGGTTTATTGATTTATAATAAAACAACGGGATGTTTTAACTATTGGAGTGCTGCTCAAGATAATTGGTTGAGCATGTGTGGTACACCACCACCTGCGATATTTGATATTAGCACGGTACAATGTGATGCAATGACTATGGAAGGTGTTTTTAGACAAGGGGAGTTCCTAACAGGAGCCAATTACTTGACTATTCCTGTTACAGTAACACAAGCAGGGACCTATGAAATTTTAGCTACTACAGCAAATGGATACTATTTTTCAACGAAAGGAACTTTTCCATCAGCAGGAAACTACACCCTTATCTTAGAAGGAGTAGGAACACCTAATATTGGGTATAATACAGGAGAACTAGGAGATAAGTTGACTATTACGTTAAATGGTAAACCATCGAATTGTTTAAATAAATATGTATTTGTAAATAAAGCAGCTGTTGATTTCACATTGAATTGTTCAACAGTGCGTATAGAAGGTGATTATTTTGTTGGTAGAGATTTAACCAGTACAAATAAGATTTTAATCGAAGTAAATGTAAATGCAACAGGTTATTGGAGCATTTCAACCAATACAGTAAATGGATATGCATTTAATGGTTCGGGAACATTTACTACTAATGGCGTTCAAGTAATTGAATTATTAGGAACAGGAAGACCAACAGCTTCAGGAACAGATTTGTTTAATATTTCTTCAAACTCTGATACACCAAGTACATGTTCTGTAATTCCAGTGACTGTAAAAGCGATTGAATTTACAGTGGATTGTAGTCAAACGACTGTATCAGGATCTTTCCAACAAGATGAACCTGTAACTTCATCCCATACGGTTACGCTGAAAGTAGATGTTGCTGCAACAGGTCAGACTTCTATTCAAACGAATACAGTTGGAGGAATTTATTTCTCTTCAGGACCACTTTCATTTGATACGATTGGCCCTCGTGATGTTGTGTTAAGTGCCGTTGGTACTCCTACAACACCAGGGGTGAATACTTTTACGTTGAATACTGCAACTGGTTTAGTTACCCCATGTTCTTTCGATATCACAGTTGGAAAACAACCTGTTGCTTATAGCTTACTTTGTAATTCTATTGCAGTGAGTGGTAATTATGCGCCAAATATTCCAATGAATGCGTCTAATACTATTACATTAAATGCAAGTGTAGGATATGTTGGAGATTATACTATTTCAACGAATACGATTAATGGAGTGTCATTTAGTGCTAGTGGAACATTTACTAATACAGGATTACAAGAGGTAGTATTGAGAGGAAATGGAACTCCTTTAAATGGAGGTGTTCACCGATTTACGATTACAACAAACAGTAGTTCTGGTGGAAATAGTTGTAATGTAAACATTGAGTTTGTATACCGTAGAATGAATGTTTTAGGTCTTGGTGGAGGAACATACCAACCAGGTACTGCTTCTAATACCCAATCTTCAAGAGCGATACTTCAAGCTGCAGGAAACTTCGGTCCTAATGGAAAAGTGAAAACAGATGGTTTGACCATTGTAAATGGTGGTACGAATCAAGGTACAGCATTGAAGAACCTAATTAATAATAATAAGATTGATATCATTGTTCTGGGGTATAACTATATACCAAATGCTGCAACAACTGCAATTTTACAAGAGTTTGTGAAAAATAAAAAAGGAGTTTTAATTCATTCTCAAGAAAACACTCCTTCTTCAGTAGCTGGTGTTATTAATGCAATGACAAATTCGTCAAGTGCAACTGCATCTGGAACAGGGGGAACTTATATTAACCCAATTGTTAATTTGGATGATCCTATTTTGAATGGACCTTTTGGTGATGTTCGCGGAAAAGATGCGGGAAGTGATGTAAACAACTCTTACTATATTACAGGTTACTCCAATGAGTACGTTAGTTTATCTCACCAAGGAGGTAACCCATCTCGTTCTTGGTTCTTGAAACACAGAACATTAGGATATGTTTATGTTGGAGATGGTGGTTGGACTTCTGGAGATGCAACAAATAAGTCTCAAACTATTTGGCCAGCAGTAATAACTGCTGAAGGAGGTGTTCCAATTACTAAGAGTTATTATGGTGGAGCAACAGTTTATAACAGTATTTTATATGCGAATACCATTACTTGGGCGATTAAATATGCACAAGAAAATACAGATGTAAACTATACTTTACGATAGTTTTTTAAAAGCAATGAGTTTAGCTTAAGCTAGACTCATTGTCTTATCAAAAGGATTAAAATGCAATTCGTGTTTTAATTGAGTATTAATTTTATTCACTTAAAGAGATGAAAATTAAAATAATACAAACGAGCCTATTGTTTTTAATAGGAAACGTTATATATAGCCAAGAACCTTTATCCATCGTCAATTCAGGAACATTATCCATTGCTCCCGAAAGTTTAATTTCCTTTGAGGGAACCTTTGAAAATCAAGTATCTGGAGATGTCACCAATGATGGAACTGTGATATACTACCATGATTTTATCAACAATGGGGGCTATGGTTTGACCAAGGGAAACGCTACTTCAAACACTATTTTCACGGTTGAAGGTTTTCCAACAACAGCCAAGCAAATCGCGGGGAATGAGATTGCCTCATTTTACAATGTGATTTTTGATAGCCCGGTGAGTAAAGTAGCCTTTGATTTAAAGAATAATATAGATGCCTCTGGTTTGGTTGATTTTCAAAATGGAATCATTTTAGTTGATTCCACCTACAACCCAGTAACGAAGGTTTCCCACGGGATGTTTACCTTTAAAAAAGGCGGAAAAGCGCAGTCTATGGGGGATGCCTCTCATATTCAGGGAGCTGTAGAAAAGATCGGAAATGAAGTTTTTATCTATCCGATAGGCGATAGCGAGAGATACCGTCCTGCTCGTATTTCAGCTTCTAAAGCGGATGGCGATGTTTTTGTTGGCCAATACGTGTATAATGATGCTGCCTTTTTCAAGGCTCGTACCAATACAGTAGGGGTTATTAATGCAATCAATGACCAAGAATACTGGATTATCGACAAAGGGACCAACGAGCAAAGCGATGTATTGTTGACCTTAACTTGGGATGAATCAACAACCGCGGAGAGTGTATTAACCAATCCAGAAGAAGAATTACACATTGTTCGCTGGGATGCTAAACAGCAGATATGGGTTGATGAAGGCGGAGTTGTGGATATGTCTACCAAAGAAGTAACGACAATTGGTACAG
>NZ_JBQZGD010000018.1:0-64349 GCF_052691955.1 Myroides sp. TSA_177.3
TAAATGATATCAAGAAATCAGATAGTAAAGCTGACAGATCCGCTTTAATTGGTTATAAACCGGATGCTGTAAAAGGAGAAGCTTTAGTACAACGCAATGCAGTGTACGACAATGCGGCGTATAAATTAAAAACCTACGCTGTAGGCATTAAAATAAAATATGGTTTTGGCTTATAATACTACAAACACTCTTTAACTTACTAACATTTACAAATGAAAAAAAGGGACCTTACGAGGTCCCTTTTTACTTTATATTGCTTTTCTATTGTCATATGAACGAGTATCAATCAACTTATAATAAGGATCAATCCCCACTTCAGTTGGTTTTTCATCTACAATAATCGTAAACTCATTTTCAATGGCGGTTACTTTTACTTTTTGCAGATATAGCACTTTCTCTTTACTCTTCGCTTCTTTCGCTTTGGTGAAAATACCAACCTCAACATAATCAGCTAAAGGCAAAGATTCTATTTTCAAATTCTTATCTCCAGTAAAGACAAGCGGAGTTGTTCCTTGATCTGCATATATCTTTTCTCCTTTATCTCCGGCTCTATATTTACTCACATAAGCTTTGATTTTCACTTCATATTTACCTCCATCTAATGGCTTAATTTCAACTTTATCCACATAGTTATCATATAACGTAATGGTTTCAAACATATCTTTTACCATATAGCGCAAAGAATCAGGAGTAGCGACTTTAATATCATTCACTAATTCTGCAGAAATGGTATAAGGAGCTTCTTGAAAGGCAACTTTTTTCACATACTCTTTTAATACTCCATTCAAAACCGCATCTCCTAAATAATCACTCATCGTATAAAAGACTAAAGATCCTTTATTGTAATGGATGTATTGTTGATTTTCATTATACATCAAAGGTTTCTCTTTTTTAGACTCTCTTGATCGTCCACTTAAATAACCATCTAATGCATCTTTCAAAAAACGCTGCATTTGCCCTTTACCGTATTCTTTTTCTAATACCTTCAATGAACTATATTCCGATAAACTTTCGGAAAGCATCGTTGCTCCTTGTACATTTGCTCCAATCACTTGATGGGCCCACCATTGATGTGCTACTTCGTGTGCTGTTACTGAAAAAGGATAATCTACTGCATTTTCATCGGTATCATCTACATCTGCTACGAATCCAATTGTTTCAGAAAATGGAATCGTATTAGCAAAAGACTGTGCAAAACTTCCCATACTTAATGGAAACTCAATAATTCGCACTTGCTTGTGTTGGTAAGGACTAAAAGCTTCAGAATAATAGGTCAATGACTTTTTCACTCCAGACATCATGCGATCCAAATTGTATTCGTGTCCTTTATGATAGTAAATCTCAATATTGACATCCTTCCATTTATCGCGTTTTACTTCATAACGCGCTGAATTATAAGCATAGAAGTTCAACATCTTTTGATCCATTTTATAATGGAAGTAACGGCGATTTCCTTCGGTCCACTCTTTTTGTAAATAACCTGGTGCAATCGCTATTTGATCAGCCGATGTACTCACTGTGGTTTCAAAGTGAATCCAATCAGCATCACTGCTGATATACGTATTTTGTAAAGCGCGTTTGTCTGTTTGTTCCGCCATACGCTCTTTTGGTGCTAATCCGTGTTTTTTGCGAATTTCATCATCAGTCAACTCCCCACGGTCACTATATCCTAACGAAGGGAAATAACTATTGTTTAAGAACGTTCCGTTATTTAGGATAGGAGATTCTGAACGAATCATGGTATTCGGTTTGTTTTCTACAACAAATTCTAACGTTCTCGTTTCTCCTGCTTGCATCGGTGTATCCAAGCGATAAAAACTCACCCCTTGAATAGAATCAGTAGACAAAAATGTCCCTCCTTCTATAACAATCGTATTCTTTAAACTTGGATAGTAAGCCACGTACAAGCTATCTAATGCTTGCGTAGTTTTATTTTCCAGTATATAAGTTCCCCTTGCTTGGAAATTGTTCTGCTCTGGATATAAATCAACATCTACCTTTACATCTACAATGCGCGGTTGTGCCATCCATTGGTATTTTTTATACGTTTTTTCGTATGCTACTTGTAGAAGCTCTGATTCTTTGGCTGAATGAAACACATTCAATACCGTATTTTCATAATATAAATAAGCACCTAACCCTATAAAAGTCACAAAGAAAAGTAGAGTTGGTACGATAACAATTGCTTTTGAGCGTTTCTTTGCATAGTAAAAGCGCTCTTTCAATCCACTAAATACCCCTCTTCTCCAAAACAATAAGGTCAATCCGCTCAATCCTGCTACAAATAAGCTCCAATAAAGCGCATAGATTACGAACTTACCAAAATCAGCACTCGAACCGAAGCCATTCATATCCGAATAAGAAGGTGTCGGAATCGAATTAAAAAAGAAAATTGGTTGTTCTATTCCTATTTTACCAATTGCAGGCCATCCCATATTAAGCACAAGTAAAACGAAAAATCCAATAATATAATTTTTGAAAAACGTTTGTACTGCCAATGCCATCAAGGCCCAAATAATAAATTCAATCCAATCATACCCCAACAAACTTTGAAGGTATAGCCCAATTTCAAACTGATAAAAGCCGTTATACGCCTGAATTCCAATACTTGTTACCATGATTAATACCAACAACATCAATTGCAATCCAATCAAGGCAAAAAACTTCGAAACGAACAATACCCAGTTAGGAACTGCAGTCGAATCTACAAGTAAATTCATACGTGTATTTTCTCCACGGTGCACAAGCAATCCTGCTCCTAAAAAGGTAATCATCAAGATAAAGAAATGGAAAGTCGAGCCAGGAATCATCAACATTTGCCTTGTCAAGGGATAGGTTGATGTTCCATACATAGTCATAGCGAAACTGGCTACCAAAATCATAAACAATAAACCAACGCCAATCAAAATCAAGAATACGCGGTTACGCGCTAAAAACTTAAAATCGATTTTTGCAAAGGCAAACACATTGCTCCAATTGGCTTTGAGAGAAAAATCATAACGCACCTTTGGCAATACAATTTTAAAAATTCCTCCAAAGTTATTTTTCACTACACGATCTCCTTTTATCTTTCTCTTCCATGAGAATGTGGCTGGTTGTTGTTCAAATTTAAATACTTTACCTAAAACGAATAAAGAGATCAAACTGATTACCAACCAAATACATCGATTTAAAAGATAATACTTCTCTAGTGGTAAATTATTGACATTCAATTCCTCTACGCTCCAATAACGCGTATAATAGCTCAGAGCTTGTCCCCCAGAAGGATCTAATAAGGCACCTAATTCTCTATAATCTACATCAGCAGCAATACTATTAATGATCCCTTGCACAATCATGATGATGATGATGGTTATAAATCCAGTATAAATACTACGTGTCAATGTCACTACAGCAAACACAATCACGCCAATAAATAACATATTGGGAATTAAATTGATCAAGTATACTTGTACATAGTTCCACAATTCATTAGGACCTAACAACTCTGGATTTGCCCAAGGAATAAGAGTCGCTAAGAATGAACCAATTCCCATCATGATGCTAATCAAGAGCGTCACAAGAAAAGAACTAGTAAATTTACCTAGTAAATATTGCCATTTAGAAAAAGGATACGAATATAAAATATGGTGTACATTATATTTATAATCCCTGTAAATGGCCATTCCAATAATAGAAGGAAATAAAAAATACAGTAGCATATTGAATGAATCCAACATCACATTGAGTAAATAAGCGGAATTCATTTGCAATAAAGAAGCAGATGTATTTTTCACGGCATCAAAAACACCAATGGTCGACATCATCGATAAGAAACTTATCGCAAAGAAAATCGCTAGGTATAAGTAGAATACCCAGCTCTTAAACCAACGTTTAAGTTCAAAAGAAAAAACTGTTTTAAACATCCCTTAATCGTTTTTTAATGCAACAAAATAAACATCTTCCAAAGTTGGTTTAACCGATTCAAATCCTTCACTTGCTAAAGAATCCTCAGCATATACGCGAATTTTTAATCGGTTTTCTTGGTTATACTTTCCAGAAAGGATATTCAATTGGTTGTATTGATCCACCTCTTCTCTATTGATCTCTTTTAACCAAATACGTCCCGTTAATTTTTGTTCCGCTTCTTTCGGTGTGCTTCTTTCCAAAAGATGTCCGCCATTTAAGATAGCCATCTCATGACATAATTCATTCACATCATCTACGATATGCGTGGAAAAAATCACAATGTTATTGGTTCCAATTTCTCTTAGAACATTTAAGAAACGATGACGTTCAGCTGGATCTAATCCTGCTGTTGGTTCATCTACAATAATTAATTTAGGGTCATTTAACAACAATTGAGCAATACCAAAACGCTGTTTCATTCCTCCAGAATATCCACTTACGCTTTTGCGTCTTACTTCATATAAATTAGTTACTTCTAATACGCGATTCACAATTTCACGGCGTTCTGAAGCATTGGAAATTCCTTTTAATCGGGCAAAATAATCCAATAAATCCACGGCAGACATATTAGGATACACACCAAAATCTTGCGGTAAATACCCTAATACTTTACGAAATTCATTTTGCTGTTCTAAGATATTTATATCGCCAAATCGAATACTTCCTGTATCTGGCTTTTGTAGTGTAGCTATTGTTCGCATTAAGGTTGATTTTCCTGCTCCATTAGGCCCTAATAAACCAAACATCCCTGGTCCTATTTCTATTGATAAATCATCTAATGCTTTTACCCCATTTTTATAGGTCTTACTTAAATTTTCAATAACTAATTTCATACTTCTATTTTTTTGGTTTACTCTATAAGTATCCCGATTTACTCTTTTGTTACACAACACGCTAACTTATTCTTCTCTCTTCATCCTGAGTCCTATTTTTCTTCCTCTACTCAAACTACAATCCCTTGATGCTTTATACCCTTTACTTGAATTAAAATTTTTAATTTTGTCGCCTTATTTAGAATCACGATGATGCATCCTTTCTTGTCTATTCCGGCATTAAAAAAAATAAATTTTAAAAATGAGATTCTCGCCGGCTTAACCGTTGCGATGACCATGATTCCTGAATCACTATCTTTTGCTATCCTTGCAGGATTAACTCCTTTAACGGGGCTATATGCTGCTTTTTTAATGGGGATTATTACGGCCATCTTTGGAGGAAGACCAGGTATGGTTTCAGGAGGTGCTGGAGCAACTGTAGTGGTATTAATTGCCTTAGCCTCCCTCTATGGTGTAGAATATCTATTTGCTGCTGTAGTCTTAGCGGGTTGCCTCCAATTTCTTGTTGGAGCTTGTAAATTAGGTCGATTTGTTCGACTCATTCCTCAACCTGTGATGTATGGTTTTTTAAATGGATTAGCTGTTATTATCTTCTTAGCTCAAGTAGCGCAATTTAAAGTCACAACGGCGGATTCAACAACTTGGTTAACGGGAACATCCCTGTATCTCATGCTAGGGTTAACAGCTTTAACTATTGGTATTGTTTGGTTTTTTCCCAAACTAACAAAAAAGATTCCATCCTCCCTCGTTGCTATTGTGGTAGTTACCTTATTCGTTTTCTTTCTTCAAATTGACACGAAAAAAGTCATCGATATTGCAACCGTTAGTGGTTCTTTTCCTAGTTTTCACTTGCCTCTTGTTCCTTTTACTTGGGAAACTCTACAGATTATCCTCCCTTTCTCATTGGTTATGGCTGGTGTTGGATTAATTGAATCCCTCCTAACCTTAAATATTGTAGATGAAATAACCAATACCAAAGGCGATAGCAATAGAGAAGCTATGGCACAAGGTGGAGCAAATATTGTCAATGGATTTTTTGGAGGTATGGGTGGTTGTGCGATGATTGCTCAAACCTTAGTTAATATCGGGGCCGGTGCAAGAACCCGAATTGCAGGTATTATCGGAGCTTTAACCATTCTTTTCATTATTCTCATTGGTGGACCAGTCATCGAACAAATTCCGATGGCGGCTCTTGTTGGTGTTATGATGGTCGTTGCCATCTCTACTTTTGAATGGGTTTCGTTTCGCTTAATTACCAAAATGCCAAAGGCTGATATCTTTACCCTTTTTCTAGTGACAGCCATTATTATTTTCTCTCATAATTTAGCTTTAGCCGTATTGGTAGGTGTCATTGTTTCAGCATTAATCTTTGCTTGGGATAATGCCAAACGCATTCGCGCTAGAAAGTCATTCGATCAACAAGGCAATAAAATTTATGCCATTTATGGCCCTTTATTTTTTGGTAGTACAACCTCTTTCTCAGAAAAATTTACTCCTCAAGAAGACCCCAACAAAATCATTATCGATTTCAAAGAATCACATATCGCAGATATGTCAGCCCTAGAAATCCTCAAAAAAATAATTATCAAATACCAAGAGCTAAACAAACAAGTAATCTTGCGCAATCTTAGAGCAGATAGTATACGCTTGCTTGAAAACAGTAAATCCTTTCATCAAATTGAGATTGAACAAGAGGAAAATCAAGAAGAGTTAGTTTAAGCATAATGACTAACGAAAAAACGGCTGTTTTGATTCAAAAAAACCTAATTTAATTCTTCAAACAGAGAATAATAAAGAATACTATAATTATTTAACAAAAATACAAGCTATAAAATCATTTATTAGATTTTTTTACATACATTTGTTTACTAATAATTTAGAATAACTGAAAATCAAGTACATATTTGTGCTTTATCTTATAACTAAGGAAAAATTAAAAATCCAGCTAGTTTTAGACTACTACGGATTCTTTCTGATAACCCCTTAATCTGAAAGAAAAAAAGGCTGTTTGTTACCCAAACAGCCTTTTCTACTTTTTACTTGATGTAGTTTATTTCATTTTTAGGTTCACTCTCATCGAGAAACCCTTGTTGACGCATCCAATCATCACTATAGATTTTACTCATATAACGAGATCCGTGATCAGGAAATAGTAATACTACTACGCTATTTTCATCAAACATTCCTTGTTCTGCATATAAACGTGTCGCTTGTAAAACCGCTCCCGAAGTATACCCTAAGAATAACCCTTCTGTACGAGCTAATTCTCTAGCTACTAAAGCAGCATCTTTATCAGTTACCTTCACAAATTGGTCAATCACAGCAAAATCAGTAGCCGATGGAATCAAGTTTTTCCCTAGTCCTTCAATTTTATAAGGTGCTATTTCATTTGGATCTAGCTCTCCTGTTTCGTGGTATTTTTTCAAAACAGATCCATAAGCATCTACTCCTAAAATTTGAATAGCAGGATTTTTTTCTTTCAGATAACGAGCAGTTCCTGAAATCGTTCCTCCCGTTCCTGAACAACAAACAAAATGAGTGATTTTCCCTTTTGTTTGTTCCCAAATTTCTGGCCCAGTAGATAAATAATGTGCTTCTGTATTTAATTCATTGAAATACTGGTTAATATAAATTGACCCAGGTGTTTCTTCATGCACTCTTTTTGCTACTTCATAATAAGATCTTGGGTCATCAGCAGCCACGTTAGCTGGGCAAACATATACCTTTGCTCCCATCGCTCGCAACATATCAATCTTATCTGGTGATGATTTATCACTCACTGAAAGGATACATTTATATCCTTTAATTGCACTAATCATTGCAATACTAAAACCTGTATTTCCAGAAGTCGTTTCTACAATTGTTCCACCCGGTTTTAAAATTCCTTTTTTCTCTGCAGTTTCAATGATATGCAAGGCAATTCTATCTTTTGCCGAATGTCCTGCATTAAAAGCCTCTACTTTTCCGTAGAAATGTCCTTTTAATGAAGCGGTCACTTTGTCCAATTTCACTAAAGGTGTATCTCCTACTAAAGAGATTACATTATCAAAAGCTTGGATTTCTTCTTTCATCTTTTTTGTTTTTTAATGGGGTATTGCTCACAGAAATTGAGCGCAATACCTATACTAATTTAATTCTTTTTACTGTTTAATTCCGACTAAATCGAACATGAAAGCAAACTCTTTCGCTACTTCTTTTAAGGATTCAAATCGTCCTGAGGCACCTCCATGCCCTGTATCCATATTGATATCAAAATACAATTGGTTGTCATTGGTTTTGGTATCTCTTAATTTAGCTACCCATTTAGCTGGTTCCCAATATTGCACTTGCGAATCATGTAAGCCGGTTAAGATATACATATGAGGATAATCTTGTGCTTTTACATTATCATAAGGAGAATAAGACAACATATACTCATAGTATTCTTTTTCATTTGGATTTCCCCATTCGTCATATTCACCAGTAGTTAATGGAATACTGTCATCTAACATTGTGGTTACTACATCTACAAAAGGAACTTGAGCAATAATTCCTTGGTATAAATCTGGGCGTTCATTTGCGATTACTCCCATCAACAAACCACCTGCAGAACCACCCTCTGCAAATAAATATTCTTTGGAGGTATATCCTTGTTCAATTACATGAGCTGAACAAGCAATAAAATCCGTAAACGTATTTTTCTTCACTAATAATTTTCCGTCTTCATACCAATCGCGTCCCATATCTTCTCCACCGCGAACATGCGCAATAGCGTAAACAAAACCGCGATCAAGTAGGCTCAATCTCGTAGTAGAAAAATAAGGTTCCATTGTAATTCCATACGATCCATACGCATACAATAAAAATGGATTGTTCCCATTGCGTTCCATTCCTTTTTTATACACCATTGATATCGGAATTTTAACTCCATCTTTTGCTGTAGCCCAAATTCGCTCTTCTACGTAGTTCTGCTTATCGAAATCTCCCAATACTTCTTGTTCTTTCAAGATTTCTTTCTCTTGGGTACGCATATTAAAATCAATTACCGAAGACGGTGTATTTAACGATTGATACACAAAGCGGAAATTTTCTGTTTCAAAATCAGCATTAATTTGTGCTTGTGCATTATATGTTTCGCTTTCAAAAGGCAAATAATACGCTTGTTCTCCTTCTTTCCAAGGTTGAATTTTGATATGAGGAAGTCCATTAGAACGTTCTGAAATCACCAAGTAATCTTTGAAAATATCAACACCTTCTAGCAATACATCTTCACGATGTGGAATCAGTTCAGTCCAATGTTCAGTTGCAGTTTGTGTTTCTGGGCAAGACATTAATTTAAAATTATCCGCATCATCCTTATTCGTCAGAATATAAAAGCGGTTATCATAATGCGAGATCCCATACTCTACTCCTCTTTCTCTTTTTTGGAAAATTCTAAATTCACCTTGTGGATTATTCGCCTCTAAAATTTGATATTCACTAGTTAAGGTACTTTCACTTCCAATAACGAGGAATTTTCTAGATTTCTCTTTGTAAATAAAAGTATCAAAAGTATCATCCGTTTCGTGGTACACTAAGACATCTGCTGTCATTGGCGTGCCAATCACGTGCTTATAAATCTTATCTGAACGCAAGGTAACTGCATCCTTTCGGGAATAAAACAATGTCTTATTATCACTTGCCCACGTAGATGCTCCCGTTGTATTAGTAATTGCTACATCTAAAACCTCTCCTGTAAGAAGATTTTTTACATGCAGGGTATATTCTCTTCGAGATACGGTATCCACACCATAAGCCACCCATTGATTGTCTTCAGATACGGTAATTCCTCTTAAATGAAAATATGCATATGGTGCAGCCATTACATTACAATCGAACATAATTTCTTCTTCTGCCTCTAAACTTCCTTTTTTACGGGAATGTATAGGATAATCTTTTCCTTGCTCAAAACGCGTAATATAATAATAGCCATTGTAGAAATAAGGCACTGATGAATCATCTTCTTTGATTCTGTTTTTCATTTCTGAGAACAAGCGCTCTTGTAAGTCTTTCGTATGAGCTGTAGAGGCTTGGTAATAAGCTTTCTCAGCTTCTAAATAAGCTAATACTTCTTTATTCTCTCTGTCGTTTAACCAAAAATAATTATCAATACGCACTTGGTTATGCGCTTTTAGTTCATGAGGTATTTTTTTAGCTACAGGAGCTTGAATAGATTCGTTCATTTCTTTGATTTAAAATACAAAAATACGTGTTTTTCAGGGGGAAGACTAAGATTTGATCCATAGTTTTAGAGCACCCCACTGCAATATATCCTACAATTTAGCTTGTAATTTCTCTTTAGCTGTCGCGAGCCATTCCTCTCGCAATAAGCCAAAAATGGCACTATCTCTACGAGTACCATCCGTTCTGATTTTATTTTTTCGCAAAACACCTTCTTGTTTACACCCTAAACTAAGAATAGCCGCTATGCTGCGTTGATTTTCATTATCTGCTTCAAATTCGACACGCTCAAAACGAAGTTTTTCAAATAAAAACTCAAATAATAGATATTTACAATTCTTATTTACTCCTGTACCTTGAGCAGATTTACTATACCAGGTATAGCCAATCGCGCTAACCTTATTGCGCACATCGACGCGATAATAACGAGTAGAACCCACAAATTTCTGCTGCTCTTTGTCCCATACGACAAAAGCATATCCTTGCTTTTCTTTGCGCATGGCCAACGCAGATTTTACATATTTAATCATGTTTTCGTTATCTGTTGGTTTATCAGAGGAAAAATACCAGATATCGGATTCATTTAGTGCGTAATACAGTAAATCAACGAGGTGTTTTTCACTTAAAGGAATGAGCTTTACACGATCATTCTCTAAAACATACTCTTTTGTAAAATCAAAAGTAGCAGGAATTTCAAGGGTTGAAGTCATAGATTGTTTGGTTAAGTTTTACCCGTATTTAACTCAAAGATATTCATACTTTTTGGGCTAAGTACGAACCTTTAACAGCATACTAACAAAAAAGAGATAGTGAATGGACTATCTCTTTCTTCGATTAATTTTCTTCGACTAATTTATGTTTAAAATCGTCAACTTGATTTTTGAAATCTACCAACAAAGCAGCATCTAAAATCCCTTGCTCACGATCAAAGTTTTCATGAAACTTAGGTAAGGCGAATGTAGTTAAGATATTTCCTCCAAAAGCGGGGAAAATCGTCTTAGCAATATTCATTGAATTTTGAGCTCCATATCCGCCAGGTGACGTTGATAAAAGAAGCATAGGTTTATTTTGAAGTAACTTCAAGTCTAATCTCGAACACCAATCAAATAAGTTTTTGAATCCTACTGTCCAATTTCGATTATGCTCCGCCATCGAACAAATAAGCACATCTGCCTCCTTTATTTTGGCTAAGAATGCCTTCGCTTCTTCTGGGCAATTCTCCTTTTCGCAATCTACAGAGAATACAGGTACTTTATAATCATTCAAATCAATCAATTCAACCTCATATTCTGGAAAAAATTCCAACGCATAGGTTGCAAATGCTTTATTAATGGAAGTCGTAGAAATACTAGCTCCAAATCCTACTATTTTCTTTTTCATCTTTACTTGCATTACAGTTTATCATAGGCAGAAAATCCTAAATCAACGATTCTTTTCCACTCCGGATGTTTTTTGATATAAGCAAAAACAAGCGGACAAAACGGCATCACCGTTTTATTGTGTTCTTCTATAAACATCAGCGTCTTTTCAATCAATGCTGTTGCAACACCACGACCAGCTAATTCTTCAGGACTTTCTGTATGAATTAAGTGGATACGCTTACTATCTTCTTTATAATCAATAAAAGCAGTATATCCATCTACAGTTAATTCAAATCTGTGATTTGCTGTATTTTGTTTCACAGCTAAGGGCAAAAATTCTTCTTTCATCTTTTTTTGTATTAACGGGTGTTATAGTATCAAAAATACGGATTATAAATTCGCTAATCCTTAATGTAAATTAATTTATAGGGAAGATAATACAAAATTTGTTCTGGTCTTTCTCCATATCATGAACAAAACTTGAAAAGAATATACTATTTTTGTCACACTAAATTTTAATGTACTATATTATGTTTGGCGACTTAATGGGAATGATGGGTAAATTACAAGAAACCCAAGCTAAAATTGAAGAAACAAAAAAGAGATTAGATACTATACTAATTGACGAAAAAAGTAGTGACGAATTACTACAGGTTACTTTAACAGCAAACAGAACAATTCGTTCCTTATCCATTTCGGATGAATTAATGGAAGATAAAGATCAATTGGAAGATTATCTTGTTCTAGTATTAAACAGAGCCATTGAAAAAGCTACAGCAATTCACGAGGCTGAATTAGCAGCGGCTGCCAAAGATGGTATGCCTAATATCCCAGGGTTAGATTTATTTAAATAAGAATAGGATGAAAAAATATATGGGTATTGCCTTACTCTTAGGCGCTTCACTTCTTGCTTCATGTAGCAAAGACACAAAAGGAACAAACAACCTAACTATTACAGGAAAAATAGAAGGCTTAAAGCAAGGGAAAGTATATCTATACCATGTTCAAGATACTGTTTTCACTGCTATAGACTCTGTCGTTTTTGATGGAAAGTCATCAAATTTCGCTTTCAAACATCATTTAGAATCACCAGAAATGCTTTTCCTTTCATTAGATCGTGGACATAGTAATTCTATTGATAATCAATTGGCCTTTTTTGCAGAACCAGGAGCAATGACCATCGAAACGACATTGAAAAACTTTTACAAGGACGCAAAAGTACAGGGATCACAAAGCAATGAACTATACAATGAGTATCTTAAGTCAAGAACTCTCATTACAGATCGTCAAAACGATTTATACATAGCCTTATTTGAAGCTCAAAAAACAGCAAATGCTGCTCAACTAGACAGCTTACAAGGCGTAAGTAAAAAATTAGCAGGTCGTTTATACTTGAATGCGATTAACTTTGCTTTAAACAACAAACATTCTGATGTAGCTCCTTATATTGCGCTTACTGAATTATATGATCGCAATATCAAATACTTGGATACCATTTATAATGCGTTAACTCCTGAAATACAAAATCACAAATACGCAAAAAGTTTGAATGAATTTATTCAAGAAAGAAAAAAAGAAGAAACGAAAGTAACTGAATAATCGTAAATTGTCCTTTGAATCAAAGGACAATTTTTTTTTATGTCATTACAAGCCTCTTTACAATTCCTACTTCATTTAACGGATAATGAAGCTCAGGAAGCTGCCAACTATTTTGTTCCGCATACCTACAACAAGAATACCTCTTTACTAGAAGTAGGTAAAGAAGCTACTCAGCTTTTCTTTCTTACAGAAGGCTATATCCGCATTCATGCTGATTTTGATGGAAAGGAAATTACACAGTGGATTAGTGCACCGAGTTATTTTATTACCGATTTATCTTCTTGGCTTTTTGATCAACCCGCGAGATGGAACTTTACCACCTTGACTCCTGTTTCCTTATTCTCCGTTTCAAAGAAAGACTACCAACAGCTACAAACGAAAATCGCCGATTGGCAAACCAAAGAACGAAATTTCATCGGCCATTGCTTTCATCAAATGGAACAGCGAATTTTTCAATTCTTATCTCAAAATAGCGAGGAGCGTTACCATGCTTTTTGCCAGGATTACGCCTTTTTATTCAATCACGTACCGCATCAGTATATTGCCTCTTTATTGGGTATGACGCCCGAAACACTGAGTAGATTAAGGCGAAAATAAATCTCCCCTGTTTTCTTGATGTATATCAAGAGTTCCTAATTCAAAAGCAAAGATATTTGTGTAAAACAATACGATATGAAACTGGTTACACAAATAGAAATTAAAGCAAATGCAGAAACCATTTGGAATGCATTAATTGATTTTGAAAATTACTACAAATGGAATCCTTTTATTACTAAAATAGAAGGAACTGCTGCACCACGTCAAAAACTGAGAGTAAAAATTCAGAACATGCGTTTTGCTCCTATTGTTCAGGTATACAAACCACATCAAAAATTAACTTGGTTAGGTAAACTAGGTATTAAAGGTCTTTTTGATGGGTATCACTACTTTGAAATTATCCCCATTGATGAACACAAATGCTTATTCGTTCAAGGTGAAAATTTCAATGGATTACTCGTGCCTCTCCTCAAAAAGAAATTGAAAAAAGAGACACTTCCTGGTTTTATCTTGATGAATTGTTCACTTAAAGAATATGTGGAATAGGGAATGGTTTACTGTTAACAATTTATACGGTGGACAGTTTACGGTAAACTGTAAACCGTCCACTGTAAATTATACTACATCCAATGCTTATTTTCACTTTCGATCTTATACAACCATTGATTTCTAAATTGCTTCATTTGTTCGTAATTCGAGGTGCTAAAATGAACAATTCCTCCCGCAGTATGCAACATTAGGTTTCCCACATTAGCTGCTTTTTGCCATGCAAATTGAGATAGTACAATTTTTTGAATTTTATGGGGTTCTAAAATAGTGTGTGTTATATCCCAAGCTCCTGTTTTTACAATGATAAAATCATCCGTAACAATTAATCGTCCCACTCTAAAATAACGCCAAATCAACAACGTTACCACTACAAAATAGGCAGCTGCACTACTAAACCTCAAACTTGTATCTAGTGTTTCTTGTGTTAGTCCTATAAATAAGCTGATTGGTACGAGCACCAAAAAGAAGAAACGAAAACCAAAAAAACGATAGTTGTATTTCAATTCAACTCCTTGAAAATCCAACGGTTTTTTATAAATCATATCAAAAAACTCTTTGGTTTCTTCATTGGAACAACCTGGGATTTCTAGTCCTGTTTTCTTATTTAACGATTCTTTTCCAAAGACTTGGTGAATTTTAAAACTTGAAATCCCCCATAGTTTCTGGAAATAATTGCGCACAATTTTGACTAATTGAACACGAGATGGTTTAATGATTGTACTCTTCGTATGAAGTAATCCGTATGAAAGAAATAAACTACCTTGTTGAACCACCACTTTATAGTTATAAAATTTAATAACGGTGCGAATGATATTGGCAATAAAGATAGCTGCTAAAAAAACAAGGATTAGAATCAATCCGACATAAAAAGTGATTCGTTCTTCGATAAATGTATCGATTGCTTCATCATTTATGGTATCTCCAAAAAACTTAGAACCTTCATATATCAGGGAGTTTGCAAATAATAAAACAATTCCCATTGTATACAGGTAATTGGTCGTTACTCCCACTTTTAATAAGGTCAATACATTGATATGTCGAACATCTTGTACGGTATTCCTTTCTTGAGTTGTTCCTTGATCTACAGTATCCTCCCCCTCTGCTTCTAGCAATCCTTCTCTATAGGCCAATAATGTTTCTTTTAACGCTTGGGCGACTTCATGAGAAACAGAGGTAATTACTCCTTCTTTAGCTCCGCTTCCTGCAGAATCGACCTCAATCGAATATATTTGAAACAACTTATTTATAAACGATTGATTGATATTTACCTGTTGAATCTTGCGAAGTTGAATGGTCGTTTTTGTTTTATTAAAAATTCCCTTTTGCAAGACAAAAGCATCGGTTTCCTTTTCAATGTGAAAAGTAAAATTACGGTAGCTGAAATAAGCAAAAACTAGGGCTAAAATAAGCCCACCAATTACACTCAATAGGATCCAATCCCACCTCCCTGTCCATTCCCCTTTGTTGATTCTCAGGGCTACTAAAATAAGGACAGGAAAAAAAGCACGAACAAATTTTTGCAACCAATAAATAAAATTGACAACAATACCAATAGGTGCCTGTCGATTAGGAATATAAAAATTCATTATTGCTCAGTATTTAAAAAGTCTTGCGTATTGTTTTCGCCTCTCTCCTTGGCTTGAGGTAATACTTTTTCAATCACATAAGCCTTTATTTTATTGGCCTCTTCAAGAGGTAAACCTGGAATTTTTAAATCTCCTAAACTTCCACCTGCCGTAAAAAACTCAATTCTACAAAGTCCAAATAACCTCAACAAAGCTCCTTCGTAAATTTCTACATGTTGGACTCGATTAAAAGGAATTGTCGTTTCTTTTTGATGGAGTACACCCGACTTATATAGAATATCATGTTCTCTCACTGCATATCCTTTTTTACTCACACCCAACATATTTAAAACCAGCACAAGCAAAGAAAACACAACACTTGCACCAAATACAATGGCCTTGTATTCCAACAACATGGAATCCTCTCCTAAAAAGGGTAAGTAGAAACCACTTGCTCCCAATGCCAAAATAAACAAAAGAAAAATAATCGTACTGATTAGAACAACACGTTTATACTTTACATGTAAAGGTTGGAAAATTACTGCAGCTGTAGTAGGCAGTTCTGTGGTATTAATTTGCTGGTTGGAAAAGATTGTGTTCATATCTAAAATAAGCATTTGGATAAACAAATATATTCTTTTCGCTTTGATGAAACTAACGCCTATCCTATAAAAAAAATAGCCACCATATAGATGATGACTATTTTCCCAATTGATTTATAGATATAGAATTAAAACTGCTTTACAAGACCTATGTAATAAGGTTTTTCAGCAGATTTAGAACCGACTAGAATTAAGGAAAAATACCTACCTTTTTCCAAAGTGATTTGATCGCGTTTAGCTATTTCTTTACCGTCTTTATCCTGTACAGTCACCGTATAGGTTTTACTTGTTTGAGCGATAAATTTTTCATTTTCTTTCGCAGACGTTTCTGTTTCCGTATTTCGATTGGTAAACACAACCTCATCATCTAGTTTTACATTTACAACTAAATCCTCTCCTGTCAAATTAAAAAAACGAAGTCCCGAATGAGTCAAATTCCCTTCTTCTCCAAGGGTAATACGTTGATCATTGGTTATAAAGTGGATAACCTGATCTTTTGATTTCCCTCCTACGAAAGAAGTATAGAGTTGTCCATCCACCACTTGTATCCCTGCATTACTCACAATTCTTTCATTTTGATTGGTGACAATATCCAACGAGCGATTCCCCGTATATAATCCGATATAATCATAGCCTTTGTACATCAACCCTTGATAAGGAGGTTGTACAAAACGACCATTAGCCAAATACCAAACAGCCTCTGAACCACCATAACCATTCACCATGGTTAAACCACCTACCGGATAAGGTCTCCATCCACTATTGTCATCTGTACTACAACTTGTCACTGCGAACAAGCTAAGAATTAACCCAAATAATACTAATACTCTTTTCATATTGTGTTATTTAATTTTTGTTTCTTTCCTGAATATCAATCAAAATTCATACCAAAGGTTTCTCTTTTATTTTTTATGTCATTATTTTTTTGTGTGAGGCTGTCATTTTGTAATTAAGCTTATTCATTTGCCTTCTGTTATGAATCTGACGAATTACCATTCACCGAATTAAAAATAAAAAAACGTTGTATTTAATTTTGAAATACCCTATGTTTGTCTCTGTATGAAAATAAACACATCACATATCATGCTCAAAAAAATGCAAAAAGCGTTCGCTTTGGTGTGTGCGGTATGGCTTATTTTCTCTACTTGTTCCATGCAGACGAGTCTCAACCACTTACTTGGTGACACGACGACTCCCATAGAACAAACAACTAAAACCAATAAAAGTAAAAAATACACAACAGTAACTGAAAGAAGTTGTGGTCAAAGTCTCAGTATCGATGATCATAGCCAAGTGTTACAAAAAGCGGGGTGGGATATCACAAATCCATTTATTGCTTTAGTTGTATCTACTTTTCTTATTTTCTTTTTTGGCATTCGCATCAAAGGTGAATCCAATACAAATCCTGCGTATCAGGATACCTCCCAATTACAGGGCAAGCTCCCTTTATTTATCGAATTTCAGAACCTGAGAATTTGATTTTTTAACGTCTTTCTGGTCAGTCTATCGTGGTTAGCTTAAGCTATTACACGGTTTACCTACTATCTATTCGTTAACAAAATCCAATAATTTGCGATCTATCTCTGGACAGATCCCTTATATTCTCTTTCTAATGAAAACGATTTTTCGTTCGGCTACATACCTGTGGTTGACCTGTTTAAGCGTGACTATTTATGCTCAAGAGCCAGGAAAAAATTCCTTGGGTGACTTGTGGGAAAAAGTAGCACATAATTATCCAGGATTACAAGCACAGACAGCTTTAGTAGCCTCAACAGCAAGCAAAACACAAGCGGTAAAAAGTCAAGCTTTACCTCAATTTAAAGTTCAAGCCCAAAACTCATATGGTACTTTTGAGGGGAGTAATGGGGCATTTTTTCCACAATCTGGCTTTTTTAATGTCAGTGGAAACCTCACACTCTTGGATGGCAGTGACCAAACCTTCAATACCTTTGGTTCAGCCGTAGTTGAATGGGAAGTATTTGCCTTTGGTAAACAGCAGCAGGAAAACAAAGCTGCTACTGCCCAATATCAACAACAAATAGCACAAAAAGAAGCTTACGTCCTACAACTCAAAAAAGAATTAGCCTTTCGTCATATTCAGCATTTATATGCTACAGCCAATTATGATTGGATGAGTAAAAATGCAGAGCGTCTGAGAAGCATCGAATTAATTACCAATGGATTAGCCGTATCAGGATTAAAACCTGCGGCTGATAATCTATTGGCACATTCTTCCTATCTACAAGCAGCAGGACAACAAAGTTTTTGGACTGGAAGTAAACAAGCGACTCACATTGCCTTAACGGAATTAGTTGGAGAACCACTAGATACCCTTGATGCAACGCGTTTACACAACTTTCTAACTTTTCCTTTACACAAAACCAATACATCAAACACAGCTGAGGAGATTGAACATCCTGTTTTAGCTCAATACAAACAAGAAGCTTCTTATTTTGAACACAGCAGTAAGTCTATGACAAGAGCAGCACTCCCAAGTGTAAAAGTACTAGGAGGGTATGCGATTCGAGGTAGTGGTATTCAAACCAATACGGTTACAGACAAATGGAAAGATGGTTTTTCTAATTCTGTTGACAACTATCTAGTTGGCGTTGGTATCACTTGGAATTTTTCTTCCTTATTTATCAACCAATATAAAAAACAAGCCCTAAGTAAACAGGCAGAAAGTGCGGAGAAAAAATACAATGCGTATGAGCAAGCCTTACATGCCAATATAGAAGCTAGTCAAGTTCAGATTAAAGAACAAACAGCGCAATTGCAGCAAACACACCAAGCGATTGTACATGCAACTCAGGCTTATACCATGTATATGGCGCGTTATAAAAGCGGCTTAATCACACTTAGTGAGCTCTTACAAATTCAACAGTTACTCGAACAAGCGGAGAAAACCCACATTGAGGCAACCCAACAATATTGGATGCAATTGGTTTCTGAGGCAACCTTAACCGCGAATTTTGACTTTTTATTTACTAACTTATAATATAGACTCCGTATGAATCTAATCAGATTTGCCTTAAGAAAGCCTATTGCCATTCTAATCATCGTATTAGCCTTGGGCTTCTTATCGATTAATTCGATTAAGAAAATCAATGTCGATATCTTTCCAGAAATAGAACTTCCTTCCATTTATATTGCCATGCCTTATGGTGGACTTTCGCCAGCCTATATGGATGGATTTATGGCGAATGAATTTCAAAAAGTATTGCTCTTCGTTGGAGGAGTGCAAAACATTGATTTTAAAAGTGTTCAAGGATTAACCTTGATGAAATTATCCTTTTATCCAGGAACGGATATGGCGCAAGCAGCAGGAGAAGTTTCTACCCAAGTATCTCGTGCAATGGGATTCTTACCACCAGGAGCTGTACCTCCTATGGTGGTTCGATTTGATGGTAGTTCTCTACCTGTTGGACAACTCGTTTTTGAGAGTCCCCAACGTACTATTACAGAACTACAAACCATGGTACAGACGCGAATTAGACCCATGTTTGTGGAAATTCCTGGGGTAACTGCACCTGCTCCTTTCGGAGGTAATGTGCGCTCTATTATTGTCAATATTGATCCACAAGCCATGCAAGCCAATGGCTTGAGTCCAGAAGAAATTACCTTAGCCATTACGAAAAACAGTCACCCCTCTCCTGCAGGAAATATCCGCATTGGAGAACAAAACTTAATGGCTCCGATTAACTCCATTGCAACCAATCCAGAAGTATTTCTCAATACTCCGGTGCGTACAACTGACAATAGAACCATCTATATAAAAGATGTTGCACAGGTGATTGATGCAGCTGACCAAACAACAGGATATGCCTTAATTAATGGCACGCGCTCTGTTTATTTGCCAATTATCAAAAAAGCAGATGCTTCAACCATAGATGTAGTAAAAAACTTAAAAGCGTCTTTGCCTTTATTGGAAAACACACTTCCTGAAGATGTATCTATCCGTTATGAATTTGACCAATCCAAATACATTGAACGCTCTTTGACCAACTTGATTCACGAAGGAATCTTAGGAGCTTTATTTACTGGATTGATGATTTTCTTATTCTTAGGTGATACACGTGGAGCCATCATTGTAATATTGACGATTCCAGTGGCTATCTTATCTGCTGTGGCAGCATTATATTTTATGGGTCAAACCATTAATATTATGACCCTGAGTGGACTTGCACTCTCCATTGGTATTCTCGTCGATGAAGCCACCGTGACCATAGAGAATATTCACCAGCACTTTGAGATGGGAAAATCCAAGGCCCAAGCTATTTTAGACGCGCTTCTTGAAATTTCAATTCCCAAGTTGCTTATTCTTCTTTGTATTTTAGCGGTGTTAACCCCTGCTTTTATTATGACGGGGATTCCGAAAGACATGTTCATGCCTCTTTCAATGGCGGTAGCGTTTGCCATGATTTTCTCGTTCTTAGCTTCACAAACGTTCGTTCCTATTTTAGCCAATTGGTTAATGAAGAACAAACACCTTGCGATTTATGACAAGAAAACAAAAAGACAACGCAAATTCTTTGAGAAATTTCGCTTGCGTTACTCTCAAGTGGTGCGTGTTTGGCACAAGCGATCTCGTGCACTTTTTGTCGGTTACATCCTCGTAGCTGTAGGGTGTATTGCCCTTTTACTGCAATTCATTGGAACCGATATCATGCCTGCTTCTAACAGTGGGGATTTTCAGATTCGCATTGAAGCTCCTCAGGGAAGTCGCATTGAGAAAACAGAAGAAATTGTCAAAGAGATTATCAGCGATATTGCTTCGGTATTACCAGAAAATGGAATTTCCATCACTTCGTCTTTTGTGGGGATGCACCCTTCGGGAACGCCGATTAACCCTATTTTCTTATTCACTAATGCTTCCCATGAGGCCGTATTGCAGGTAGCCATTGATCAAAGTATCTACAAAGGGTCAATTTCAGCACTCAAAGAGCAAATTAGAGAACAAGTAAGTACCAATCGACCAGAGGTCCTGATTAACTTTGAACCTATGGAATTGGTAGAAAAGATCATGGGCCAAGGAGCCATGACGCCTATTGAAGTTAAAGTTGGTGCGAGACAAATTAAATTGGCAGAAAATCACGCCAAGAAAATTGAACAAGAATTAAAAGAAATTCCTTATCTACGCGATATTCGAATTGCAGAACCTTTAAACTATCCAACCTTACAAATTGAAGTAAACCGCGATTTATTAGGTCAATTTGGTTTAACGATGAGCGATGTTACCCGAAGTTTAGCTACGGCAACTTCTTCTACGCGTTATACGGACAAAAATTTATGGGTGGATCCAAACTCTGGATTAGTTTTCCAAGTACAGGTTCAAATTCCGGAAGGAACGATTGACAGTGCTGAAAAACTCAAAGCGCTTCCATTGAAAAAAGGTAGTTTACGTCCAATTTTAGAGGATGTTGCAACTGTTAATTTAGTAGATGAAGCAGCTCAAGTGAACCGAAAAGGGCCGAATCGATATGTAACTGTTATTGCAAACATCCACGATAAAGATTTGGGATCAGCTTCTAAAGCTGTGAAAAAAGCCATTGCCAATGTAGGAGAACCGCCAAGGGGAACTATTGTTTGGACAGAAGGGACGCTCAATCTCTTAGATGAAACACTTGGTAATTTATTAATCGGACTTGGTGTTGCTGTTGTTACCATCTATTTGATGTTATCCGCTTACTATCAATCTTTCCGATTACCATTAGTAATTCTATCTGTATTGCCGGCAGTAATTGCAGGAAGTTTACTGTTATTATTCCTCAGTGGAAGTACCTTAAACTTACAATCGTATATGGGGATTATTATGTCTATTGGGGTTTCCGTTTCCAATGCTGTGCTCTTAATTAATCAAGCGGAATACTATCGAAAAGAAATGCAATTGCGCACTGTTAATGCAGCTCGCTTAGCTGCTTCTTCTCGTCTACGCCCAGTATTAATGACTGCTGCTGCCATGGTTGCGGGAATGTTGCCGATGTCTTTAGGTTTAGGAGATGGTGGAGAACAAGTTGCTCCCTTAGGTCAAGCTGTAATTGGTGGTCTTTTAGCATCGACTGTTACCATTCTATTGCTTCTACCGCATTTCTTTACCTCAACGATGCAAAAGGCAACCTTAGTTGGTCCTTCATTAGATCCTGATGATCCAAAAAGTAAATTTCACTCACTTGAAACCCATTAATTTTGATTTTTAATAACACAATTATGAAACGATACGTCATTTTATCTCTCACGATATTAGGTAGCACTTTATTTTTCACAGCTTGTAAGGATAATGCTCCAACTGAAAAAACAGCCACTCCTCCAACTGTTACTGTGGATTTGAGCACGTCTCCTTTACAGGAATTAAATCCTATTTATTCTATTACTGTACCAGGTGAAATCAAACCCTATGAGCAGGTCGCTTTATATGCTAAGGTTTCTGGTTTCATTAAACACTTGTACGTTGATCGTGGAGATCATGTAAAAAAAGGACAATTATTAGCGTTGCTAGAAGCACCTGAGATGAATCAACGTGCCTTATCGGATCAGTCTATCCAGGATAAAGCCTATAGCGATTACCTTTTAGCCAAACAAGTATATGATCGCTTGCTAGAAGCCTCAAGAACTACAGGCGCTGTTGCACAAGTCGAATTAGAACGTGCACAAAGTACAATGAACAGTACAAAATCTGCTTTTGAATCTGCTAAAGCCAGTACAGCACAAGCCAAACAGCTTCAAGATTATTTGCGTATTGTAGCTCCCTTTGATGGAATTATTACACAGCGTAACTTATCTAACGGATCTTTAGTAGGCAATAACGGAAATACGCCTATTTTTGAAATGGCTCAAAATAATCAATTGCGTTTAACTGTAGCAATACCCGAAAAACACGCAGGAGCTATACAAAAAACGGCTGCTGCAACGTTTACCATTAGTGCTTATCCTGGAGAGCAATTTACAGCACAACTGTCGAGAACTTCTGGCGTATTGAATCAACAAGATAGATCCTTAACCTTGGAATTTGACCTTGATAATACAAATGGAAAATTACAAGGAGGAGATTATGCACAAGTGAAATTAGCCTTACAACGCAAGCAACCGACCTTATGGATGGCTACAAAGAGCATTCTCAACACCCAATCAGGTAATTTTGTAATCACGAAAAAAGGCGATCAGTTATCTAGAATTCCCGTTGAATTAGGCGTGCAATTGGATACTCTTACGGAAGTATTCGGTGCACTTCACAAAGAAGACTTGGTAATTAACAAGCCTTCAGAAGAAATGAAAAACTCAAAAAAATAAATGTAGTATGATGCAATTCACACAAAAATTAAACCGTCATCTCGGAGCTCTTATGCTCCTACTAGCATTAGGGTTATATGCTAGTACTCCTGCTCAAGCACAGCAAAAAAACGCCCCTGTTGTAAACACCAAAACAACGGATGCTGTATTTTTTGATGCGACAGGGAAAAAAGTATCCTTGAGTTCTTTACAAGGTAAAGTTGTATTTGTTAACTTTTGGGCTACTTGGTGTCCTCCTTGTATTAAAGAAATGCCTTCCATTCAAGCATTAAAAGAAAAAATGAAAAACCAAGACGTTGTTTTCTTACTGGTTGATATCGATGGTAACTATGAAAAAGCAAAAGCTTTTATGGACAAAAGGAGTTTAGATCTTCCCATTTATATTCCTGCAGCTACAGTTTCAAGTACTTACTTGGGAACCTCTATTCCTACCACTGTGATTTTTGATAAAAAAGGAAATATGATTCAACGTATTGTTGGTGGTGTTGACTTTGCTTCTGAGGAAGTTGAAAAATTTATGAATCAAGTTTTGAAATTGTAAATTAATTGTTTTCAAACAGTTAGAATCAAGCTCACTTCTCGTAAGTGAGCTTTTTTTATGTCCCTTTTTTTCTTAATTATTCCATCCATATAAAACAAATACTTTATTAACAACGCGATTTTTTTGAATTAAGCATAATAAAACCAGCTATTAACTAAAAACAAAAAAATAAAGCACTCATTATAACTTAAAATATTGAAAAACAAATAATTCTTTCCTTTTAGACTTCTAGATTAAGTTTAAGTTAATTTTTTGTTTATTTTAGCAAATACCAAAACCAACCAAAAAACAACAAATATGACCATGCTATATATTTTTCCTATAGTTCTAGGCCTAATAGGATTTTTTAATCTTCTTTTTCACTTTAAACAAGTGCATTTAATAGGCTATAGAAGTCATAATGCGTTAAAAGATGACAAACACTGGCGCGTAGCACAACGCACAAGTAGTTCGTCTCTTATTGCAGCTAGTTTATTCTTAATTTGCATGAACTATACGCTAGCTCAATTTGATTATGCCACACAAACACTACAAGCAATTATGATTACTGCTAATATCTTTTGTGTGTTGTATACGATTATTCATACAGAAACTGTATTAGAAAAAATCGACCAGAAAATCGACCAAAATTATATTCAAAAATAATTTCAATTATTATTATTTCTTCCTCTTTCTTGTGCTAACGATTACAACAGCCAGAAAAACATTTTACTTTGCTTTAAAATCACTACTACTACTAGACAAGAAAGAGGTTTTTTATCAATAATATTATTTTACTTACGCAAAAAAGGTATGGACATGATTTGTTCATACCTTTTTTTATGAAAATAGAATAAGGAGGATTTTTTTGTGAGGTTTGTGCTTTGTTCTTTGTGAGGTTTGTGCTTTGTGAGGTATGTGCTTTGTGAGGTATGTGCTTTGTGAAGTCGTGAATTTTATGGATGAAATAAGATTTTGATGCACTCTTAATCAAACAAATTATCTAGTTACTTGGCAAATTGCCATTTGCCACTACGGGGTTTTACATCACACCACCTCATCGTCTCACCCTCACACAGTCTCACCTTCTCACCCTCTCACCTTCTCACCCTCTCACCTTCTCACCCTCTCACCTCCTCATCATCTCACCAATCTCATCATCTCACTTTCTCACTTTCTCACTTTCTCACTTTCTCAAAAAACAACCTATTAAAAAAAATATTTTTAATTATAACATAAATTTTATTAAATTAGCCTTTAATAAAATTGAACAATTTGAAAACAAAACATAAATTACCTACACATTGCCCTAGTTGCAACAATAAATTACATGTTACACAATTAGCGTGTGAAAGTTGTGAAACAACAGTAGGTGGACAATTTGAATTACCGCTACTCTCTCAATTGACACAAGAGGAGCAAGATTTCATCTTACAATTTTTTCTTTACAGTGGAAGTCTAAAACAAATGGCACAACAAATGAATATTAGCTATCCAACTGTGCGAAATAAATTAGACGATATGATTGATCATATTAAAAAACTACAAAACCCATAACATAATTACAAACCAACACAACTACAACTTTATGAAAAATGCTATTACCAAACCTTTTGAAACTCTACAGGAAACCAAACTCTTGTTCATTGGTTCACTTCTTTTAGTCGCTGGATCTTTGTTTGCTTTTCTTACCAATACCCGATTTGATGGGGTTTTAGATATGCATCTTACCACCCAACTTCAATGGTATCAACCACTAGTAGATAATATAGTAAATACACTGTGTCTAACGGTTACCTTATTTATACTCTCGCGTTTTTTACCAACCAAAGCACGCCTTATTGACATTTTCAATGTAGCACTCATTTGTAGGGTTCCTCTTTATTTTTCACTTTTTGTCAATATAGGAAACATCCAACAAGAAACGGCTGATTTCTTAGTCGCCAATTTGCATAATCCTACAATGATAACAGAACTCCCTTTTATCAATCTCTTTCTATTCGGGTTAAGTGCCTTAGTAGGACTTACAGCTCTTGTTTTTATGGGATTTTTACTTTACAGAGGATACAAAAATGCAACAAATTCAAAACAGGCTTCTCATCATGTATTACTAATTGTAGCAGTATTACTAGCTGAAGTTGTATCTAAACTATTGGTTTATTTATACTAATACTTATAGAAAAAAACTACTACTCTAACCTTATACAACTATGAAAACTATATTACACTTCTTTATTTACCTCTTAACAGCCTTATGTGCTTTATTGGGATTTGCTCAAGCACCTCAAATCAAAGAGATTGCTATTGATTCCCAATTACTAGGAGATTTATATACCACAGCTACAAAAAACGACAATCTCGTTATTATTGTTCCTGGTTCAGGTCCAACCAATCGCAATGGAAATAGTTTTGCTGGTTTAAAAGGTAATTCATATAAAATGTTAGCAACAGCTTTAAGCTCTCATAATCTTGATGTATTTACCTATGACAAACGCTTTATTACGCAATTAAAACTGAATCAACCTATAAAAGAAGAAGAAGGACGTTTTGAAGATGGAGTGGATGATTTAGCTTTAATTGTCACTTATTTCACGTCTCAATATCCTAAGATTACCTTAGTTGGACATAGTGAGGGTGCACTACTTGCCAATCTTTTAGCAAACAAATCTGCTACAGTTACGAAGTACGTTTCTTTACAGGGACCAGGTACAACTGCAGATCAAATCATCTATGAACAAATCACCCAACAATTACCAGCTTTAGGAGCAAAAGTAACAGAAATCAATACTGCATTAAAAAATGGACAAACAGTAAAAGAGATTCCTCCTATGCTTCAAGCCTTGTATCGCCCTAGCGTACAACCTTACTTAATTTCCTGGATGAAATACGATCCAAGCGTAGAAATAGCCAAAATAAAACAACCAACACTGATTATTGATGGTGATAAAGATTTACAAGTTTCTTTAAAACAAGGGGATTTATTGAGTCAGGCAAATCCCAAAGCCAAACGCATTACCTTAAAAAACATGAATCACGTCTTAAAACAAATTGACAAAGACGAAGATAATATGAAAAGCTATGGTGATCCCACTTTTCCTTTACATCCAGAACTTGCTTCGGCAATTGCAACTTTTATACAAACAGCTAACTAACCGCTTATGTCTGAGCCGACTCTTTTTCATTACTTTTTTTTGCCTATTATTTTCATTATTGTAGGATGGCTTACACCAAAGTGCAAAGATATTGGCCCTATAGGTTATCGAACTCCTCGAAGCATGAAAAATCAAGAAAATTGGGATTTTTCTCAGAAATTAAGTGGTAAACTTATGCTTATCTTGGGTAGTATTATATTAATTGTCAATCTACTTTTCTACATTGATATTTTTCCGCAAACTAATTTTCAACTAACAGAAATGGTACTTATTGGCGGAGGTGTACTTCTAGTAATCCTCATTACTGAGATACGCTTATATCAATTCGAAAAAAGGGCAACGAACTAACCCTTACACTACAAGTAGTGCCATTTCACGCAATTGTTGTACTGGCTTTGAAAACCAAAATAGCTCAAAGTCAGTAGAACAGGTCGTTTCAAAACTCGTTTTCATCTCTTGATAGGTTTTCGTTTGTGTGGTACTTCCCTTTACTTCTTCTATAAAAGAAGCAAACCAATCCCCCTCTTCTTGGTCTAAACTAATGGTTAGGGTATCATTTTTAGTATAAAAAATAAGGTCAACCATTTCACGTGCTTGTCCTTTTTTCTTTTTTGTAAAATATTCTTTATATGGATATGTACCCAACCACACGATTTTTTGATTTCCTCTATAGGTAGGTAAAAGTTCACTTTCTAAACAAGAGGCAATATAATCTGGGCGAATAGAGGTACGAGGGACTTTGAAATCAAACCACTCGTTCAACGGCCAATCCAAACACATGCCATGCATAAAATTAAACAGGGATTTCTTTAATCCAAAAGAAAACTTATCGTGAATGGCGCCATTCATTTCGACATGGGGAACATCATTATTTGCAAAAGCACTATGCTCTGTCTTCTGTGCGATTACTTTATATTCCTCTGGATTCATTCCTACTGGAGAGTGTGCAGTCATTGCAAATTGATGCCAAAATCCAGATTGCATAATACCCGCTTCAAATAATTGACGAACCATCTCCAAGCTGTCAATGGTTTCTTGTGCGGTTTGCGTTGGAAAACCATACATCAAATAGGCGTGAACAAGAATACCCGCTTCCGTAAAATTGCGATTTACACGAGCCACTTGTTCTACCGTTACTCCTTTTTCAATCAACTTTAGCAAGCGATCTGATGCAACTTCCAACCCTCCTGAAACAGCAATACATCCGGATGCTTTCAACAGGAAACACAAATCACGAGTAAAACTTTTCTCAAAGCGAATATTGGTCCACCAAGATACTGTGATTTTTCTTCGAATAATTTCCAAAGCTACTTCACGCATCAAAGCTGGTGGCGCCGCTTCATCTACAAAATGGAATCCCGTTTCTCCCGTCTGCTCAATTAACGTCTCCATTCGATCGACAATCAATTTAGCTGCTACAGGCTCATATACCTTGATGTAATCCAAGCTAATGTCACAAAACGTACATTTTCCCCAATAACAACCATGTGCCATGGTTAACTTATTCCAGCGTCCGTCACTCCACATACGATGCATCGGATTGACAACTTCAATTACGGAAATATAGTCATTGAGTTTTAAACTTGAATAATCAGGCGTTCCAACTTCTGCTTGTTTGTAATCTCGTTTAAGTGGGTTATTGATATACACCACTTTGTTATCCTTACACACAAACGTGCGTTTTAATTCTTCTTGCGCTAATTTTCCTTCAACATGGAGAATTAGATTTTCTAAAGGCGCTTCCCCATCATCCAGGGTAATGAAATCAAAAAACTCAAATACTCTGGTGTCCGATAAGGAACGTAACTCCGTATTGGGGTATCCCCCACCCATTGTTACTTTTATCTCAGGATGATTTTGTTTAATCCATTGCGCACAGCGAAAAGCACTGTATAAATTACCTGGAAAAGGCACTGAAAATCCAACGATCTTGGGATTAGATTGAGCAACAATCCCCGTTAAAAGTTCAAGAGTCAATTCATCAATAAAAGTTAAGGGTTGCTGCAACGACTCATACAACTCATCAAAAGTATGCGCTGATCGACCTAAACGCTCGGCATAACGACTAAACCCAAAATGAGGATCAACCGTATCAACAATTAAATCCGCGATATCTTCAAGATACAGCGTCGCTAAATGCTTCGCTTGATCTTGGATACCCATCGAACCAAAAGCCCATTCTAGCTCTTCTAGCTGATCAAATCGAGAGGCTCTAGGTAAAAAATCTTCTTTGATAATGGTGTGTGCAAACGTTGGATTTTTCCCCTGTAAAAATTTAATTACAGCATCTATCGTAGCAATATACTCATTTTCTAAAGCCAACATACGATGCGTATTGCCATTAACCTCCCCTACGACTGTGTGAATATGATCGTATAAACGAGTCAATCCTTTTTTACTAAACAGTCGCAGAATCACTTCAATTCCCAAATCACTTTGATAGCTTGAAATGGATAAGGTATTCAAAAAACCTGTAATATAAGCTGTCGCTGGATACGGTGTATTCAGCTGTGTAAAAGGCGGAGTAATTAATGTAATTGTCGTTTGCACCCTAGATAATTTAAGAGACAAAATTACCTACATTTTCTTAGTATAAATAATATTTTAAAAAAATCTCTGACGAAAGATTTATTTTAAGTTAATTTTAAGTTATATTTACTACACACTCAACCCAAAAACTAACGATATGAAGTATTTTCTACCACTAATATTACTAATCACATCTAATTTAATATATTCACAACGAATAAACCCTGATGACGTTATTGTAATATGCTCTAACCAACAAATAGTTGGGCAAACACCTCAAAGTACCAATTATACGAATTTAAGAACGTCTTGTGGTCCATTTAGTCCCTTATCTAGTTCATTAACTCTTTTCTATGTAGAAATAAAATCAGGTTCTACGTTTACATTTGTAATCAGCCCACAAGCAGCTGTTGATTACGATTTTGCTTCTTGGAAAAATCCTAACTTTGCCAATCTAGGTCCTGGTGATCGAGGCTCCCAAAATGACGGAGTAGATGCTCGTCAGTACAATATTGGTTTATCTCTTACCGAAACGATGTTATGTGAGGAGCCAGGGGCAACTACTTGGTTAGGCAACACAGCTACTGTACCAGGAATGGTTAGATATTATGATGTGCAACCTGGGGATGGTATTTTGATTGCTGTTAATCGTTGGTCAGCAACCGATGCTGGTTTTACCTTATCCTTTGGTGGTGATGCTGTACTAAACTGTGATCTTACAGAAAAGACCTATGAACAATGTGATGAGAACTATGATGAAAAAGAAATTTTCGATTTAGATTTTATCAAATCAGATATTAATAATATCGATAATACTTTCATAATTGACTTTTTTGAATCGGCAGATGATGCTACTAATCAAACGGCAACAAACTTCTTAGCATCTCCTTATACCGTTCAATTCGAAGATAGCCCAAAACAAATTTATGCGCGTTTTAAAAGAGCTAATGGAATATATTTCAAAACAATGAAAATCAATCTCATTGTCAATGAAGTACCGCAAAAACCCAAAGAGCCTTTAAAATATGCCTTATGTGTCGAAGAATTAAAAGACAAAGAAAAGCTAGCCACGTTCAATTTAACCCAGTTTGAAAACAAACTCAATGAAAACAATATTGGAAAGATTGACTTCACTTATTTCGAACCATTTAATGATACCATTCGCAAGATCAGTAATCCAACTAAATATAGCTCAATGCGTAATACCCTTACCATACGCATGACCATTGACGATAAATGTCCGATTGATATTCCTTTACAATTAATTGTCAATGATATTGACATTAAATCAATGGCTTTCACGTATTCTGAGCTTTGCGCAACTGAAACAGAAATAGGACTGGTTTACGATTTAAATCAAACGTTAAGTACCTTATTAAGCAATAAAGACGAGACAAAATACAACATTCAGTTTTTTAATTCACCTGAGGATGCAGAAAGTGAAACGAATGCCATAGAGGATCCTTCCAATCACTTGGTGCCTTACTACCAAGAACAACTTATCACCGTTAAAATAACAGATAACAATACTTGTTCGACGCAATCTGAAATTCGCTTGCATGCCGTGCCAAGATTTAGAATGGAAGACCAAGTAACCACCGAATGTACTCCTTATAGACTTCCAGAATTACCGGAAGGGTATGCCTATTATTTAGAACCAAATAAACAAGGAAATAACATCAAATTGAATACACCTGAAAGTATCTTTTATGGCCCTAAAACCATTTATATCTATGCGACAAAAGACTATGGACTTCCAAAGCTAAACGATTGTACCTTTGAAGATAGTTTCACTGTGACAACTGAAGGTTGTATCATTGCTAAAGGAATTTCTCCTAATGGTGATGGACTCAATGACAATTGGGATCTCGAGCCTTATGGTGTAATTAATCTAAAAATATTCAACCGATATGGTATTGAAGTTTACAAAAAAACAGGAGGATATAAGAACGAATGGTATGGCCAATCAAATGGCAGTACCAAACTACCAAGTGGAACGTACTGGTATTATTTTGAAGCCATCACGGGTGTTTATTCTGGATGGATTGAATTAATGTATTAATATTTGAAATAAAACCGTATTTTTACTATGCTTAAAAAGTTTTACTATCTTGATAGTAAAACTTTTTTTTTAAAACAAACTTTCTAATTGACCTTGTGTCTTATGACTATACCTACAATTACATTTCAAAACTCTGGTTATTTTTCCAAATTAATGGTTGATTACCTCAACCAAGCGGAGAAATTAAAACCATTGTATCAACATTTTCCCACTTTAGCTAATTTTAAACTGCAGATAGACGCCAAACAACAGCATTTTTCAACTGAAAAACGCCGTGTTTTACACGATGCGTTAGTTGAACAATATCAAGGCATTGATCTATCCGCTGCAACTAAACAAAATATAGCTTTATTGCGAGAGGAAAACACGTTTACCATTACAACAGGGCATCAATTAAACTTGTTCACAGGTCCGTTGTATTTTCTTTATAAAATTGTTTCTACCATCAATTTGACGGTAGAGTTGAAACAACAATACCCAGCTTACAACTTTGTTCCAGTCTTTTGGATGGCAACCGAAGATCACGATTTTGAAGAAATTAATCACTTCTATTTTCAGGATAAGAAGATTTGTTGGGATCAAGAAAGCAAAGGCCCTGTAGGTCGTTTGAGTACAGCAACTTTAGACAAGGTATACGAAGTATTTAAAGGGCAATTAAATGCTGGGGATAATGCTAAAAAACTTAAAATTTTATTTGAAGAGAGTTACCTCAAACACGACAATTTAGCTGATGCAACCCGTTATTTAGCCAATGCATTATTTGAATCTTATGGCTTAGTTATTGTCGATGGAGATCACGCTCAGCTGAAATCTCTTTTTGCACCTAGTATACAACAGGAATTGCTGCAACAGAATGCTATTCAAGAGGTAGAGAAAACCTATGCTATTCTTGAGGATTATTTTGTTCAAGTAACACCCCGAGACATTAACTTATTTTACATTCAGGACCAGTTACGCGAGCGTATCATTTGGGATCAAGATCGATTCAAGATTAACAATACAACGCTTTCTTTCTCCAAAGAAGAGATACTAGCAGAACTGAGTAATCACCCAGAGCGTTTCAGTCCTAACGTAATTTTGCGTCCTCTATACCAGGAAACTATTCTGCCGAATTTATGTTATATCGGTGGTGGTGGAGAACTAGCGTATTGGTTACAATTGAAACCAGTCTTTGATTTACATCAAGTTGATTTTCCTATGTTATTGTTGAGAAATTCAGTCCTACTTGCTACAGAAAAACAGGTCAAAAAACTAGATAAGTTACAACTTACCTGGTCTGATATTTTTGCTCCTGCAGAAGTGTTACTACAAAAGAAATCAGCCGAATTATCTGATGTTTCTTTTAACTTTGACGCACAACGTCAGGTATTACAACAACAATTTGATCAACTCAGAGCACTTGCCCAACAAACCGATGCTTCGTTTATTGGGGCAGTAAATGCACAAGAGAAAAAACAAATCAAAGGACTTGATCACTTGGAAAAACGCTTACAAAAAGCAGAAAAGAAAAAGAACAAAGAAGTACTTGATCGCATCTTGGCTATTCAACTGGAATTATTCCCTAAAAATAGTCTGCAAGAGCGTTATTATAACTTTGCACAGTTCTATCAAGAATCAGGAGATGATTTAATACAAAAACTAGTTGAACAACTCCGACCATTAGATCACGATTTTGATATTATAACCGTATAAAAAAAGTAGGGGCGAATGATTCGCCCCTACTTTTTTTCTTTGTCCTCTTCCTCTTTAAATAAAGAACCTACTCTTTTTTTGTGTATCCCATTCCGCGAGATGCTGGCCAAACGGATTTAAATCCATATTGTTCATATAAGCGATAAGCTTCTCCATCTGCAATCAGGTTAATATAGCAGGAAACAGGTAAATTTTCCTGAATGTATTCGTCCAATTTCTTCATAATTAGTTTACCCAATCCCTTTTTTTGATGGGCTGGTAAAACACAAATATCCACAACTTGACAATGACAGGCTCCATCGCCTATCAATCGCCCCATGCCAATTACTTCTTTGTCGTTAGTTTCATCTAAAATAGCAACACAACAAAGCGAATTACACAAGCCAATAGCGGCAGCTTCTTTTGTTTTAGGCGATAACCCCGATTGTACACGTAAATTACAATACGTTTCTACTTCTATTATTTGATATACGGCTTGATATTTCATCTTATTCTATGATTCCATTAAAGGATGTAAGTACCGTCTTTTTTTTAATTCAACAAATTCACCTACTCCTTTTTATTTGTTAATTTCTATTTGAGGCGTTTGTGCTTTGTGAGGTTTGTACTTTGTGAGGTTTGTGCTTTGTGAGATTTGTGCTTTGTGAGGTTTGTACTTTGTGAGATTTGTGCTTTGTGAGATTTGTGCTTTGTGAGATTTGTGCTTTGTGAGATTTGTGCTTTGTGAGATTTGTGCTTTGTGAAGTTTGTACTTTGTGAGGTTTGTACTTTGTGAGGTTTGTACTTTGTAAGGTTTGTACTTTGTAAGGTTTGTACTTTGTAAGGTTTGTACTTTGTAAGGTTTGTACTTTGTAAGGTTTGTACTTTGTGCAGTTTAAACAACTCATATAAGATTTATCATGTATGAAGGCGAATACCATTCGCCCCTACACTCTTTTCCCTTTCTCTTTTCCAATAAAAAAGGCAACCGAAAGGTTGCCTTTTTTATTAGCTCTGTGCTATATCTTCTAGATGTTCATCTTTCAACGTTAATTGAACCTTTTCTACCGAGTTTCGATACATATTGACTACTTCTCCAGTATAATGTTCTAAATCGATGATATCGCCTTCTTTTAACTCTTGATCAGGGCAAACTTCACTGATTAATCCCGCTAACGTATCATAATGTTCACTTTCTTCAAATTTGAAAGGCAACCAACGGTTGATATCAGAAATATTCGAGTGAGCATCCACCATGTATACACCTTCACCAGTAGAAACTACAATCGGTTCTTCATTGTCATACTCATCTTGAATTTCTCCTACTAATTCTTCTAAAATATCTTCCATCGTAACAATACCTGTAAACTCTCCAACCTCATTGGTTGCAATTGCCATTTGCAAGTGTTTTGCTTGAAACTGTTTCAATACATTTTTAATCAATGCATTTTCCGAAATATAAATAGGCTCACGCATTAAAGAAGCAAGAGATACATCCTCTTTTTCTTTGATCATGGCTTTCATCAAATCTTTGGTATAAATTACTCCTTTGATATCATCAAGGGAATCATCATATACTGGAAAACGAGAATACCCTTCTGTAATGGCATAGTCGATTGCTTCTTTTACGCTTGTATTGATTTCAATTGCTGAAACATTTTTACGCAGCGTTTGAATATTGTTTACACGTCTATCATCAAAATCGAAAACATTTTGAATCAATAGTCGTTCTGTTTCTTCAATTGCACCACCTGCTTGACTTTCGGTGATGATCATTTTCAACTCTTCTTCTGTGTGTATATCTGAACCGTGTACAGGTGTAATACCGAACATACGCAAAATACCATTTGCTAATCCATTCATCAACCAAATAATCGGTTTGAATACAAAATAGAATACGCGCAACGGTAAAGCGATAGAGAATGTTGTTTTTGTAGGGAAATGAATCGCGATTGATTTTGGTGCTAATTCACCAAATACAATGTGCAAAATCGTAATAATAGCGAAGGCTATTGGAAATGAAATACTCTTGGCAACTGAATACCATTCTGGTCCAGTCATACCGAATAAATCAAATACCTTCATGATAACGGGAGTCAATGAACTTTCTCCAACCCAACCTAATCCTAATGAAGCTAATGTAATTCCTAATTGAGTTGCTGCCAAATAGGCATCTAGGTTTGCAACTATATTTTTAGCAACACCAGCTACTTTAGAGTTTAATTCTTGATGTACTTCAATTTGTGAGGTTCTTACTTTTACAATTGCAAACTCTGCTGCAACGAAAAATCCATTTAGGAATACTAAGAATAACGTAAGCAATAACTTACCAATTGAAATTTCTTCGGGAACAATATTAACGCTAGCTAATATTGTGATGATCTGGGGGTATGTGTCCATTTTATAAATTCAAAAGGTCCGCGTTCAATTTTTTTAGGGACCTGGAAGCGAAGTTTTAGTTTCATCGCCTTTTCATATCAAAATTAATAATTTATTTGATATAATATCAAGGTTAACACTCGTTTTTTTCAAAACGGGTAATTAACTAGGTATCAAGAGGGTAAAACTTTTTATTTTATACCCTATTCTACTTATATCTTCTTATTTGTTCTTGTCTTTTACATTGATTTTGCATCAAAATGAAAAGGCAACATATTAAGGAGAGAAGGTGAATAACAAACGATTCCCTCTGCTCCCATAAAAAACATCTCAATAGGTTGAGCTTGTTTCACTTCATATTCTAATATACTCTGTCTACATGCACCACAAGGAGGGATGGGATGATCCGTTACTTTTAGGTCTGATGTTGCTGAAATTGCAAGCTTTAAGATTCTTTTACCTGGATGTAAAGCTCCTGCTTGAAAAATAGCGGTGCGTTCTGCACATAAACCCGATGGAAAAGCAGCATTCTCTTGATTCGATCCTAATACAATTGTTCCATCCTCTAACAGTAAAGCAGCTCCTACGCGGAATTGAGAATAAGGCGCATAGGCGTTTTTTCGAATGGCAATAGCCTGTTCCATCAATTCTTGATCTTGTTGTGCTAATTCGCGAATCGATTCATATTCAATGAAGGTCGTTACTACTTCTACTTTTTTCATAAGTCAAACGATTAGAGATAAAAAATCCAAACTCGTTTTTGGTAAAACGGTTTGGATTAGGGTACAAATATAATACTTTTCTTTTGTTATCCTTTAGGGTATGTTTTTCTTCCTAAATCAAATGTTAGGGAAAAACGAAGGGTATTTTCTAGTGGGTTGTTGATTTTTGAAGTAGAGAACAGATACGATAAATCGACTGTAATCATACTGTATTTAAACCCTGCCCCTAGTGTTGCATATTGTCTAGCTCCTTTATTTTTATTTTCATTGAAATAACCTGCGCGGAATGCAAATGTATTGTCATACCAATACTCTGCTCCCATTGCCCAAGCAATTTCTTTCATTTCTTCACTAAAACCGCCTGGTGCATCACCAAAAGATTTGAATACTCCTTTAAACCATCCTGTGTCGTTATACTTGCGCATCTCTTCTGGATCAGTTACATCTGCTGGAGGAGTTGGCACCATTAACTTATTAAACTCAGTGGTAATCGTTAAGGTATTATAATCATCTAAAATAAAGTCAAAACCAGCTCCTAATTTTAAATTTGCAGGTAAGAAATCTCCTGTTGGTTTATCGCTATAACTAATTTTAGGACCTAAATTTTGTAAATTAAAACCAAATCTCCAACGCCCATCAAAATCAGAAAAGGACATTCTATCCGATTGGTAGAATCCCGAAATATCAACAGCAAATGTACTTGCACTTGATGCATCACCATCTCCTGTATCAGGTAATTTCAGATTGGAATTGATGAAACGCCCAGTAACGGCCATACCAAATTTCTCACTTAATTTCAATGCATAAGATGCATCAATCGCAAATTCACTTGGTTTATACGTCGCTCCAATACTATTATAATCTTCTCTATAAGTTACTTCTCCCATTCCAAAATAACGGAACCCAACAGAAAATGCACTTCGCTCGTTGTATTTATTAAAATAGTTTACTTGAGCAAGAGACATTCCGCTAGATATCTTTGACATATACGGCGTATAACTCATCGCAAATCCTTGATCTTTTGTTGCGAAAGCGTATTTTGAAGCATTGTGTTGTTGTGAAAAAGCATCTGTTGTAGTCGCAACTCCTATATCTCCCATAGCTGCTGATCTTGCATCAGCTGCAATCGTTAAGAAAGGAACTCCTGTTGTTATAGGATGCATATCTGTCTGTGCATACAATGCAGATCCTCCTAGTATAGATATAACTAATGCTGTGAAATTTTTCATTCAGTTGTGTTTATAAAATTATACAAATATAATTGTTTCCTAAAGTATAACTAATTTTTCTATTTTTTCGACTTTTTTTCCCGTCTGTGATGAACGTACAGTCAAGCGGTAAATATAGACTCCTTTTCCGATTCGATCTCCGAAATCATCACGTCCATCCCATTGTATCTCACGACTCAAATTCCCTTCCGTTGTGATCTGTTGATTGATTGTTTTTACAATTCTTCCCGTAATCGTCATAATCTGCACTTGAACATCCAAAGGCTCTAGTGGTCTATTGTGTGTGAACCAGAACTCCGTATAATTGACAAACGGATTAGGGTAATTCAATACTTTTTCAATTTTTAAGGCTTCATCTTGTTTAACCAAAAACTGAATTTCGGTGGTAGACAAATTGTTGTACACATCCCATACTTTAAATTGAATCGTATGCATTCCTGGATCTAACTCTTTCAGCTGGTAAGTCACCTTTCCTTTTCTGAAATTATCCAACTCGGTTTCGTAATAATCGTTAAGTATCACACTTTTATCTTCCTTATCATCTACCACAATTACGATATCATGTCCTATTCCGCTAGCCGTATTAATCCCACTTTCATCTTCAACAAACGCAAGAAATACAGGATTATTGTCGGTTGCTCCTCCAGAGACAAAAGATTCATTATCCATATATAGTCTTGCTATAGGCGGAGTAATATCTTTTGGTGCATTTTCATTCAGCCCTCCAATGACTAAATCATCGTTATTTCCTGTATATTCAATCTCTTGATTCGAAGAATAAAAGCTCACTTTCCCTTTTCCTTCGTTGAGTCGAATATCTTTTGGCATGATAAAGTCAAAAGAAAAAGCCCCATTTTTTACACTGGCATTTCCTCTAAAGACTACCTCTCCTAAAGTTTGATAATCCATCACCCAAGGGATACCATTATTCATGACATTGTCATTCCCCAGTGTTTTCTTATCTAAATACTTATCGTAAATCTCAACAGCTAAACTTCCAGTGAAAGAATTAACAACATTATTTCCTTCATCTTGTACCTCTCCCTTCATCTTTACATAGTCTAACGCTTTTACAGGGTTATTTGTTGTTAGCTGAACATCCTCTTCATTCACTTGAGACAACACTACCTTTAAATGAGGCAATGCAATTTTCAACGCTGGGTCTCCAATAAATGAAACGACATTTTTATCTCTATTCGTATATGCATTTTTAGTATGTCTCAAAGCATCTGCCATAGAATAGGTCGCAGCATGTTCAAAAAACAAATCAGTAAAAGTTCGATTCAACAATCGTCCAATATCAATTCCGATTTCTCTCGTCGTTCCAATCAGAGCGATAGCCCCTCCTTTTGAATTATTAAATAATACTTCACCTCCACTTGTGTAATTCGGATCATCAAATCGACTAAACTCACACGTAATAATAGAAAAAACAGGATATTTATTTTCATTACTTAACTTTCGAGCATCTTCAATTGTGAAGACACGTTCTTGAGCTAATCCATCCTCACCACCATGTCCTAAATAATTAATGAACAAAGCTCCTTTTTCAATAGCATCTAAGAAGTCTAACCTCGCTTGCGGATAGCGATTTCCCCCTGCAGATGTTTCTTGTACATAAGCATCAAGGTAGATTTTCTTGGCATTAAAAAACGGGTTATGGGTTAAAATACGATTTACAATAGTATCCGTTTCAACTTGTAAAACGTAATCAGACGATTTATCAACGTCATCCGCCATAGCAACGAGGTTATTTTTCCAACGTCCGCGTGCTTGATCTCCGTTATACGCTATTATTTTTTGGACTGCCTGATTGGCTTCATCCAAATTCTTTGCCAGTATCCTTCCAACCGTAAGGTCAATTCCAAAAACTACATTATACATATCGCCTTCTCCTTCATCGAGCAAGCCATAGAAATCATCTGACATAAAGGTGGTGTACATCGAAAAGTTAGAATTGCTATTCTGTGCTTTTTTCGTTTTACTCATTCCATAATGTAAAGGCACGATATTCGCATTTTGTTCTATTCGCTGCTTATAATCATAAGACCCTGTACCGAATAAGTTAAGGTATTTCAACTCACTCCCTTTTTGTTGCATGCTCTCATAGACATAGCGAACAAAGTTTCGAATTGCTGCGCCATCTTGCTGTCCAGAAGAAAACTCGTTGTAAATCTGATCAACCGTCACAACCATCGGCTTTAAGTTACTATTTTGGCGATGAAATTGCGCTAATTGTTGTGCAGCTGAAGCAAAAGCTTCATTAGTAATAATAAGGTAATCAACCGTTCCTTGTGCTTGAACCGCTCCCTTGAGGTCTTGATTGCGCACACGACTATTATTGACCATTTTAGGCGAGTAATAATCTGTTGGAATTTCTACTTGAAAAACCTGATTAGTTCCACCATAAGCTTTGAAGCTATACTGACTTTGATTAGCTACAGGTAATGTCGTAATAGCGGAAACATCCGTAACATTCCAAATTCTATTCACCTGATTGGTATTTGTCAAGCTCCAACGAACCACACCTTCTATTGTTTTCACCTTATTATTAGAGAAGCGATATTGTTTTGTTCCTCCTATTAAGTTTCCGGTATAGAAAAACTCAATATAATCAAGGTATCCTTTAGAGTTTGGCACTCCCCCATTTTGATATGTAAGTGTTACCTCAACAGCAGGAGAACTTAAATACTCTTCTTTTTCCAAAAAGCTTTCATATCCTTTTGTCGTTGCACTACGAATAGGGAAAAAAGTAACCGCCCCAGCAAACCTATTATTAATAGCATACGTAAAAGATGTATTTCCATACGAACTCGAAGCGGTGTTTACACCAAATGTAACGGGTTCACTAGTTTTTAAATGCATTAACTCTAATGAAAAGCTTTGGTCATTGACAATTCCAAACTCCTCACCAAACCACTTTCTCCCAAGCTTACCTATATTAACAAGATCTTTCTCGTGAAAAACTTTCCCATCAAATTCAGTAATGGTTGCTGTTTCTCTTGCTGTAGGTTCTACAAAATTGCTAATTCTCAATCCTTGTTGTTGCCCATAAGTCAGAAAGTAAATCGCTTCGTCTACATATAGGTTTTGATACGTTAAACTCTCTTCATTCCATTGATCTACACCTGTTGCATAAAACAAAACATAATCATCAGCCTCCATTGTTCCTTTAGACTCCCCTTGTACATAAATACTGTTTTCTTGTAAATCGGTCGGATAATTCGCTTGATTCACTATAGGTAACATCGTTCCTCCTGTCCCATAAATCTGAATCGTACGAGGATCAACAGAGGAAGGAACTCCCAATTGGGTAAGAAAATTCTTATCTAATTTGTAAATTCCCGTTTTATTCACGCCAAATTTGAACCAATTTCCTTGTTTAAGTACAGTATTAGCGTTGAGATTTCGACCTCCATTGACCAAATTTTGTCTGATATTAGGCTGAGAAGATTGATTTTCGATGAGATACGAGATGCTTTTTACTCGCTTTAATCCACCATTTGTATAGACAATCGGAGAAAAATACACATAACTTTGAGAAATATGATTCACCATTGCCGATTTAATTTCTATCTTTAATTCTTCTTGATATAATTTTTTCTTGGCGTCTGATAGGAAATTCGCGTCTAAATCTTCGTAACTAACTTGAAGAATTCGTACATTATTTTTAAAACCTGATGGAATATTTGATTCCAAATTCGAGTAAATTAACTTTTTATTAACATTTTCAAATGTTAAATTTTTATCTATTTTGGCGACGTCAAAATCATCTGTAGATAACGCTTGTTCGACTAATTTATTGTCCCACTTCAACTCCAATCTTCTCGACTGAGAAAAAAGTGTAAAGCAAGTAAGAATCAGTAGTGTATTAATAATTATTTTCATATATATTTGCATGAGGAAGAATTATTCCTTAGCAAAAATAATTATTTTTTCCATATACAATACACGAATAAAAAAAGCGTTATTTAAGTGATGATAATTATTTTTGAACATAAAAATTAAGTTTTTTTTAAAATATTCATAGCAAGGATATTGCTAATTAATCGTTAATTCTTATATTGCGTCAAATTATTTACCCGTTTTTAACATGAAGATTAATAGACTTATGACTTTACAACTGCTTGCTGGCCTACTAGCTACAGTTGGTTTAACGAGTTGCAGTAACACAAATAATGGAGTTTCTTCTGCTACTGGTTGGAAAATAAATGATAAAAAAGGAGGCTTTCAGTACAACACGAATTTTGAACAGCAGAATCCTAAGGGTATGGTATCCATTGAAGGGGGTGCTTTTACAATGGGAAGAGTGCAAGACGACATTATGGCTGATTGGAACAATAATCCTAAACAACAGTATGTCCAATCTTTCTATTTAGATGAAGCTGAAACAACTAACATTGCTTATAACGAGTACTTATACTGGTTAAAGAGTGTTTTCCCTCCAACGAATCAAGTTTATGCAGAAATCTACAAGAGTGCTTTACCTGACACGACCGTATGGAGAAGTGGATCAGGTTTCAATGAAACACTAATTTCTAGTTATTTAAGACACCCTGCTTATGCGAACTACCCTGTAGTTGGAGTAACTTGGTTGCAAGCGAATGACTATGCGAAATGGAGAACAGACAGAGTGAACGAGTTAACGTTAGAGCGAGCTGGGTATCTGAAAAAAGATGCTAAGATTATGGAAGCTTACGCTGACGCTCACTTTAGCACTGAAACATATTTAGCGAATCCGGAGGCTGTTTACGGAGGTAATACAGATATCGTATATCGCGGTGTAAAAAACAAAGCAAAAGAAGGAGAGAAAAACCTTTATGCTACAATGAACTACGGTCTTTTCACGGCTGAGTACCGTCTACCTACTGAGGCAGAATGGGAATATGCTGCAATTGGAATGGCTGGAACGAGAGAATACAACAACTACCAAGGAAGAAAAACATATCCTTGGGAGAATCCTACAAAAAAATCAGGAAACAAACGCAACAATACATTGAAGTCTCAATATGCTAACTTCAAACAAGGTCGTGGAGATTATGGTGGAATCGCAGGTTGGGCAACAGATAATGCAGATATCACAAATGCTGTAAAATCTTATGCACCTAACGATTTCGGTCTATATGATATGGCTGGTAACGTAGCAGAATGGGTAGCAGATGTATACGATCCACAAATTGATCAAATCGATACAGATTTCAACTTTTTCAAAGGAAACATTTATTACAAAAATCAAATCGGACCTGACGGAAAACCACAAATCGTAACAGATCAAACCGTAAAATTCGATACTTTATCTAATGGACGTTTACGCTTGCGTAACTTACCTGGACAAGTTTCTCAAATTGCTTACGATGCAGACGTAAAACAAGCTACAGGAGAAGAAGATGTGGAGGCTTTAGCTGAAACTTCAGTTACAAATAAAAAAGGAGACAAAATCACAAATATTTACAACGATAAGAGTCGTGTAATCAAAGGTGGTTCTTGGAAAGATAGAGCATACTGGTTAGATCCAGCTACAAGAAGATTCTATCCAGAAGATCAAGCTACGGACTATATCGGATTCCGTTTAGCCATGACTAAAGTGGGTCAAAAACAAGTGATTCGCAAAACGAAAAACTAAAATAAGATAACCTATATTTCTTTTAAAAGTCCTAATTTTAATTAGGACTTTTTTTTTACTTTTGACTTATGAATATACAGGAATTATACAGCTGCTTCACAGAAGCTGACGGCATAGCAATTGACACGAGAAATATTACGCCCAATAGTCTTTTTTTCGCTTTAAAAGGCGATAATTTTGATGCAAATGAATTTGCACAAGAAGCTTTAGATAAAGGAGCGCGTTATGTAATCATGGATAATCCTAAACTCGTAACGGACCGAGATAAAATGTTTCTTGTACCCAATGCCTTACAAGCTTTACAGCAATTAGCAAACCATCACAGACAGCAATTGGGACTTCCTATTATTGCCTTAACAGGTAGTAACGGAAAAACAACAACCAAAGAGTTAATTAAAGCTGTTTTAAGTCGTAAATACAACGTAAAAGCAACACAAGGCAACTACAACAATCACATTGGTGTACCTTTAACTTTACTTCAATTTGACGATGAAACCGATATTGGAATCGTAGAAATGGGAGCCAATCACCTCAACGAAATTGCGCTTTTATGTACCATTGCACAACCTGATTATGGTTATATTACTAACTTTGGTAAAGCTCATTTAGAGGGATTTGGCGGTTTTGAAGGAGTAATCAAAGGAAAAAGTGAATTATACGACTATTTAGAAGATAATCACAAGATGGCTTTTGTCAATGCAGATGACCCTAGACAGGATGCAAAAACCATCACCTTCTCAAGGTATACGTTTGGATCAAAAGAAACAGAAGCTAACCTTGAGGTTGAAATCATTGAACACACAGAATTAGCAACAATACAACTAGGAGAAAAGCGCATAACCTCTCATCTTACTGGTCAATATAATGCTACTAATATGGCAGCTGCTGTAGCCATTGGTCAGTATTTTGGCGTGAGCTTAGAAGAAGCAAATCAAGCTATTCAAGCATATATCCCTACAAACAATCGATCTCAATGGATTAAACAAGAGCCATTTACCATTTTACTAGATGCGTATAATGCGAATCCTTCGAGTATGGAACTATCTGTAGCAAACTTTGATCAACTCCCATCCACTTCCCCAAAAATTTACATTTTAGGAGATATGTTTGAGTTGGGTACAGCAAGTGAAAAAGAACATAAAAACATCATCCAACAAGTGGAAGATACCACTTTTGAAAAAGCCTTTTTCATTGGAAAAGAATTCTCAAAAGTAAAAGATACGACTACTTCAACCGCGATAACTTTTTTTGAAACACTACCCGATTTCATGGCAGCATACGGAGATGTAGCACAAACATTGGCACATCATACAGTTTTAATCAAAGGATCAAGAGGAATGGCATTGGAAAAAATCATTTCATTTTTAAAATAACACAAAGGCTGAATGTAATTTTCAGCCTTTTTTGTTTTACCTTCATCTTCTCAAAACAACAAAAATGCAAGAAAAAGTTTACCCAAACGCAATACCAACGGTCGATATTGCTGTTTTACGATTAAATTCAGACCACACCTATTCCCTCTTATTAGGTAAAAAAGAACACGAACCCAAATGGCGATTTGTCGGAGGTTTCGTTGACGCAGACGATTCTAGCTATGAATCAGCCGCTGTAAGAGAGTTATTTGAAGAAACGAACCTCGTAGCCGCACCAGATGAAATTAAGTACGTAGGCTCAACTAAAATAGATGATCCGCGCTACCGCAATCACAAAGACAAAATCATCACCCATTTGTATCTGTTGGAAATTCCTGCAACAACAGCAGATATTCAACCCAAAGATGATATCAAAGCGCTACAATGGCTTCCCTTAGCTTCTTTTTCAAAAGAAGATATTATGGATGTACACCATCCAATCGTTACTTTATTTATGCAGTATATCGAAAAACGATAACACCCTACAAAAATAAGAAAAGGATAAGCTCACAAAGTTTATCCTTTTCTATTTAATACCATTCAACAATATTAATATTGCCCTACCATCCTTTTCTTGTACAGAAAAACTACACATTAAATTAATTTAACAAACCCTATCTTAATTCCACCAATTTTTAAATTATATTAATTATGAAAAAATTTCTTTTAGGATTCGCTTTGACGTTATCCATGGGAGCATTTGCTCAAAATCAAGAAGTACCTTGGATGGGAAAACTTATTAATGATTTTGTCCCTGAATGTTATCTCATTGCCGACTCAAATGATGACTATAATCACATCATACTTGGAGGCAGTATGGAATACGATTTCTGGGTAACAGATATGTTTTTTTTCAACAAAACAAATGCAGAAGTAGAAGAATGGATGCAAGACTATATTTGTACAAACCATAGATTTCCAAATTTTGCAGAGGTAAGTAAAGGAAGACCTGTTTTTAAGGTATATAAACCTATTTTGAATAATTAATGAGCTAAGCGTATTTTTTAAATACGCTTTTTTATTTTACAGCACAGACAAAAACTATGCTCATCCGTTTGAATTTCGTCAATCCTCTAATTTTTCCAAAATAAAAAAACGCAAATAACATGATGTTATTTGCGTTTACTTGTGACCGGAATGGGACTCGAACCCATACGTCTTGCGACACCACCCCCTCAAGATGGCGAGTCTACCAATTCCTCCACCCGGCCTTGTGTGTGATAAATATAATTCTTTTTTCATTTTCGGTACTGAAGAAACAAGAAAAGAATTAAAAAAAGCCATTCGATTAGGAATAGCTTTTGTGACCCGACTGGGGCTCGAACCCAGGACCCCAACATTAAAAGTGTTGTGCTCTACCAACTGAGCTATCGAGTCGTTACAATGTAACTTGTAAGTGCATTTTTATAAAAGTAATTGTGACCCGACTGGGGCTCGAACCCAGGACCCCAACATTAAAAGTGTTGTGCTCTACCAACTGAGCTATCGAGTCATTACAAGTATAAATTGTATGCTTTGTTTTTATAAAATATGTGACCCGACTGGGGCTCGAACCCAGGACCCCAACATTAAAAGTGTTGTGCTCTACCAACTGAGCTATCGAGTCATTGCAATCCAAAGAATTGCTTTGTATTTTATAAAAGTATGTTTTTTTTTGTGACCCGACTGGGGCTCGAACCCAGGACCCCAACATTAAAAGTGTTGTGCTCTACCAACTGAGCTATCGAGTCATTGCAATCTTAGAATCGTATTAGAATTTTTGTGACCCGACTGGGGCTCGAACCCAGGACCCCAACATTAAAAGTGTTGTGCTCTACCAACTGAGCTATCGAGTCTAATCAATTCCTGATTGCGGGTGCAAATATAGAACGTTTTTTTTTAAAAACATCATGTTTTTGTTTTATTTTTGTCTACAACATCCCCCTAAAACGGGGTATTTATGCATAACTCACTATTTTACAACCCCTTATTTTATGGAAAAAATAATTATTTTAGGTTATATGGGCGCAGGAAAATCTACAATTGCTCGACAATTAGCCCAAGAACTACAACTTTCTTACTATGACCTAGACCATGAAATTGAAAAACAGCAACAACAAAAGATAACAACAATTTTTGCAGAAAAAGGCGAAGTATACTTCAGAAAGATTGAACACCAAATCTTACATCAACTTTTAAACAAAAACGAAAGAGCAATACTAAGTTTAGGCGGAGGCACCCCTTGTTATGCAAACAATCATCTCATATTGCAACAAGACGGGATTCAATCTTTTTATTTAAAGGCATCCATACAGACCTTAACAGAACGCTTAGCAAAAGAAAAAGAGCATCGACCAATGTTGCAAACCAACACAGAAGATACTCTTGAAACTTTTATCGCTAAACATTTATTTGATCGCAGCTATTTCTATTATCAAGCTAAACACGTCATTGCTGTTGATGATAAACCCGTCAATCAAATTGTAGACGAGATTAAAACGATACTTAAAGATTAACTTAAGTACGCGTATTCATCTTCTTCCGTAAAAACCACTTGGATGTGCTCTAACAAAGAAGTAGACAGGGATAGTCCTTTATAATCCGCCTTAATAGGGTATGTCTTGTGGTTTCTGTCAATTAAAACTGCCGTCTTCATTTTCTTTATCGGTACGTTCAAAAAGTGTTTTACTCCATAAATCAACGTTGCTCCTGAATTTAATACATCATCAACTAAAACAATTGATTTACCTGTATATTCCTCTGGCGTTAAAGAGGTGCGAATTGGATTAATAGGATTAGCCTTATCAATCTGTACTTCACACAATTTCACTTTAATTGTAGCGATTTCCTCTACTACTTTGGCAATTTTTTGAGCAAAAATAAAACCACTATTCGCTACACCTGCAATTACAATTTCTTCTTCTTCAGAAAATGTTTCGTAAATCTGATACGCGATACGTTTGGTTTTAAATCCAATCTGCTCTTTATTTAAAATGATTTTTTGTGCCATATCTTTTTCTTTAATATAATAAACAATTCTCGATTTTGTCTAGGTTTAATGGAATTGAATGCTCGTTCCATAACCTCGATGGTAAAATAAGGTTCAAATAACGCTAAATACTCTTCTTTATTGCCACCATAAGGTGGTGTATCATGCTCAAATGTAGTATCAAATAGCAATCCTACTAATTTCCCTTCTGGTTGAAGTAACTCATACATTTTTTGAACGTAATCTTTTCTTTTTTCTATAGGAAGAGAACAAAAAAACGTTTGCTCTAGAATTAAGTCATACTTTCCTTGGTGCTGGAAAAAATCTGCTAGAACAACTACATCTTTAGTAATACTAGGTTCATTTTCGATTGTTTGCTCAAAGGCCATTGTTGTAAAATCTACACCAACACTTTTGTTAAATCCCTGCTTGTGTAAATAAACCAATTCATGCCCATGTCCAACTCCTGGAACCAATATGTGTATTGATTTATCTTCTAACTGATCAATATACTCTTTCAAAGGGGTAGTAATAGACTTGGCATTCCAAAAATCCTCTTTATTTTGATATCGATCTTCCCAATACGATTTATTCAACATCTTCATCATACTCTTCATGATCCAAATATCCATCGATATCTCTTCGATCTTTTTTCGTTGGTCGTCCCGTTCCTTTCGCTCGATAGTACTCTTTGGTTTGACGGAGTAAGTCTAAATGTTCAAAAGCCTCTGCCGGTGTCTCATCTTTGCGATAAATATCAACTAATTTAGCACCAACTCTACTTTGAGGTACATCTAATACCGTTAATTTATAGACTATTTGATCCCTTCTCAATGTGATTTTATCTGTAGGAAAAACTTCACGTGAAGGCTTTACTGTTTGTCCGTTTACTGTAATATGTCCCTTCTTACAAGCTTCAGTCGCTATATTTCTTGTTTTATAATACCGTACACACCACAAATACTTGTCAATACGCATAATTAAATATTAAAATTCTTCAATAAACAAGACAAAAATAAAGTAAAATTGTATCTTGCACTACTAAAATAACTCAAAAATAATGAATAGACTATTTTCTATTTTAGGTATCCTAACAATCGCTTTTACAGTATCTAACTGTAATAAGAGCGATGATTCTGGAGGCTTACCTCTTGTACCGCCTAGAGATTCCAAAGAAGTTTATACAGAAAACATTACTTCAATCGAAAAGTATTTGAAAAACAATTACATGATTGAACGCAATGGTGTCATTTCTTTTGATAGTATAACAAGTGCTAATTACAAAAATCAACCTACTATTTTTGAAGATAGCCGTTTGAAATCTATCATGATGAACAATGATGATTATACTGCTTATACATTACCAGATCCTTATGATCGCACAAAAACTATTTTTAAATATGCTAAATCTGCGGATACTGTAAAATACAAAATGTACTACCTCGTACTTAATGAAGGAGAAGGAAAGAAAAGTTCACCAGTCGATTCAATATTTGTAAAGCGAACTAACTTTACATTAAAAAATGAAAACATAACTTCAATCAATCATCCTTTTATCGGTGGTTTTTATTCATTCCCACACACAGTGGCTGAATTAAAAGGAACTGTACCCTCTCCACTACGCATGTATACAGGAGAACGTCAAATGCTGCGTTTTATCAAAACCGCTTTAAACTCTGGAATTAACCCAGATGGTACAATCTCTTTTGACGAAACTACTGCTGGACGTATTATTGCCTTCATTCCTTCAGGATTAGGTCAGTTTAATTCTGGATATTCAACGTTAAAAGCATATCAACCCTACATCGCTGATTTGACTTTAATAAGTGCATTTGAAAGAGATCATGATTTAGATGGCATTCCTTCTAAATTCGAAGTAAAACCAGAAAAAATTGGTACTGAACTAACGATTCACGATTACTTTGAGTTAGATACTAGTGCAGACGGTGTTCCAAACTTTTTAGATATTGACGATGATGGTGATGGAGTTCCTACAAGAATAGAATTACAATATAAAGATGCTAACGGTAAAATTAAGCATTATAGTTATGATGCTCCTGAATTAAAAACATGTTCAGATACCCCTCGCTACTTAGATAGTAAGTGTAAACCATTTATGGTAGACGGCGAATGGGTTTGGCCTAGCAAATAAAAAATATTTTAAAAAAGCAGTTAATTCATTAACTGCTTTTTTTATTTGTACTTATTACTAGAAACAAAAAAAGAGATGGTAAACCATCTCTTTTTTATTTATATCAACTGTATATATTATCTTTTGAATTTTCTATTGATAACAGTTTCTGCTTTTTCTACAATATTAGCCGCTTTTAGACCATATTTCTCCATTAATTCATCAGGAGTACCTGATTCACCAAAAGTGTCTTGTACAGCAACAAATTCTTGTGGTAGTGGATTATTTAAAGCTAGAACTCTAGCAACACTTTCACCTAACCCTCCTAAGAAGTTATGCTCTTCAGCTGTTACGATACATCCTGTTTTAGCAACAGAACGCAAAATAGCCTCTTCGTCTAACGGTTTAATAGTATGAATATTGATTACTTCTGCTGTAATTCCTTTTGCTTCTAACGTTTCTGCTGCTAATAAAGCTTCCCAAACTAAATGTCCTGTTGCAGCAATTGTAACATCTTTTCCTTCTTGTAAAAGAACTGCTTTACCAATTTCAAAGTTTTCGTTCTCTGGCATAAAGTTAGGCACTACAGGGCGACCAAAACGCAAATATACAGGTCCGTCATGTTCTGCAATAGCCAAAGTAGCTGCTTTTGTTTGATTGTAATCACATGTATTAATTACAGTCATTCCTGGCAACATTTTCATTAATCCAATATCTTCTAAGATTTGGTGTGTAGCTCCATCTTCTCCTAACGTTAATCCTGCGTGTGAAGCACAAATTTTTACATTTTTCTCCGAGTATGCTACAGATTGACGAATTTGATCATACACACGTCCTGTTGAAAAGTTAGCAAATGTTCCTGTAAAAGGAATTTTTCCACCAATTGTCATTCCCGCTGCAATTCCAATCATATTTGCTTCTGCAATTCCCACTTGAAAGAAACGCTCTGGATGATTCTTTTTAAAATCGTCCATTTTCAACGATCCGATCAAATCTGCACATAAGGCAACTACGTTTTCGTTTTTTTGTCCTAATTCTGTAAGTCCAGCTCCAAAACCTGAACGCGTATCTTTACTTCCTGTATTCGTATATTTTTTCATGATAATTCTAAAGTCAACTAGATTAATAATCTCCAAATGAAGTTTCTGGATTTTGTTTTAAAGCTTCTTCTAACTGTGCATCGTTAGGTGCTTTTCCATGCCAAGCATGTGTTCCCATCATAAAATCAACACCATTCCCCATTTCTGTATACAACAACACACAAACTGGTTTACCTTGTTTAGTCAAAGCTTTTGCTTGTTCGTATCCTTTTAGAATAGCATCAATTGAATTCCCTTCTTTGATTTCGATTACAGTCCAATCAAATGCCTCAAACTTAGCTTTCATAGAACCTAAATTCAATACATCTTCTGTTGGTCCATCGATTTGTTTGCCGTTTAAATCAACTGTTGCAATTAAGTTATCGATTTTATTAGCAGAAGCATACATCATCGCTTCCCAATTTTGACCTTCTTGAAGTTCACCATCTCCTAAGAGTACATAAACTAAATGCTCGTCTTTATTTAATTTTTTTGCTTGAGCTGCTCCAATTCCCACAGACAATCCTTGTCCTAAAGATCCTGAAGCCATACGTACACCTGGTAGTTTATCATGTGTACAAGGATGCCCTTGCAATCTAGTATTTAACTTTCTAAACGTAGCTAATTCTGCCACAGGGAAATATCCACTACGTGCTAATACACTATAAAATACTGGAGAAATATGTCCATTCGATAAGAAGAAAAGATCTTCGCCTTCTCCATCCATTGTGAATGTTTCCTTGCGGTCCATGATCGCTTGATACAAAGACACTAGGTATTCAGCACACCCTAATGAACCTCCTGGATGCCCAGAATTCACCGCATGTACCATTCTAAGAATATCTCTTCTTACTTGTGTAGTTAACTCCGTTAGTTGTTGTGTGTTCGGTTTCATTATTTCGACAATCTAAATTTATTACGCAACAAATATAAAACTTATTTACTGTACTCTATATTATAATCAAACGAATCTACCGATGAAAGTCTTACTTTTTACCTTGTAATTCACTAGCGATAAAAAAGTTTGTAGTAAGTTTGTACCTCGCCTTAAAATAAGAATATCATGCTACAAACGAAGGACTTAACGATTGGATACTCCCAAGGAAAAAAGCCAACACCTCCCATTCAAAAAGAGCTCAATCTTCAGCTAAAGCCTCAAACTTTAACTACTTTGCTCGGCATCAATGGTATTGGCAAATCAACCTTGATTCGAACTTTAACAGGGCATCTCCAACCTTTACAAGGCATGATTACGTTAAATGGGCGAGATTTTACTTCGTATTCTGCAGCTGAACGCGCCAAAGAAATCAGCGTTGTTTTAACCGATCCTATTCCCCATTCTAATTTAAGTGTATTAGAAGTCTTGCAAATTAGTAGAATTCCCTATATCGACTGGAAATCTACTCCTACTAAAGAAGATACTTATTGGATTGAAAAAGCAATTGACCTTACTGCTATATCTGCTTTCATTCAGCAACCTTTACTGAATTTAAGCGATGGACAATTACAACGTGTTTTCATTGCACGAGCATTGGCTCAAAATACACCTTTGATTATCTTAGATGAACCTGCGAGTCATTTGGACTTGAATCACAAAGTGAAGCTATACCAATTATTACAACAACTCACAAGACAAGAAAATAAAACCATTCTCTTCTCTAGTCACGATATTGAACTAGCGCTTCAATTTGCTGACGAAGCGATTGTACTTCAAGCTCATGGTTATACGCAAAACACCATTGAAAACTTAACTTCCAATGGTGTTTTTGATCATTTTTTTGAAGATGACATCCTGCAATTTGATAGAGACACAAAGCGCTTTACTCTTGCTCTGTAGTACAAGTATGTCGTTTATTTTTTGAAACGTTTTCTATTGTCCACTTAATTTGTTTGACAAAAGGTTCTTTTCTAAATGGGCAATCTTGTTTGCTGCATATACTACACGAAAATGTCTTGCAATCATCCATGTGCACAAAGAGTTCTAAATCATCACCAAAGTGTTCACTTATCTCCTTTTCTAACAATTCTACTTCCTTGTGTCCTTCGACAATTGTAAAATACCAAGGGACAGTCATATGGCAATCGAAATGCAAAACACTTCCATATTTAATGATACGCATATTGTGCAAATCAATCCAATTTTCTTTTCTATTGTGTTCTAGATATGCTACAACCTCTTCTAGTAAAGCCTCATCTGTTTCATCCATAATACCTGAAACAGCACCACGAACAATTTTATATCCTGTTACAATAATAATAAAGGCAAAAACTAGAGCAACCGCCCCATCCAGCCAGTGTAAATTAGTAAAATACAGCAACAATAAACCGATAATAATTCCTAAGGTGGAATAGGTATCAGATTGCAAATGTTTTCCACTAGCAACTAAAGCTAACGATTTATTTGTTTTTCCTTTTTTAATAGCATACCAACCTAAAATAAAATTCACAATTGCAGTAATGGCAACTAAATAAATTCCGTAATCCAATTGTCCAATAGGCTGAGGATTAATTAAATTGCGTACAGCTTCAAAAATAATAGCAATACCTGCCATAATAATCAGCCCTCCCTCAATTGTTGCAGAAATAAATTCCACTTTCCCATGTCCATAAGGGTGATTTCGATCTCGAGGTTGTGCCGAAAGATATAAGCTATATAAACCGATAAAGCCGCTAATCACATTCACTACACTTTCCAAAGCATCTGTAAAAATCGCTACAGATCGAGTCATATACCAGGCAACTAGCTTGATAATAAACAAGAGTACCCCTACAATTGCTATTATTTTCTGAAATTGGTAATTCTCATTTGCTTTACTACTCATACAACTTGTATTTATACTCTTGAAACTTCTTTTACTTCCCCTACTTGTAATCCTTCTAATGTAATATCTCCAATTCGAACGCGAACTAATCGCAAAGTAGGGAATCCAACACTCGCTGTCATTTTTCGGACTTGCCTAAACTTTCCTTCTGTTAGTACAATGCGTATCCAACTTGTTGGCCCATGTCTTTCATCGCGTATTCTTCGTCCTACACCAATCCAATTAGGCACTGCTGACAGGCCTTCAACTTCGCACTCTTTTGTAACATACTTTTCCCCTTTGACACCAATTTCCACTCCTTTTCGCAATAGATCAATTGCTTCATCCGTTATTTGTCCATCAACTTGAGCATAGTATTCTTTTTCATATTTTTCACCACGCACACGCTCACTTGTCATTCCATCCGTGGTCAGCAACAGCAACCCTTCTGAATTTTCATCTAAACGTCCAATAGCCATAGTGCCCTCTGGGAAGTCAAATAATTCTCCTAGTTTCTTTTTTGTTCTCTTTTTCTCGTAAATAAATTGGCTGATATATCCATGAGGCTTATACAGGAGAAAATGTCTGTGTTCCATTATTATATTACTTTTCAAAAGTTTTATCGTAAAAAGAATTAATTGCTTCGATGTATCCCTGTCCGTGATACGTGTTTGTCATGGCTTGAAAGCCTTGTAAATGCCCTCCTTTAAAAATAACCACCTGACTTTTAACATTCAAAGGTTTCACACGATTGCTCTCGTGTACGGTTGTCAAGCCATCGCGATCTCCCGCAAAAAACAACACAGGAATTGATAAACGCGTAAGTGCTTTATCATAATCTCGCGCTTGTTCAGGTAATTTTATTTCTTTCTCTAAAAATCCATCTAATTTGGCAACAATCGCTTTGGGGCTTACCATAAATCCATCTGCTATCAAATAATCATAGGGTTCAACATCATAGGCAAGTACAGCGGCAAGAGTTCCTGTAGACAAAGCCCAAACGCCGATTTTGGTTTGAAACTTATTTTTTGTATAAGCAACAACTGCTTGTAAATCCGTTGCAAATTCGTCGTAGTACAACTGATCTTCCTCTAAAGGAAAGGCATCACTTTCGCCAAATCCACGATAGTCAAACAGTACTACATGATAACCTTGGTTGACTACTTCTATGACTTGTCTCAACCAATAGGACATATTTCCCGTATCACCATAAGCTAAAACCAACGTTCGATTTAGTTTTTTCTCTTCCTTCGCATATAAGATCCACGTATTTAACGCGTACCCATCAGGGGTTTTAATGCGAACCTCTTCATATTTAAAATTTGAATTTACGGGATCATCTACATATTCCTTTATCGGATTTACAGCTCCCACTAGATTCACAATCAACAAAGTAAATAAACAAAGTAAATATTTCATTTGCGGCGATATTTTAAATAAAAATCAAAGATACAACAATACTTCCTTCCAAATAATTGCAAGCTTTCAAAAAAAGGCATACTAATGATATTCTAATATTTTTCAGCTTCCTTTCTTCTTGTTCAAGAGAAAAAGCTGAGACATTATAAGGCTATCATTTAATAAATTCATACTTTTGTTAGATATAAAATTTAATACTATGCAACATATTATTGATCGTTTCATCAGTTATGTAACTGTTGATACTGAGTCTGATCCTTCTTCTCAAACCTGCCCAAGTACTGAAAAGCAATGGGATTTAGCAAACAAATTAGTTGAAGAACTAAAACAAATTGGTCTAGAAGACGTAACAATAGATGAAAACGCATATGTGATGGCTACTTTGCCAAGCAATGTAGAGCACGAAGTACCTACTATTGGTTTTATTGCGCACTTTGACACTTCACCTGATTTTTCTGGTGCAAATGTAAAACCGCAAATTGTAACTAACTACGATGGTGGGGATATCGTTTTAAACAAAGAACTAAACATTGTTTTATCACCTTCATACTTTAAAGATCTATTACAATATAAAGGTCAAACGTTAATCACTACTGACGGAACTACTTTACTAGGAGCAGACGACAAAGCTGGAATTACAGAAATTGTTTCAGCGATGGAGTATTTGGTACAACATCCAGAAATCAAACACGGAAAAATTCGAATTGGCTTTACACCAGATGAAGAAATCGGACGTGGAGCACACTTATTTGATGTAAAGAAATTTGGTGCTGAATGGGCTTACACAATGGATGGAAGTCAAATTGGAGAATTAGAATACGAAAACTTCAACGCAGGATATGCGAAATTGACGTTCTCTGGAAAAAGTGTTCACCCTGGATATGCAAAAGGAAAAATGATTAACTCTATTCTTTTAGCAAACAAATTCATCAATAAATTACCAAAAGATGAAGTGCCTCAAAAAACAACTGGATATGAAGGATTTTTCCACGTACACACAGTAAGTGGAAGTATCGAAGAATCAGTAGTTGAGTTGATTATCCGCGATCATAACTTGAAAAAATACGAGCAGAGAAAAGTATTTATTGACAAGTTAGCGAAGAAATTCAACAAAAAACACAACAAAAAATTTGGTGGACCTATTGTTTCTTGTGAAATCGGAGATCAGTATTTCAATATGAAACAAAAAGTAGAACCTGTAATGCATATTGTTGATACAGCAGAACAAGCGATGAAAGATTTAGGTATTAAGCCTCTTATCAAAGCAATTCGCGGTGGAACTGATGGATCTCAATTATCTTATATGGGATTACCATGTCCTAATATTTTTGCAGGTGGACATAACTTCCACGGGAAGTATGAATATGTACCTGTAGAAAGCATGGTAAAAGCTACAGAAGTAATCGTTAAGATTGCTGAGCTAACAGCTACTAATGCAGCTAAATAATATAGCACACATACAAAAAAGGAGATTCAGATGAATCTCCTTTTTTTATTTCATTTTTTTACTTGCTAGTTGCTGTAGCGTTTCCTATCAAGTGTTTCTTTAATTCACTTTCTTGTTCAATTAATTCGATTTCAACCGCTCTTCGTTTTCCTTTTCCTTCTTCTTGAATGCGAACAATTTCATCTATCGTACTAATAATATCCGCATTTACTTTGCGAATTGTTTCAATATCTACAATTCCTCGCTCCGTTTCTTTTGCAATTTTAACCGTTGAATCTTTCAACATTTCGCTATTTCTAGTCAACAATTCATTTGTTGCATCAGTTATTGCTTGTTGAGCGCTTAATGCTTGTTGTGATCGCGCAATTCCCAAGGTCAAAATCATCTGATTTTTCCACAAAGGAATAGTATTAACAATACTCGATTGCAGTTTTTCCATCAACATTAAACTATTATTTTGCACCATTCGAATCTGTGGAGAAGATTGGAGGATAATCATACGCGTCAATTTCAAATCGTGTACTTTTCGATCGAAGCGAATCACTTGTTGTTCCAAATCTTTATACGCCTGAATTTTCGCAGGATCTTGTTCTTGCTCAACTTCAGCCTTAGCTCTTGGCAATTCGATTGTATTTAGTTCTTGTAATTTCTCATCTCCTGCAGCAATATATAAAGACAGCTCCTTGAAGTAATTTTTATTCTCATCAAAGAGTTTATCAAACATAGCTACATCTTTCATCATTAACTTATAATGACGCTCCAATTGTAGTTCTATTCCATTAATATTCGTTTCAACCTTGCTGTATTGCGCTTGTAAACGCGCTATTTTTTTCTTTAAGGTATCTAAAAAAGGAAAAAAACTTTTCTTATTTGCAATTCCTTCAAACGATTTTACCTCTTCGCGCAAGGAAACTAATATTCCTGACGTTTCTCCCAAATCCCTCGTTTGTACTTGTTTTAAAATCTCAGTCGCGAAAGAACTTGCTTTTAATTGACTACTTGATCCATATTGAATCACTTGGGTCGTATTCGTTAAATCAATACTCTTTTTATAGTTATCGATTTTCGTTAATTCCTCTGGAGTAAAATCTACATTAATATCTGGCTTTGTATTTTCAGCTCGCATTTGTTGAATATCTTTTTCCATATTTTTTTTCTGTGTTTATCTATTTTATATCTAAAGTAATCCCTCATTTCTCAGCGATTCGATATACAAATCCGCTTCTACTTCAGCCATTCTATTTTGTTGTTTCATCTCATCTAAAATTTCTTGACGAATCGCTTTAAGAGCAATATCTAAGGTATGTCTCAGTTTTTGTTTTATTCGAGTAATTGCAGACCCCGTTAATTTACTCAATTCCACTTGGTGAAATTGTTTCAATAAACTAGTTAAAGAAAAAACATGGCGTTCAATAAACAAAGCTGTTTGTCCTTCTTTTATACTATTCACTTTACTCATCAATGTGATTAAATCCACAATTTGATCGGAAACTGCTTCATCCACAATCATTTCATCCCAACGCTTTAACTCTTCAATAAAACTTGAAAGCGTTTTCACTTCGCGTATTTGTTTGTTATTCACTAGAGATAGATAGTTGTACTCTTCCCAGTCCAAAACCATAAACTCCTGTAAATGCATGCGTTGTAAATATTCCTTTGTATTTGCAGCGAGTAAAATAACCGAATAAAAAAGTGAACTTCCAATGACTAATACACTAACCGAAATAAAAAAAGATTCGATGAGTTGGTTATTACTTTTTGCGATAATAACAAAAATTAGATTACAAACAATCAAAGCGAATAGAATACCTACTCCTATTAGTCCTTTCATCATCTTCTCCATTTTTGCTTTTTTCCCCATGTACCAGATACCAAATACAAGTAAAATAGGAAATATCAAACAGATCAAAGGAACCCATCCTTTTTTTAATTCCCAAATCACTGGTTTTTCCGTTAACCACCCCATTATATTAACCCTTTAGATTGTACATAACTTTTATAAAAATCAGCTTCACTAGCGCTAGACATAATTTCTACATCAAACATAGCTACCAATTCATTCTCAAAAGCATCTCTAGCGAGTCCAATCACTTGGTAAAGTTTTGCTTTTAATTGTTCAACTCCTGGATCAATTATGGGTAAATCTTGTAATTCGATATACTGTTTCAAAATACTATCTAATGCAGAGGTATGCTTCAAATAAAAAAGAGCGCTTCTTTCCGTATCCTTTTCAACAATTAAATGGGTCAAATATTCCATTTCTTGTAAGTTAGCAGCCATATTCTTATCCATTATTTTCACCCTATATCCTTCTATCATAGCTAAGAAAACAGCTTTATCATCCACCTCTTTTTCCTCTAATTTTAATAAATTATCTTTTATTACTCGATAACTATAAGAAACCTCTATTTCCAACTTCATGTATTTTTTCAGATCTAATCGCTCTAAATACTCTCTAATATGAAAAGACATAAAGACTACAAAAACATAGGCACTTCCTGCGCATAAAAAAGGTATAACATATAAATTATTTTCAAGTGATCCATTCAAATAGACAATAACACTCATTACAACACAATGAATTGCCAAAACGATTAGCGCTTTAGTTGCCCAAGATTTATAAGCAACACGAGAGGCAGCAAAAAAAATAATTAAAGGTGCAAGTACACCATAAGTCAACCAAGAAACAACGATGAGCAGCAAAAACAAACCAAAAGTTTGAGCTAACTCCCAAATACGACTTCTATCCGTATATCTTCCCATAAGAATACCATAATTTCAAGTAAATAAAGAAAATCAACGGTTCCTATTTACTTTGAATTTTATTAAATAAAGTTAAAATAACTTTATTCAAATATAATTTTAATTCATTTAATAACATAAAAAATAGATGCCATTTTTAAAACCTAAGCAATCCAAAACAAAAGGTTTTATCTGTTTTCCTAATACTTTTATCCCGTTGTTTTCATCAGATACAACCTATTGTTTTTTATTATATTCTGATCGTAGCACCGACATTACAATCTTATCGTGGTAAGCTCCTTCACGGTAACACGCTTCTCGCAATACGCCTTCTACCTTAAATCCTGCTCTTTCATATGCTTTAACACCTCCGTAATTGAGTTCGGAAACAGTAAGCATAATACGATTTAATTGCAACACTTCAAATCCATACATCACAACTTCTTCCGTTACTCGTGTTCCTATACCTTTTCCCCATTGTGTCTTATCTCCAATAAAAATAAAGTATTCTCCGCTGCGATTGAGCTTTGAGATACCACTTATTCCCGCATAACCAATTAACTGCCCTGTTGTCTTTAAAAACACGCCTATATTATATGTGTTTTGTTCCATAAACAAGCTTTCATACCAAGCGTCAATTTGCTCTTTGGAAATTAAACGTTGAAAGAGACTCAAGGAATATCTGATAGCCTCTTCATCATTGATCCAGGTATAAAAAGGAGTTACCTCTCCTTTAGACAAAGGCTTTAATTCAATCATGACTCGTATATTTAAAATTGTATTGTATGCCAAAGATAACTTCCATTCGCAAAAGAATAGGCACTTTCCCTATATAACTAAATAAAAAAAGCCCCGACACTTTGTGTCAGGGCTTCTAAGATTGTATAGATTGAAAGGATTAGTTTCCTTTTTCCATTCTTTCTTTCAACTCAGCAAGAGCGTCGATATCTCCTAAAGTTGTTTTTTCTGCAGTGTTTACAGAAGTTTCAGCTGTTTTCACATTTTTCTCTTCTTCTTCACGGAAGATAGAAGTATGAGAAGCTACAACTCTTTTGAATTCTTTGTTGAACTCGATGATTTTGAACTCAGCAGCATCACCTTTTTTCAATTTCTTCCCGTCTTCTTTTTCTAAGTGACGAGTTGGAATGAAAGCTACTACGTCTTCTTCGAAAACTACTGTAGCACCTTTGTCAACTAATTCAGAGATTTCACCATTGTGGATAGTACCTACTGCATAAGCATCTTCGTATTTATCCCATGGGTTAGCTGTTGTTTGTTTGTGTCCTAAAGATAATTTACGTCCTTCAACGTCTAACTCCAATACAACAACATCTAATTTATCACCTACGTTTACAAACTCAGATGGGTGTTTGATTTTCTTAGTCCAAGATAAGTCAGAGATGTAAATTAATCCATCAATTCCTTCTTCTAATTCTACGAATACACCAAAGTTAGTAAAGTTACGAACGATACCAGAATGCTTAGATCCTACAGGATATTTAGCAGTGATATCAGTCCAAGGATCTTGTGATAATTGTTTAATACCTAAAGACATTTTTCTTTCTTCTCTATCAAGAGTTAAGATAACTGCCTCTACTTCGTCTCCAACTTTTACGAAATCTTGAGCTGATCTTAAGTGAGTAGACCAAGACATTTCAGAAACGTGGATTAAACCTTCAACACCTTCAGCAACTTCGATGAAAGCACCGTAATCAGCTAAAACAACTACTTTTCCTTTTACTTTGTCACCAACGTTTAAGTTAGCATCTAAAGCATCCCAAGGGTGAGCGTAAAGTTGTTTTAAACCTAATTGGATTCTTGTTTTCTCGTCGTCGAAATCTAAAATTACAACATTTAATTTTTGATCTAACTCTAACACCTCGCTTGGGTGGTTGATTCTTGACCAAGATAAATCTGTAATATGGATTAATCCGTCAACACCTCCTAAGTCAATGAATACTCCGTAAGAAGTAATGTTTTTAACAACACCTTCTAACACTTGACCTTTTTGTAATTGACCGATAATTTCTTTTTTCTGTACTTCGATATCTGCTTCGATAAGCGCTTTGTGAGATACAACAACGTTTTTGAATTCGTGGTTAATTTTAACTACTTTGAATTCCATTGTTTTGTTTACGTATTGATCGTAATCACGGATAGGCTTAACATCGATTTGAGAACCTGGTAAGAATGCTTCGATTCCGAATACGTCAACGATCATACCACCTTTAGTTCTGCATTTCACGAAACCATTAACGATTTCTCCTGACTCATGAGCAGCAATAACTCTATCCCAAGCTTTGATTGTACGAGCTTTTCTGTGAGATAATACTAATTGTCCGTATTTATCTTCTCTAACGTCGATTAATACTTCAACTTTATCACCTACTTTTAAGTTTGGATTGTAACGGAATTCGTTTAATGAAATAACACCTTCAGACTTAGCATTGATATCTACAATAGCGTCTCTGTCAGTAATTCTCACTACAACTCCCTCAACTACTTCCTCGTCGTCTGTAGAAATAAAAGTTTTGTCTACTAAGCTTTCAAATTCTTTTAATTGAGCTGCATCAACTGCATCGATACCATTTTCATAGTTATCCCAGTTAAAATCATTTAAAAATTCTTCCTGTGTTTTAATGTTTTCAGACATGTGCTGATAATAAATTTGTATCCTGTGTTATCTAGTTTCGTTATTCAGCGATAAAGAACAGAAGTGGTTTTACATTTATAACTCTTTGACTTTTAGTGAAACAGCGCTGATCTAAAAGCTGTGCAAAAGTACAACATTTTTTAATTGTAAAAAATAATTTTCTACAAATTTTCAAATCAAATAACTCTACTTGAAAGTATTAGATAAAGAAAAAGCTAACGAATTACTCCGTTAGCTTCAATCAATTTTATAATAATGAAAAAAGAATTAATTACTCATATTTAGTTGTTCTTCGTCACGCGCATCTAATGAACGTTTTTTGGAAAATACTTTTTTAAAGATTTTACTCCCTTTATAAAGATCCCAGTTCATTAAACCAACACTTAACAATACAACTACCAATCCTCCAATTTGAAGGCTTGTAATAATATCATCTGTAAAGAAGTAACTTAAAGCTACTGCAACTACAGGGTTTACATAAGCATATGTACTCACTTCTGTTACAGGTCTATTTTGAATCAACCAAATGTAAGATCCAAAGGCTAGGATTGATCCGAAAGTGATTAAATACACCAAAGAGAACCATCCTGAAGCTGAAATCTCATATACATCAAATTGAGCATATTCACCATTCAATAAAGCAACAACCGTAAATAGAACACCTGCAGTGATCATTTGCCATGATGTTTTAACCATCACGTGTAAATCCTCGCCCTTATTCTCGTTTTTCGCTTTTGAATATTTAGAATACAACGATCCTACTGTCCAAGCAATTGATCCTAAGATCAACAATACCATACAGAAGATATTCAATAAACGTTGACTTTCATCTCCTGCAATCGTAATTTGCTCAGCAAATAACATGATTACACCAACGAATCCCAGAATCAAACCTAATATAATAGGTAAGCTTGAGAAGTTGTGTTTCCATTGTGGCTTATCTAAAATGATGAACCATAAGGCTGCTGCTGCGGCCATAATAGCTGCAATACCGCTTGATACGTGTTGCTCTGCCCAAATTAAGGCTCCCATATCAATGAAAAGCAACAAAAATCCAGTAATGCACGCTTGCTTTACGACCTGCTTATTAAAGATCTTATATCCGCGCATTTTACAATAGGTCAACAAAATCATGCTGGCAGCAAAAAAGCGCAAAGATCCTAAAACAAAGGGTGTGAAATCACTCAATGCTTTATGAATAAAAAAGAAAGTAGATCCCCATACAAAGTACACTACTAAATAGGCACCTAATACTACTTTATTATTCGTTTGATTTGTAGCTACTGCTTTCATAACTATTCTAATGTGTCTGGAATTATTAATTTATTATCTTCTTTTACTGTTTGTAACACGATGATTGTTCTTGTTGAAATAATTCCGTCAATCTTAGACAAAGAATTACGCATTAAATTTACAAGAGCAATCGAATCAGATGTTCTTACTTTTACAATATAACCGTCATCACCTGCTATATCATGTACTTCTAGTACTTCTGGAATTTCAGCTAGTGCTCTACCTGTATTCTCATCTCCGATAATTTCATCTACCTTAATAAAGATAAAAGAAAGCATCTTCTGATTAATCGCATTCGGATTAACTCTTGCATGATACGCTACAATAGCGTCTTTGTGCTCCAGTTTCTTCACGCGTTCTAATACAGCTGAAGGAGCCATTCCAAGCTCACGAGCTAATTCAGAATTATTGATTCTAGCATTGTCTTGCATCATACGCAAGATCTTCAAATCAATTTCATCTAACTTATATTCCATCGTTTTCTAGTTTTACAGTGCAAAGATAATACAAAAGAATAATATACGGAAATTTTTATCATTTAATGAATATTATTCGGTAGTTAAATATTTGTAAACAAAATAATTCTGAGTAAAAATCAAATATTACGAATAATGCAATGAAATTAAATAAAAAAAACACATTTGATAATAATGTGTTTCTAGAGCTAAATTGTAAGAAATAAATAGAAGATAAAGCGTTTTGAGGAATGCTTTTTTGTTTCTTCGCTTCTTTGCTTTTTTGTGGTGCATTCAGTGATACAATATGTATCATGTTATAAGGCCAATTGCCATTGGCCCTTACGGTGTATTCTCTGTCACCAAATTTTACTGCGATACGATATGCATCATGTAAGAAGGCCAATTGCCATTGGTCCTTACGATGCTTTCATTGTCACCATATTTTACTGCGATACGATATGTATCCTGCGATAAGGCCAATTGCCATTGGCCCATACGTCCGTTTCCTCTCAACGCCTTACTTCTCACCGCCTTACTTCTCACCGCCTTACTTCTCACCGCCTTACCTCTCATCGCCTC
>NZ_JBQZGD010000019.1:0-63922 GCF_052691955.1 Myroides sp. TSA_177.3
GGTAAGGTTAGTTCCATCATAACTTACATTTCCTCCATTAGTTACTAAATATTCATTTAATATTTGTTGAACAGATGTATTGTCTATAATATCTTGAAACTGACTAATCACACTTGCAGGTACATCTATAATAGATGTAATACCAGATTCATTAGTATAGGTATACGTTCCATTTTGATTATTTACAATCCTTGTAATTATGTTTAAATCCTGAATTTTGATACTTGATATAATATTTCCACTTTTATCAAAAATATTTAAGAAGTCACCTTCAACAACAAAGTTGAATTCATATTTTAAACCTTCGTATAACCTATCTATATCTTTAGAGTTCAAGATCCTAATCCATCTATCATCAAACCAATAATAATAACCAGGTATTAAGTCATTAGTAGTATTAATATTAAAGACTAAAAGGCTATTTACATTGCCATTTTTAATTGTTTTTTGATCAGTCACAGATGTTAATGCTACACGAGGTAGTAATACACCTTTATCTGTAGCATAAACTTCTAATTGGCTAGAAGAATTAGGTTTTGTTACGCCAATACCTAATTGTGCATAAGTACCCCCTGTAATAAATAGGAAGGCTAGATTTAATAATTTTCTTTTCATAATTAAATGTTTTTTATAAAATTCAACTAATAAGTATAATTTTAAGTTAAATCAAATATAAACACTTTTTGTTAGAAAGCAATATTATTATAGTATTAAATGAAAATTAATATAAAATTATATTTTTTTATTTAGGGTTAAACTATGATACTTAGGTAAATTCTTAAAAACAAGCAATAATTACCTTATTATAGTTGCAATAAAATAAATCTGTTTTTTTGTATAAAACTACACTTTATAAATTATTTTTATGTATTTTCACACTTTTAAATATTCCTATAAATAGAAGATAACAAATAGTGGAATTTTTTTTTCAACTTAATGAATTATAAGTGTTAAAATGTCTAGTTTTTATAAAATTCCTATGATTTTGAGATAGAATAAATTAGAAATTTTATTTGTAAAGGAATGATACTTAAAAAAAGATCTTATTTTTTGTCCCTACTTTTTGCCTTTATTCAGGTGTAATTCAGTTTCTAATCATGTATAGATCTATACTGTAAATGTTTAAATTTTGAACAAATATAGAATAGGAGATATTTTTTACTTTTATAAGGTAAAGAAGTGTTATAGAGGCTCCACAAAGATAATGTAGAATTAACGATACTTCTATATTTACCAATCTGAAAAGAGGTTTTAATTAACATTCAATTATTAATTCAAAAAACAGTATTTGGTATTTTTTCTGAATTTGTATATTGCAGATGCATTGTAATCTGGCTTGACTGAATTACAAAAAAACAAGTCATTTATTGACTTATCAACGGGACACTTATACCGAAATCATATTACATCTTCAAGTGAAGGGAAACAAGTGCTTATAAAGGTGGAGGAAATGTAAAAAACACATTCTCTGTACTTTGAAAGATTGTCAAAGTTTGCCTTGAACCATGTAATAACTAGTGACGAGCAATTACAACAATCTATTTGATATAGAAATTTAGAAATTAACTTATGTCGAAATATCATTGGTTTGATTGTTTATTAATCCTTATATACAGATTTTAGTTCACAGAAACTTAGAACAATATTTAGTGATAAAGAAATAATAGGCGCATTTATCTTGCTAAACGAAATGCGCAAAATTATCTATTTCTTAGGTGGAACTATCGCTTTTTAACTGTGTTATAAGTATTTTAATATAACATTTAATTACTAGTTTTGATACTACTCTTGAAGAAATCAAAACAAAAAGATATTAAATAAAATTAGTTTGTACTATTTCTTCAAAGTTTCCTATATGTGAATTATATGAAATCTAAATTAATTGTAAAATTACTCTGAAAAAATTAACATTAAAGTAGAAACTTTGGTGGAAAAATCATTTCTTATGACAGATATATTTTGCAGAAATATTAGGAAACAGTATTTAAAATATTCAGAATATATTTATAGCTAATCATAAGATCACTTTAAGATTAATCCTAAAAAAAACATCACTCTTAATACTTTTTTGCTCTATACTAAAACTCTTCGTTGTTGTAGATTGGATTATGAAATCGATCTAATTTTTGTAATAGCATAATAAGATTATACTTTTCATTTTCTGTTAAATCACCGGTAACTAAATTAGTTACATCTTTAATAATAGGCATTTTTTTATTGAGTACTTCTAATCCTTTTGCGGTAATTGATACAATTTTACTTCGTTTATCAATTTTAGAATCAGTTTGTTCTATAAAGCCTTTTTTTATTAATCGATCTATAATTTTATTTCCAGCGGGTTTATCTTGAATATTTTTTTTTATTAAATCAATTTTACTCATTTCACCAAAAGACTTTAATGTTATTAGATAAATAAAATCTTCTTGAGAAGAAAAATCAATATTATCTAGAATAGCTTTGGAGTGAAATTTAGCATACTTACCTAAATGAACAATTAAAGTGTTGATAACACTTTCTGGCGTCCTTCCATATTGTTTACCTTCCCAATTCAAATTATCATAGTTAATAGCTAAAGGAACATTTTTGTTCTTATTTAGATACAACCAATCCAGAAATTGATCTAAACTGATAGAATCTTTTTTACTATGAAGTTCTTTTTTATTATACTCACAAACCAAGTCAATAAGATCTTTTAATAATTGATAATGCATAATGAAATGAAAATATTTAGTATTTATCTACTTATTTATTTTTTAATTTGTTTTTTTGTATTAAAAAACGAGATAATGTTTGTTTTTTAACTTTTATTAATGGATTTTTATCGAAACAAAAACATTGTTAATGAAATATATACATCAAAAGTAGCATTTTTATAAATTAAAATTAAACGGTATTATAAAATTATTTATTTTAAAAAAAACAAATCATCATATTTTTACCTAAAATCAATGTTTTTATTAGAGTAAACTGGTTTTTTAAAATTTTCAATCATTTTTTTAGCTTATGTATTGAGATAAATTATTTATTATAATTGAAGAGGTAATTAAAAATATAAGATGATGAATTTTTCTATCTTTAATTTTTTGAGTCAACTTATTATTTCAACAAAAAACTAGCGACTTCTATATTGTCTTCCAAATAATTCAAGTATTATTTTTATTTTAATCATGAAATAACTTCCTTTTTATTAAGGAGTTGAAGAGGAAACAGGCTCTGCTGAGGAACAACTTGTCAACAATAAGCTCCCTGCGTTACACTGTAATGTTTTTTTAGGGGATGATTAATCATCCTCTTTTTTTATCTATTACAGGTATTGCGCAATGGCTAAAAAAACCTTCTTCTCTTAAAATAGTTACTATAAAAACAACCTTCTATCAGTAGACATTATATGCTACATTTCGCTTTTTCAGTTTTTATAGAATGAGGGCTGCAAACTTCGAATAGTAATTTGATTGCAGTCGATCATTAAGCGGTCACCTCAATTTTTTTTTTGTTCTTATAGCTCTTAATTTTTAATACCACAAGTATATAATTTTTCATTTTTCAAAACATAATAAATTTTATTCAATAATTTACGCGTAATGCGTACAATGGCTTTATTAGGTTGCATTCGTCTGTAATTCAAAGAAATAGATAATGTAGGGTCAAACCTGATAGTCATCCAAGCACACTCCACCAGTATTCTTTTCAATATCTTTTGCCCTCTGAAGGTGATTTCTCCCATTTGCTCTTTCTCACCACTTGAATAAGAATTGGGTATTAATCCGATATAGGATGCAAGAGAATCTGTATTTTTAAAACGTTCTATATTTTCAATTTGGGTCAAAAGAGTAATGGCATTTATCCTCCTAATTTCAGGAACACTTACCAATAGGTCAAACTCTTTTTTGTACCTTTCTTCTTCAGATAAATCCCTAATTTCCCTATTTACTTCGAGTAATAGTTTAAACATGCTTTCTACTTCTGATATTAGGAATCCCAACGCATCTTTCCCATAAGGAGAACTTAACTGAATATCTTCCCTTAATCATTTTATAAAGCGTTTAGGCCAGTGTATATAGGGACTCTTGAACTGTATTGGTATGTCTATCCCATAAAAGTGGAGAAAAGCCCTAACTCTGCACTCCAGTCTAACCAAGTCTTTCACCAACATGTTACGTGTTCTGACAAGAGAACGATCTTCCAAAGTTTGTATTTTCAGAATATGGATAGGTTGAAGCTGTACAGCTCTTAGGGTCTTTGCAATTTTTTGACTGTCCACAGGGCATTTTTTTGGAACATTTCTTTTTGTCTAGTTGGAATGCCCGCTTCATATGTGGAATGATATTCACAATCAGAAAAATTCCTAATTAAATAATTTGCTAAAACAGAAGTTACCGCAGATTGGTTAAAGGCCTTATGAACAATATTTTCTGTCAAGATTGTCACTTTCCAACTTTTTAGGTGTACATTTATTCAAACAAAAAGTTTTTATTTACTTTCAATAATTTCAGTTATTTTCTATTTTATAAGTCATTGATTATTTAATATTTATTTCAAATGTATATAACCATATAATTACTTACGTCTTTTATCATCAACATTTGACAAACATAGCGACTTCGGAGTAGTTTTCAGCCCTCTGCAAGAGCAAGTCGTTTTGAAAGCAAGAATCTCAATTTCGAGTGCCTCAAAACATAACTTGCTGTTACCTTTTCGGTAACTAAATTTACCAATTTTACAAAGTAAAATCTAAAATGGTTTCATATTAAGAAATCACTCACTATTTGACACTAAAGTGCCAAGTGCAACCTTAAAAAGCCATTTAAAGTTTTCAAACTGTATATATACTTTCTTTGCTGTAAGATAGTAAAGTAAGTTTTGTAATTGTCTTTTAAATAGCGCTTTAAAGCTTTTTTAAAATGATTTTTCAGAAAAAAAATAAAAGCGTAAAGTTTGAAAACGATAAAACAGTTTTTACAGTTTATGTTTTTTAAAAGAACCTGTTTACAAGGTTGTAAAAAAATGAAGAAGCTAAAGCTTAAAGTAAACATTGTTTTTGTAAAGTAAGAGGTATCATTTTGAATAAGCTAAGTTAATTGATAAATATTGCTTATTTAAAACAAGGTTTAAAATACTACTGTAACAAAACAGTGAATCAAGTATTACTTAGTTAAAACAAAACGCTATGTTTTAAACGATCTAAAACTTACAACTATCCATAATGTAATATGTAACCCTTAAAAAATGTACAATATGGAAACAGTAAAACAACCTTTAAAAATTAGCTTTTATACACAAAAAGGCGGAGTAGGTAAATCTACTTTAACAACACTCTTAGCTAGTCAGTTACATTATCGATTAGGCTATAATGTTCTTGTTATGGATTGTGATTTTCCTCAGAACAGTTTAGTTAATATGAGAGAGCGTGATAAGGATAGTATCATGCAAAATGAATATTACAAACAAGCTGCTATTAAACAGTTTCAAACATTAAAAAGAAAAGCTTACTCGATTATTAAGTGCAAGGTTGAAGATGCCTTAGAAGTTGCTGAGACTACTATGCAAGAATTAGATCAAACTTTTGATGTAGTTTTTTTTGATTTACCAGGAACAGCTAACACCAAAGGAGTACTGTCAACTTTAAATCAGATGGATTACATCTTTAGTCCAATTATCGCAGATCGATTAGTTGTTGAGAGCACTTTAGGTTTTACCAAAGCTTTTGCAGAATTACCAAAAAGTAAAGAGAGCTCCATTAAACAAGAGTTATGGCTTTTTTGGAACCAAGTGGATGGAAGAGAAAAGACGGAGCTATATAATAGCTATGAAGCAGTCATTAAACAATTGGATCTTCCTATTATGAAGGCGAGGATAAAAGACAGCAAGCGCTTTAGAAAAGAAACAGAAGCTACAGGCAGATATGTATTTAGATCAAGTTTACTTCCTGCGGATACCAGCCTTATGAAGGCTACTAATTTATCGGAGTTTGCTGATGAGTTTTTACGTATTACTAATCTTTAATCCTAATATATAATGAAAGAGCAAAACACATCAAAAAAGGGGAATCAAAATGAGTTAGTCGATGAAGACTATCTAATGAATATCATGAGTGGTGATATAGAGGTCAAGTCCACCAAACAAGTTAAACCTATCGTAGAGGAAAAAGAAGAACCTATAATTCAAAAACAAGTACCACAGACAAAAGAGAAGAAACCAAAGAAAGAAGTAGCAATTACTAAATACCAAGAACTCTTTTTGATTAATGACTTCCCATCAACAAGGGCTGGGAAGGTGGTTTACATCCGACCAGAGTACCACGAAGTATTACTTCGTATAACGCAATTAGCTAAAGAAGAGAAAACTACACTGTATTCTTATTTAGACAATATTTTAAAGCAACATCTACAAGATTACAGCCAAGAGATTACCCAATATTTTAATGACAAATTCAAACCTATTTTATAATGAGAAAATTTAAACACTTTAGGAAAGCAGCTCAAGTACAAACAACTAAGAGCAAAGAGAATTATGTTGATACTTTTTTAAAAGAAACATCAACCAGAGCCAGAGATGGTAAAACAGTTTACATCCGACCAGAGTTTCATGAAAAACTCACTCGTATTGTTCAAGTCATAGGAGAGGATAAGGTTTCTATTTATGCATACTTAGATAATCTACTTGAGAATCACTTTGAGGAGTTTTCACAGACGATTGTAGAAAAGTTTAACCAGAAGTATAAACCTATTTTTTAACCCATGGAAATAGTTATAATAATCAGTCTTGTACTTGTTATCACTCTTCTGTTATTAGATAAAAATATAACCAACAAACAAGAGAACCAATCTAAAACAGAAGAGTTACCCTTTAAACAAGATGTACCCATCAGCATTATAGGAGAAAGTAAACCAGTTGTTCTAAAGCAATCGCTAATGAGTCAAACAGAAGTTGAACTTGATTTAGAAGAGGAAGAAAAAGAACTAAGTGAGAGTTTACAGCCTATTATAGATAAGGAATTTACTGAGCGAGTCAGTATGGATGAGCTTAATAGGTTTGTGAACTCTATTGAAGAAGAGTTAATTAATGATACTACAGTTAAGACAGCTAAAAAAATAGAAGGCTCAGAGTTATTGGAACTACTCCAACAGGCATTACCTGACTCTGCTAAGACAATAGCGAAGTTATTAGATCAATCCCTAAATGAAAAATCTCCAAAAAAGAAAGAAGAAGTAATAGATGGTGAAGATTTTAATATTAATGATTTTGTGTAAAGAAAAACTGTGAAGGCGTTAAGTATGTTTTACTATAACGCCTTTTTTATTACACCTTATCGCCATGAGTATCCACTAACTTCCACAATCAATTCTTTAACCTGTTTTCAAAAGACATTTACAAAAGTATCGTGCAAAGGGCATGATTATAACTTACTAAATGTCATTCTTATGAAAACAAAAACAATCAAACAACGATTATTCCTACTACTTGTGATCTTAAGTAGTTTACCCTTGCTTGCTCAAGGAAATGGAACCGCTGGAATCACCGAAGCTACCCAAATGGTCACCTCGTACTTTGATCCAGCCACTAAACTTATCTATGCCATTGGAGCAGTAGTAGGACTTATTGGAGGGGTAAAGGTGTACAACAAATTCTCTAGTGGTGATCCCGATACAAGTAAAACTGCTGCAAGCTGGTTTGGAGCTTGTATTTTTTTAATTGTAGCTGCTACAATTCTACGTTCATTTTTCCTTTAAAACTACGCTTATGAAAAAGTATAGTATCAATAAAGGAATAGGAGCTAGTGTAGAATTTAAAGGCCTCAAGGCGCAGTACCTGTTTTATTTTGCAGGTGGACTTTTGGGGAATCTTATTCTTGTTATGGTGATGTATATGGCTGGGGTAAACAATTTTATTTGTTTAGCCTTTGGGCTTGGTACATCAGGCTATCTGATCTACAAAGTATTTTCACTAAACAAGAAATATGGTCAGTATGGACTTATGAAGCTTCAAGCAAGAAAATACTTTCCAAAGTATATCATCTCAAGAAAAGAGGTAAAAGGGTATTTCAATAGAAACTTAAAATTAAGAAGTTATGAGAAATACAGCTAAGACAAATACACTTGAAAGAATGTTTCCGATTCTTTCGGTAGAGAACAACTGTATGGTCTCCAAACAAGGAGATATAACGGTTTGTTACAAGGTCATCTTACCTGAGATATTTACCATCTCAGATAAAGAATATGAAACTATTTACAGTGTGTGGCATAAAGCGATTAAAACGCTTCCTGAGTTTACGGTTTTTCACAAACAAGATTGGTTTGTAAAAGAGAGTTATCAGGCTGATTTTAAAGACGCAGAACAAAGCTATTTAAGCAGAAGCTTTGAAAGGCATTTTAATGAGCGTCCCTATCTGAATCACAGCTGTTATTTGTTTATCACAAAAACTACCAAGGAGCGAATTAAAAATCAGAGTAATTTTTCATCCCTTACAAGAGGGGACCTAATTCCAAAAGAAATCAGAGATAAAGACACGGTTCAGAGCTTTTTAGAGGCAACTACTCAACTTGAAAAAATCGTCAATGATAGTGGACTCATTCACTTAATTAAACTAACAGAAGAGGATATCATAGGCTCAGAAGATAAAAGTGGACTTTTAGAACAGTATCTGACTCTAAGCTCTACTAAAAGAGGAAGTCTTCAGGATATTGGCATCAGTGCTGAGGAGGTTAGAGTAGGAGATAATAAACTCTCTTTACATACCCTTTCAAGTACAGATGACTTGCCTACTGAGGTGTCTTATTTATCTCGTTATGAAAAACTATCAACCGATAAAAGTAGCATGGCTTTGTCGTTTGCCTCGCCTGTTGGACTACTACTTAATTGTAATCACATTTATAATCAGTATTTGTTTATTGAAGACAGTGAGTCTAATTTAAAGCAATTTGAAAAGTCTGCCAAGAATATGCATTCTCTAGCTAGATATAGCAGAGCTAATCAAATAAACAAGCAGTGGATAGAAGAGTATCTAAATGAAGCTCATAGTAAAGGATTAACATCCATTAAGGCTCACTTTAATGTAATGGCATGGTCTGATAATCATAGTGAGCTTAAACAGCTTAAAAACGACACAGGAAGTGCAATCGCTTCTATGGAGTGTGTGCCAAGACACAATACAGCGGATGCTCCCACACTTTACTGGGCAGGTATGCCAGGGAATAGCGGGGATTTTCCAAGTGAAGAAAGCTTTTATACGTTCATTGAACCTGCCTTATGCTTTTTTACAGGGGAGACCAACTACCAGAACTCGTTATCTCCCTTTGGAATTAAAATGGCAGATCGATTAACTGGTAAACCAATTCATTTGGATATTTCAGATCTCCCCATGAAAAAAGGAATTATCACTAACCGCAACAAGTTTATCTTGGGACCATCGGGAAGTGGTAAGAGCTTTTTTACCAATCATATGGTGCGTCAGTATTATGAGCAAAACGCTCATGTGCTTTTAGTTGATACAGGGAATTCTTACCAAGGATTATGTGAGCTCATTAAAGGCAAAACAAAAGGGGAGGACGGCGTATATTTTACCTACACTGAAGAAAACCCAATTGCTTTTAATCCGTTTTATACCGACGATGGTGTATTTGATATTGAAAAAAGAGAGAGTATTAAAACCCTGATCTTAACGCTTTGGAAGCGGGATGACCAGCCGCCCTTAAGATCGGAAGAAGTTGCGCTTTCAAACGTCGTTAGTGGATACATTCAAAAACTTCAAAATAGCAATATAAAACCAAGTTTCAACACTTTCTACGAGTATATCAAAACCGATTACAAAGCTGAGTTAGAAAACAAACAGGTTAGAGAAAAAGACTTTGATCTAGCTAACTTTTTAAATGTGCTTGAACCCTACTTTAAAGGAGGTGAATATGACTATTTGTTAAACTCAGAAAGTGAGCTTGATTTACTTAATAAACGCTTTATCGTTTTTGAAATTGACGCAATAAAAGACCATAAAATTCTTTTCCCCATTGTGACTATTATCATTATGGAAGTGTTTATAAATAAGATGCGAAGACTTAAAGGACAGCGTAAATTAATACTAATTGAAGAAGCATGGAAGGCCATAGCCAAAGAAGGTATGGCAGATTACTTAAAGTATTTATTTAAGACCGTTAGAAAGTTTTTTGGAGAAGCAATTGTGGTAACGCAAGAGGTGGATGATATTATCCAATCTCCGATTGTAAAGGAGAGTATCATCAATAATTCAGACTGTAAGATCCTGCTTGATCAGCGTAAATATATGAACAAGTTTGATGATATACAGGCGATGCTTGGACTCACTGACAAAGAAAAAGCGCAGATACTTTCTATTAATCTAAACAACAATCCAAATCGCCTTTACAAAGAAGTGTGGATTGGTCTTGGGGGAACTCTCTCTGGCGTATATGCTACAGAAGTAAGCTACTCGGAATATCTCGCTTATACTACAGAGGAGACCGAAAAGCTAGAGGTAATGAACCTGGCTAAAGCACTTGATGGTAATGTAGAAATGGCAATAAAACGCCTGGTGCAAGAAAGGCAAGAAGAAGAAGAATACAAGACAGTGCTCTAATCCAACTTCGCAAGGAAAATCGAGTGAAAAAACAATCAACTAAAACACAATCAAAATGAAAAAACTAACTCAGGTAGTTATAGTAGTGATGCTACTGGTTCTACCCATACAAATTCGCGCCCAATGGGTGGTGAGTGATCCTGGAAATTTAGCCTCAGGAATACTAAACAGTGCCAATGAAATTATTCAAACTTCTGCCACGGTGGATAATGTAATTAAAAATTTTAAAGAAGTAGAAAAAGTCTATAAACAAGGCAAAGAGTATTATGACAAACTGCAAGCGGTCAATAATCTAATTAAAGATGCAAGGAAAGTGCAACAAACAGTGCTGCTAGTTGGAGACGTCTCAGAGCTCTATGTCAAAAACTTTGGCAAAATGCTCAATGATCCAAATTTCTCTGCTCAGGAACTTGTCGCTATTGCCAATGGGTATAGCATTCTTTTAAATGAGAGTACCGAGCTTTTAAAAGAACTCAAGCAGATTATAAGCGCTTCGAGTCTTTCTTTAAATGACAAAGAGCGCATGGATGTAATAGACAGAGTTTACAATGAAGTAAAGGACTATCATAACCTTGTTAGTTACTACACTAGAAAAAATATAGGTATTAGCATCTTAAGAGCAAAAAAGAAAAATAATACTCAGAGGGTACTTGATCTCTATGGAACCTCCAATCAAAAATACTGGTAGCTATGGGAGAGAGTAATTTACACGAGGTACTTCAAAATCTCTATTATGATATGATGCCACTATCGGCTGAGATGGCAGGGGTGGCTAAAAGCTTAGCTGGTCTGGGGGCTCTTTTTTATATTGGCTTGAAAGTATGGCAAGCCCTAGCAAGCGCAGAACCTATTGATGTATATCCAATGCTAAGACCGTTTGCTTTGGGCATCTGTATCATGTTTTTTCCAACCCTTGTACTTGGAACACTAAACACGGTGCTTAGCCCAGTGGTTAAAGGGACACATCAGATACTAGAGAATCAAGTGATTGATTTAACGGGTTTGCAACAGCAAAAAGACGTTTTAGAAAAAGAAGCGATGCTCCGAAATCCAGAGACAGCATATTTAGTTTCTAAGGAAGAATTTGACAAAAAACTCGATGAGCTAGGTTGGTCTCCATCGGATTTAGCAACCATGAGTGGGATGTATATAGAAAAGGGAATTTATGAAACGCAGAAAGTAATTAGAGATGCCTTTAGAGATTTTTTAGAAATGATCTTTCAAGCCGCAGCCCTTGTTATTGATACGATTCGCACGTTCTTTTTAGTTGTGCTTTCCATACTGGGGCCCATTGCCTTTGCCATCTCAATATGGAGTGGTTTTGAATCTACACTTACCCAGTGGCTCACAAGGTATATAAGCGTATATCTCTGGCTTCCAGTAGCGGATTTATTTAGCGCCATGCTAGCTAAGATCCAATCGCTAATTATCGAAAGAGATATGCAGATGCTTTCAGATCCCAGTTTTATTCCCGATACCTCTAATACCGTTTATGTCATATTTATGATTATTGGCATTGTAGGATACTTTACGATTCCAACGGTAACAGGATGGGTAATTCAAGCCGGTGGAGCCGGAAACTTTATGCGCAATATGAATCAAACGGTGATGAAAACAGGAAATATGGCAACAGCGGGCGCAGGAGCAGTAGTTGGCAATATTGCTGGTAAACTCATGAAGAAATAGACATGATAAATTATAAAAACCAATAAACTATGGAATTTAAATCACTTCGAAATATAGAAAATAGCTTTAAACAGATTCGGCTTTATGCCATTGTATTTGCTACAGTTTGCTTACTAATTGTCGGTTTCTCTATCTACAAAAGTTATGATTTTGCTAAAGAGCAACGAGAGAAAATCTATGTTCTTGACAAGGGGAAATCCCTTATGCTTGCCCTATCTCAAGATGCGAGTATAAATAGACCAGTAGAGGCAAGAGAACACGTAAGGCGCTTTCACGAGCTGTTCTTTACCCTCTCACCTGAAAAAGCTGCTATTGAGAGCAATATGCAACGAGCGTTTAATCTCTCTGATAAAACTGCCTTTGATTACTACAAAGATCTACTTGAAAAAGGGTATTACAGTAGGGTTATCTCAGGAAATATTCAACAACGAGTTGAGGTAGATAGCATTAAAATAGACTTTAATGCCTATCCCTATAAAACAACGACCTATGCTACCCAGTACATCATACGATCAAGTAATCTAACCAAAAGAAACCTTGTTACAAGTAGTCAGCTCATATCTGCGGTTAGATCCGATAACAACCCTCAGGGGTTTATCATTGAGAAGTTTACTGTTTTAGAGAACAAAGACTTAGAAGTTGTTAAACGCTAAAAACAAAACTTATGAATAAGCTACAATTTTTAAGACATAGTTATTCCAGTAGGCTACAGACCTATTGGAATAGCCTCTCAATAAAAAGGCAACAAGCTTTATTACTTACTGTATTTACATTCTATAGCCTTGTTTGCTTTTTTATTGTAAAGACAAGCTTTAGTTCTAAACTAACATCAGATAGTCAAGAGAAACAAAACAATATCAGGCCTGTAAAGTATTTGCTTGAAAAGCAAAAGGTAAAATCAACTATTAAAATCAAGAGTTATGAACCACAATCAAACAAATAAAACCCACCAGATAGAGAAAGTACCCAAAGAAAATAAAGTATTTCAAGAGCTTATAGAAAAACACAAAAAGTATATTGTTTTTGCTTTAATGGGGATTGTATTTTTAGGGGCAATGTATCTTTTGTTTAAACCAGAAGATAAGGAGCTTATCACACACAATGATTCAGTTCCCGAAGCAATAACACAGGGGATGCCAACAGACAAGGTCAAAGCCTATGAAAAAGAGCTATGGGAACAAAAAAAGCAGGAAAATGAAAACCAGATGCACTCCTTAGCGGATTATTGGAATGATTCTCAAGAAGAGTCAACTAGCCATTATAATCATCAAGATTACAACGAGGAGCCTACCAACACTTCTTATGAAAGATCATTTCAGAACTATAAGCAAAGCCAAGAGGTACTCAGCAGTTTTTATGATAATACAACAAACTCTGAAACTGATAAGTTTAAAAAGCAAATAGAAGAGTTAGAAAAACGACTTGAAGAAAAAGAAACTCCAACTGCTCTTACGATGGATAATCAATTAGAGCTTATGGAAAAGTCATTTCAGATGGCGGCAAAGTATTTACCAGGTGGACAAAACCAAACTGAATTACCATATTCAAGTGAAACTACAAATGTCAAAACAATTTCAAGTAAAAAACAGGCTATAATAGTGGTTGACAAAACAAATAAAGATATTGTCTCTTCACTTGTAAAACCGATGAGTTTACAGGATTTCTTACCTATTAATCTTGAAAATAATCCAACCTTTTATACAGCAGAAGGAGAGCGTAAAACGCAAACTCATAAAAATAGCATACGAGTTAGTTTCAAAGAAGATCAGGTCATTATAAACGAAGGTTATATTAAATTAAAACTCTTAGAAAGTATAGTAATAAACGGAGCTCTGTTACCTGAGACGAGTACGCTTATTGCTAAAGTCAAAGTAAGTAACGGTAGATTAGAGCTTAGTGTAAACTCTATTAAAATCGACAATACCATCATAGAAACAGAGCTTATTGGTTATGATAATTATGGACAAAAAGGCTTAGAGGTATTAGACCTTCAAGAAATAAGCGCTTCGAAAGAAATCATAGCTAATATGGGACAGACCGCAGGTACAAGTATATCGATGAGTAGATCTGCTTCAGATCAAATAGCAGGAGATCTAACCAAAGGACTCATTCAAGGCGTGTCAGGATATTTTTCAAAGAAAGTAAAAGCCCAACGAGTAACCTTAAAACAAGGACAAGAGCTGTTTCTTGTTCCTAAAGAATAAAAATTAATCATCAAGTAAAAACAATTCATTATGAAAACAATTATTAAATATATGCTATTGTGCTTACTAGCAGTAAACACTGTAACGGCTCAACAAAACAGTCAATCTATTAATTTATCTAATGCTGAGGTAACACCATATGAGATAGAGCTTACCCAAAACAAAACAACTCACATCCTTTTTCCAAGCAGTATTGAGTATGTGGACTTAGGAAGCAGTGAAATAATTGCTAATAAAGTAGAGGCTACTTCTAATGTACTTCGTTTAAAAACAATAAAAGAAGACATCACAGCTACAAATTTTACAGTCATTACAAACGATGGTAAATACTATAGTTTTAATGCTACCTATCATGAACAGCCAATACAACTTAGCTATGACCTAACTAAGTTTGAAAAACAGAAAAGTAAAAAGCAAAGCGAAGTCCTATTTAAAGATTTAGGTAGTATCAGTCCAAGTTTAGTTGATCTTTTGATGAAAGCAATTATCAAAAAGAATAAGAAAGAGCTAAACATTAAAAGCAAAACATACGGGGTAGAAGCATGGTTAAAAAGTATTTATACTCAAGATGGTAAACTTTACTTTCACATCTCAATTAGTAACAAAAGTAATTTACCATATGAGGTTGATTATGTCAGTTTTAAAATTAAAGATAGAAGAACCTCAAAACGAACAACAATTCAAGAAGTGGCTTTAAAACCAATTAGAAGTTATTCTGACTATCAAACGATAAATAGCCAAAGTAAGCAAGATAATGTTTTTATATTAGATCAGTTTACTCTGCCTGATAAACAGGTGCTTTTAATCGAAATCAATGAAAAGAATGGAATTAGAAAACAAAAATTAGCTGTTAATAAAAATAAAATTCAGAATGTATTGATGGTGAATAAAATTAAATTTTAAGTTTTTAATAATAAAAATGAAGGCGTCTATCAATCATTAAGTTTTGATTAGACGCCTTTGTTTTAAGTTTTAATAAGTTCATATATGTATTTGAGTTTTAAAAGGAATAATTGGATATATTTGAAGTTAACCTTCTAAAAACCTATTTGTTATGTCAAATTATGTCTATTTTAAAACAAAAACAGATTACTTATATAATGTAGAATCAAAAAATGATATTTTCAGTGATGATCTCTTAGATTTAATTAAGGATACTGAACTAAAAGAATTAATTATCAATAAATATGACTTAGATAAAAATATCCTGATCAATATTGATAAGGCTGATATAGTATATAATCAAATCAAGAGCTATGTCGATAGATTTGAGTTGTTGAGGTTAACTGTCCCTGAGAATAAAGTAGATACTTTTTTGAAAGAGAATCCAGAAGAGAAGAAGTACGACTATTATTTTAATATCAAAGAAGCTTGTATTGATGAAAATACAGGAGAAATGATAGAGAACCTTGAGGCGGTAGCTATTTATGATTCACTTGATTTGTTTTATAAAGATCGAAGTTTATCACAATATGTAAAGTCTTTAAATAAATCTAAGAACTTAAATAAAAGTCAATTATTAGATGATTTGAATGTTTCTTGGAAAAGACACTTTGAGAAGTATCCCAAAGATGTTAAACCAAAAATATTTAGAGTATTAAAAAATAAAGACTTATACTACGTCAAAAGTATAAATAGTAAGCTATATAAGGAATATGGGATAGCTGAATCTTTTGTTTTATCAATGCTTGAATTGAATAAAATTCATTTGAGAGAGGAGGTTAATTTTACTATTTCATCTATTTCGTTGAGAGAATCAAAAATAGATATGATTATTTCTTTGGATAAAAAGGTATTAATAAAAGATGTCGGTTATTTTAGACCTTCTATTTCAATTAGAAATGAAGATACAGGAAATGCTTCCTTAGGAGTACATACAAGTATAGAGTTTTATCCTAAAAATAACGGGGATAACAATAAGATATACTTGTTCCCTAAAAAAGATAAGGATAGTAACAAAATTGAAAATAAAACAACTGCAAACCATACCATAAATCAAGATACGTTATTAGAGTTATTTGAATCAATATCAGATTTATTTGATTATTTAAAACAAGTAGAAAAAGATTTTAAATTTTATAATGATGCTCAGCATCCAGATGAACTTAGGCAAAAAATCGCTGAAAAAGTTTGTAATACAAAAGGTATGTTTAAGGGGCTAACAAAACTACAAGGGCTGTTTGAAAGGAAAAAAGATCAACAGATTACTAATCTTCAAAATTTACTTGAAATGTGTGGGAAGGCAGAAATGTTAGACATGGATTTTGATCTTAAGTTCAAACTTAGATATCTAATATCAAACGTGCTTTTATATGGTAATAATACGATTAAATAGATTATAATCAGATAAAAGAGGGAAATCTGAGTATGGAAAAATTTAGAAAATCTGATCAGTTTTATATTGATCAATATGATAGACATACAATAGAAGAGCTTAAAGAGTTAGAGTTGCAAATTGAGAAAGTTTACAAAAAAATAAAAACTAATCAGAATTCAGAACATGATTCTGATTATTTTAAGCTTCAAATGCAGTATCAAGATACAGCTGTTCATTTTGCGAGGCAAAGAGAGAAACTTATACAGTCCCGTATTTATGAAGATGAAAAAAGGGATAGATCAATTCAATCAGTACCTATACCTAAAAATGTAAGGTGTAATACTTGCCTTGAACAGATGAAATTTGATATGTTTGATTTTGTAGAAAATGATTCAGAGATAATATTTGTTTTTTCATGTAATCATAAACATCTACCTAAAAAAGCAATTTATGCAGATGGTAGAGAGTTCTATGTTGCCAAACATCTATGTAGCTATTGTGGAGGGAAGCTTAATAGTACTAAAAATGAAACAAATGGTAAGTTGACTTTAATTGATACCTGTGAACAATGTAATCAAGTTGAAACTATAGAAATAAATCGTTCTGGTAAAAAGATATTACCTATCAATGAAGATGAACGAAAAAAATATTGTACAGATTTTATAGGATCAAATACTTTTTATGAAGATTTAGAGGCAATAACTAATTTAAGTATTAGTCTTGATCAAGATAGCGAAATTGATGTCAATAAATTGAAACAATTAAATATAGCACAAGTAGAAAAGGTATTATCTGAAGAACTTGAAAAAGCAAAATTCACTAAAATTCAATTTGAAAAACCTCAAGTTGGTAGATATTTAACTGTAGAGTTTTTAGCTCAAGATTTATCTGATAGAAATGAAACTAATAGCGTAAATAAGCTGGTACAAATAATTCAAAAAGTTTTATTCTCAACTAACTGGAGATTAGATGTAAATAGTGTTTCCTGTAAATTAGGATTTTTAAGTGCTCATATTAAAGGATATTCAGTGAAAGAAGATTTACTTAGGATTCTTAAAGAGATAAGATGAATAAAATAGTGCTGTATGATTGGGTGTTTTTTTATTTGTTATCTTCTAAACCTAAGTTATCTTTACTAATTAGTTTTGTAAATAGAATGAAATGGCTATACCTAAACATGATGAACTAAGAGTACCAATACTTGAAATTTTAAGTGATGGTCAACAGTATAAATTAAAACAGTTTCAAAAGCCTTTAGCAGAGAGGTTTAAATTAACAGATGAAGAGATTAATGAAATGTATCCATCAGGTAATGGGCATGTTTTTTATGATCGTATCTCGTGGGCATTAAGCTATATGAATATGGCTGGTTTATTAGATAAACCCAGCCGTGGAGTTTATGTTATTAATACGAAGGCTAAAGAACTTTTAAAGACACCTGAAAAGATAAATTATTATATAGATGATAAAATGTCTAAGAGGGAAAAGAAAAAAAACTCTGGAGAGGAGTTGATAAATGATTTTCGAATTTCGAGAATACAAGAAGATGCTACACCTTCTGAAAAGTTGTATGCCTCTTTTACAAATATTAAAAATGCTGTTTATGATGAGATTATTGAAAGTATTCTTAGTAAGAGTCCAGCATCTTTTGAACGATTAGTTGTGATGTTATTGCAAAAAATGGGATATGGTGGTGAAGTTAAAGATTCAGGATTGGTAACGCAGATTTCTAACGATGGAGGTATAGATGGTGTTATAAAGGAAGATGTGCTTGGTTTTGGTCGTATTCACATTCAAGCTAAAAGGTTCAACTCTAAGTTATCGGTAGGGAGACAAGATATACAAGGTTTTGTAGGTGCATTAGCTGTAGCTCAATCTAATAAAGGGGTATTTATCACGACATCTTATTTTACACAAGGAGCGAAGGATTATGTAAAGAGTTTAAATGGATCTACTACAGTTGTTTTGATTGACGGAAAGGATTTGGCAGAGTATATTTATGAGTATGGACTTGGTATGCAAGTAGAACAAACTATTGAAATTAAAAAGTTAGATGCTGATTTTTGGGATAGTTTTGAAGATGATAATAGATAAACTTTTTATATTTTAAATAGTATTAATGCATTAAAAATCTTCGACTTAAAAGCTGATCTAATTCATGGTACACAAAAAAACAAAGCCTGAAAACCGCAATTTATAAGACATACGGAGTAGGGTGTAAAACCTTTTTAAGGTACTTAAAAACCGATAGCTTATGCTATCGGTTTTTTATGTTTACACTATTCTACTTTTTATAATTTTACGCTAACATTTTTTTTCAAATGTAAATTTCAAGTGTACTACATTCTCCTTTATCCTTCACCAATAAAGGACCATAACTTTTTGCGCCGACATTTTAATTCAAGAAAAACCTCCTAAATATTCCTCTTTTTCAAGACATATTCGCGAGCTTTTTCCTGAAGTTGATCATCAGATAAAGACTTGTTTTTAAGTAACCACTCATCAATTTCAGATTTTTCAAAGAATAAGTATTTACCATTAGGTTTAGAGTAGGGGATCTTACTAAAATGAACCAAGTGATAGATATATGATTTTTTAAAACCAGTATATTTCTCTAGTTCTTCAACAGATAATATTTCCTTATTATTAGAGATAATTAGTTGCTCTAAATAATCAAGCTTTTCAAGTATAAGTTTAATAGATTCCATAATTAATTGTTTTTGGATTTAGAAGCAAACTACAGCTATATCATAAACGACTAAAGCCAAGTGTACTTTCAAGTACCACTTGGCTTTAGTGTAATTATAATCTGTAGTTAAACTTTTCGTTTAAAACCCAAACTTAAGCTCTGGAATAAGCTCAGAGGCTTCTTTCATTTTACTATCAATGATTTTAGCATACACTTGAGTCGTTCTAATTTCGCGATGCCCTAAACGTTTAGAAACCGTGTAGATATCTGCGCCATTCTCTAAGAGTAGTACCGCATTGGTATGTCTCGCACTATGGAAGGTAATATGCTTGTGAATACCCGCTCTGTTACACCAATGCTTAAGTTCATTATTGTAATAGAAAGAGTTTGAAGTATTCAAATCCTCTGACAAGCCTTTTTTATCTTAATGATAGCGAACTAACTTGGAAGGTCTTTTATTAGTTAGATTGTATTTATATAAGGATCTATAAGTAGTAAAGCCTCCGTTTTGGGAGGCTTTATTTTTAATATGCTTGAATTAAAACTTCTGAAGGAATATGCAATTTTTTGGTTAAGGTTCGGATCATCTCTAAAGATAATTTTCGCTTTCGATTTAAAATTTCACTTGCTCTACTTTTTAATCCGATCATTTCTGCTAAATCATTTTGTGTGTAGCCCATTTGCTCCATTCTAAATTTAATCGCTTCAATTGGATCTGGTAAATCCATAGGAAAATGTTCTTTTTCATATTTTTCAATCAACATTCCCAAAATCTCTAACTCATCACTATCCTCTGATCCAGGAAGTGCATCAAAAATCAACTCTAGTCTTTCTAAAGCAGCTTCGTAATCTTGTTCTGATTTTATAGGTTTCAATTTCATAATTTAAATGGTATTAGCATTAATTTTATCATATTCTGCGTGGGTCCCTATAAAGCGAATCCACATCATTTGATGCCCAAAGTTCATTTTGACAATTAATCGGTAATGATTCCCTTTAATATTAAAACATATTCTATTGTCGTCTAATATACTTGCGCTTGGATATTCGGCCTTTATTTCATTACTATTTTTCCAAGTTGCTTTTTCTGCCTCTTGATACCAAGCCTTTAATTGTTGCTCACTGTCTGCATGTTTTGTCCAAAACACACGTAACGTTTTTATCGCTATTACTCTCAATTAAAATAGTTTATACAAATTTAAAAATTATTTCCCAATTCGGGAACTTTTTTCAAGTATTTTATTGAATTGCTCTCTAAGATGTAATCAACACCTTGTTTAAAATCCAAATTTAAGCTCTGGAATAAGCTCAGAGGCTTCTTTCATTTTACTATCTATGATCTTAGCATAGATTTGTGTAGTTCTAATTTCACGATGTCCCAAACGTTTAGAAACCGTGTAAATATCGGCGCCATTCTCTAGGAGTAGCACCGCATTGGTATGTCTCGCACTATGGAAGGTAATATGCTTGTGAATACCTGCTCTGTTACACCAACGAACAATTTCATTATTGTAAATAGCCGAGTATTTAAGATTAGTGAAAACGAGTTGATTCAGTGATTCTCTTTCCCCTAAGAGTTCTCTTGCCTGTTTGGAGATATAGAGATACTCAACACCTTCCGTTTTCTCCTGTCTATAGATAACTCTACAAACATCATCTTCATCTCTTACTTCAGACCAAACAAGCTTATTAATATCCGACCAGCGAAGACCAGTTAAACAAGAGAATAAAAAAGCTCGTTTAAGCACTTCGTATTTACAATCAGTTTTTACCAGACGTTGTACTTCATTAAAAGTAAGATACTCTCTTTGGCTTTCCGCCTGTTTAAAACTCTTTACTTTTTGAGCATAGTTTATCGTTAGATACCCCTCTTCAAAGGCTAATCGAAGAGCAGCTCTAAATTTATTGAGATAGGAGTATTTTGAGTTTAATGAAAGCGGAAGTTTACTTTTTGTAAGGGCTTTTGTATCAAAGTAATGTCTGACTTTCTTTAAAAATTCATCATCTACTTCATCAAAAGTAAAAGTAGGGGAGATACAGCGTTTTAAATGAAGAAAAGAAGCCGTCCAGTTTCCGTAGTTTTTAGGACTTTCATATTTCTCTTCTGTTTTCTCAAGAAAGAAATCCAGGAAGCAACGTTGTCCTTTGTGCTTATTCTTAATTCCATATTTACCTCTAAGGTTTTCACTTTGTCGAATAGCTAAGATATTCTCAGCCATTTGAAGGGCTTCTTTGTTTTCCTTTCTCTCCTTTGGACTATTAGGAGCGCCATGTAAAAAGAGTTTTAGGTTTTCAAATTCTCTGATATGCCTTTTTTTACCTTCTAAGGAAACTTCAAATCCTTTATAGTATTCAATATGCAGACTAATCTTACCACTTGGTAATTTTCTTTGTTTAAGTGTGATGTTCATAATTTTCTATATTAGGTTAGGGAGACTCATTTTGTACCACATTTGTACCACATAATTTTAAAGTGTGGTACAAATGCGGTACTAAATATAGAAAATAAGGACATCTTATAAAAATATTTAACACATAACTATTTGATTTTCAAAGTATTTCAAATCAAATAAAAGTATTAAAAAGACAGGTTATTTACCGATACAAAAATTAGCAAAAATATTCCCCAGCAGTTCATCATTCGTAACCTGACCCGTAATTTCCCCGAAGAAGTAGAGTGCCTGGCGAATATCGATAGCCATAAGATCCGCGGAGAGATTCGTTTGAAGACCCCATTTCACCTTTTCGATTTCCTCCAGTGCTTTCAGGAGTGAGTCGTAGTGGCGTGTATTCGTTACGATTGTTTCATTATTGCGTAGTGCCCCAGTGTTTACAAAGCCGAGTAGCGTCTGTTTCAGTTCCTCAATGCCTAGGTTAGCCTTGGCTGACATCAACATCAAGTTGTCAATTTTCGATTGAATCAAAGCAATTTGTTCTGAAGAGAGTAAATCTTGCTTGTTACAAACCACGAGAAGCGGTTTAAGCGGATATTTATTCTTTAATTTCTCCAGTTCGATATTGATCTGTTCGATCGATTGGTTTGTTAACTGTCCTCCGTCAATCAAGTAGATCACCACTTGAGCCGCTTCAATTTTCTCGAAAGTCTTTTGAATACCGATGCTTTCCACGACATCTTTCGTTTCGCGGATTCCAGCCGTATCAATGAATCGGAAACCGATTCCGTCGATGACCAATTCATCCTCAATCGTATCACGCGTAGTTCCTGCGATATCCGAGACTATCGCACGTTCCTCATTTAGAAGAGCATTTAATAAAGTCGATTTACCCACATTAGGTTCCCCTACAATTGCAACCGGAATACCATTCTTGATTACATTTCCAACCGCGAAAGAGTCGATTAAGCGTTTCAGAACAAATTCGATGCGATCAATCAGCGCTTTAAATTGCGTGCGATCAGCGAATTCCACATCCTCCTCAGAGAAGTCCAATTCCAATTCAATCAGCGAAGCAAAATTGAGCAGTTGTTCCCGTAATAAAGCGATTTCATTCGAGAAACCACCTCGCATTTGCTGCATGGCAATTTGGTGACTAGCCTCATTATCCGAAGCAATTAAATCCGCCACCGCTTCCGCTTGAGATAGATCTAATTTACCATTCAAGAACGCACGCATGGTAAACTCACCAGGTTGCGCCATTTTAGCCCCTTTTCGAAGGCAGAGCTGAATGATTTGCTGTTGGATGAAGGTTGAGCCGTGGCACGAAATTTCAATCGTATCCTCACCCGTATAAGAATGCGGGTTTTTAAATACAGAAATCAAGACCTGATCCAGTACACGTTCCCCATCCACAATATGACCAAGGTGAAGCGTATGCGTTTTTTGTTTCGTTAAATCTTTGTTTTTGATCGATTTAAAGATGCTGTTAACTAATGTAATAGCGTCTTTTCCCGATACCCGTATGATGGCAATGGCACCCGCACCCGAAGGAGTAGCTAAAGCGACAATAGTATCTTGTAATATCATGGTTTACATCTATAATAAGGTACAAAGATAATACTTATTGAGCAATCTCAGTGTGGAAGATTCCAAGGTTAAATTGCGTGAATTCTCCTTATATTTGAGTTAAAATAAAAGGCCTATGAAAGCTATTGTGTTCATTTTAATTTGTTTAAGTAGTGTGGCAATACATGCTCAATCCTATCGAATGACTGAACAAGAAAAAGAAAAGGCAACGCAAATATCCTCAAAAGGAGTCGTGTTCTTATTGAAGATAGAGAACGTATTGGATCAGAATAACATCAAACTGAAACAGGGCGATTTGAATATTCAGAATCCTGCAGTAGGCGAAATGATTAAACAAGGATTTAAAAACAATGCTACGGGAACAAAAACACAAGTAGCCCAAATAGTCTGTTTAGCATGTTATGAAGAAGAGTGGAAAAATCAAAGAATCGAATTGCAGTTGATTCAATCCAACCAAAACTACAGCCGCGACAGCCTCTATCAAAGGGTACAAAAGCTCCACGAAACGTACCAAGTAGCTTTAGACAAGACAAGAGTCACCCCACAGTCGAAAGGTAAACAAGTGACAAGCAGTGAAAGCGAATCGGATGGAAGTTATGCTATGCTTGAACGACAGCTTCATGGGATGTCCAGTAACGAAGACTTTACCTTGTTTAGAAATTTGGATTACAATTTTGTCGTTTCTCGTTTTAGCGTTTATTTACAGCTGACGAAAGGAATGGCGTACTTGGGACAAGAGAAAAAAGGAAATCAAATTATTGATAAATATACACCTGGTATCTCCATTAAAAAAGACGAGTACCTCTATGTGACTTATACCGTGGAAGAACATCCAGATCGTAGGGGAGCATTTGGAGAAGGACTCACAGAAATTCTAGCAGTTGAAATTACAGGAGATCCGCTATTAGTGGTGCAATTATTTACTTCGTATTGGAAGCGAGTGGAGCTAGATACAACCCTACTACGCGAATCGGGTTTCATTACCTCATTGGACAAAATGAATGATCACATTGAATTAAGAGCAGTGGCTCCGAATGCCTATAAAATTGTTATTACCAAGGGAAGTATGACAGTAAACTATGAGAAAACTTTTGGCATCCATCCCAAAATAACTTCACTCAAGGAAAAAGAATAAAAAGGAGAATACCTAGGAAGTAGAAAATAAAAATTAAAAGACATTTTCACAAAATCCTTACATAATTTTTTCCTTTTCAAGTCTTATTTTTTTATTTAAAAGTAGTGTAAATACTGTGATTTTTTGATGTTCGGAAACGAAAAAGTTAAGCTTAATTTCTTATCTTTATAGAAATCAAAATTAACACTACTATGAAAAAAATACTTTTTCCAACGGACTTTTCAGAGACAGCAAATAACGCTTTAATATACGCGCTAAAAATGGCAGATAGTCAAAAAGCAACCCTTTTTGTACTACATGCTTATGAGATGCCTGTAATTTCTGCAACAGCTAATCCTGTGATGGTCCAAGACGTATATAAATCTATCGAATTAAGCAATTTCGAAAATTTTAAAGATCAAGTGCCTTTCATTCGCGATATCGCCAAAGAAAATAACTTAGATCACGTGCCAATGCATTTTATTCTTGAAGAAGGTTTCTTGAATACCATTTTGAAGAAAAGAGTAGAAGAAGAAGAGATCGACTTAGTAGTAATGGGAACCAATGGGAATTCAGGATGGGACAGAAAACTGTTGGGTTCTAATACAGTGAATGCAATTAACTCCTTAAAAGCTCCTGTATTAAGCGTACCACACGATGCAGTTTTCAACGGAATCAATTCTATTGCATTCTCAACTTTATTTGCTGCAAGCGATAAAATTGTATTAGACAAATTGGTAAAGATTGCCAAAGGATACGATGCTACTATCAAGTGTATTCATGTAATTGAAGATGTGGAGAAAGTAAATCGCGAAGTAGTAGAAAGTTGGTTAGAATATTACGATGGAAATCCAATTACCTTCACCTTAGTAGAAGGAAAAGACGTAGAAAAAGAAATCTTTACGTTCTTGGATAAAGAAAATATTGATTTACTTGTTTCAGTGAAGCGCAATAGAAGTTTCTTAGAAAAACTGTTCACTTCCAGTATGACAAAAAAATTAAGCTATCATACCCATGTGCCAATCATAGCATTCCATGAGGAATAGAAATAAAAAAGTCGTAAAGTATCATTACTTTACGACTTTTTTTATTGGTTACTTTGCTGTAAAATAGCTTAGTCAACTTTATTTTTATTGATTTCATCTTGCAGTTGTCTTCTGATTTTCTGCTCTCGTTCCAAAGAAGATTTGCGAAATTCTTCCAATTCCTCATCCGTTTCTTTTAATTTGAGCAGCGCATCTTTCGTATCCACATGACATCTTTTAAAGCGGTAGTAGAATAACGCAACCAAGACAAACATAAAAGCAAATAATGCCAGAATAATGGTTTGAATGGTGTTTTTGTTTGCAGCAATACCTAAAAACTCAAAGTGCTCTTCCTTGGCTAAAGAAGTTTTCAATTCCTGTTCTGCAGAAGCAAGCTTTTGCGTCGCCGTTTCTAAATCTTGTTTATGTTGATTAATAAGCGCTTGATTAGCGGTTACTGTGCTTTTATATTGACGAAGAGAATCCTCCACATTATGTTGTAAATCCAACAGACTTTGCTTATCAACAATTTTAAAATTTTGATAATTTGATGAGGTATTAAATAAGGTAGAGAATTGATTTGTAATGGTTTTAACGTTGCCTTGTGCAAAAACTGTACTTGTCAATGCTAGGGTGGCAATCAGTAAAATACGTTTTATTCTTTTCATTGAGTCGCTTTTTTGTATTACAATTTTATAAAGGCCTAAGATAAGTCATTTATTTTTATAAAAAAGCCTTGCGAAAGGTATTTTTTAAGAAAAATTTATTTTTATTTTTAGAACAATTGTGAAAAAATATAGTTTTAATATAAGAAATGCGAATTTTTATTTGAGTCATTGATGAATTGTGGAAAATTAAAAGTCATTTTATACCATTTTGAATTTTATAGCGTTAGCTTAGATGTAAAATTGAGAACAAATGATAGAAAATCTTTTTTCTAACATCCACCGCATGTTTCTATGCTTGAGTATTTTCTTTTTAGGATCGACCATTCTTTCGGCTCAATCCTTGAATCAAGATGAGCTGACAGCAGTTAAAATGTGGTTAGATGAAGATGGTGATACAAGTTTGTATATTAAGGTAAGTGCTGCGTGTAACAATTATGATGGTAAAAGAGCCTTTGATTATATTGGTTTACCTTCCGCTATTACGTTAAAATTGAAGAACGATTTAGGTGAAGCAAACTTTGTGTATGAACATCCACGGTATGAATCTTCCATGCTCATGTTTTACAGTGAAGCCGTATGGTTCAAAACGTACGATTGGAAACAAGCGGTTTTTATTCCCCTTTTTTATTGCAGTCAAAGGCATGGAGCAACTATGCCGTTGTCTTATCTTATTTTATACGACCAGCACATGCAGGTGGTTCACCTTTCATTTCAATGTAAACCAGAAGTATGGGGAAGCTGTACGCCTGTATTTAAAAAACGCAACATTAAAAGTCAACTGAGACAACTTCCAGATGAACTTCAGGCTGATTTTACTCGCTATATTGAAAAAACGTATACCACTCGAGAGGACCTATATCCCAATCACATGACGTTTAAACAAAAGAAATACAAAGATTGGAATCTTGAATCTGTGGTTTCCATTGTAGAAGCGAGTTACCCGCATGAATTATTGCGCCGTTTACACACTTTTATTGAAGATCAAAAATGGCCATTGGCAGAGGCGTATCTCAACGAATTTGAATACCTCTATATCCAAGAAGAGGGAGTGGTAGTCATTGCTGGATTCCGTACAAGTAAACAAACATTTCAAGAGGAAATGCAGCGTTATGTAAACCAAAATGCAACAGAGGAAGAGAAACTCCTGAGACAAGCGAGTCGTTATGTAGAAGATGGAGATTTTCAGCGGGGATATCAATTGTATAAAGCAATTTTAGAAGAATTCAAATCTCAATAGTGTTACAAATCAGCTAAAAGACTTACCTTTTTAGCTCAACTAAAAAATAGAATATGAAAAAGGCAATACAGGATTTATATCCAGAAAACTTAGCCCATTGTTATGGATGCGGAAAATTAAACCCAGCGGGGCATCAATTGAAAACGTATGTAGAAGGAAAGGATGAAACAATCGCTCATTTTACACCGCAGCCTCAATTTACAGCCTTACCTGAAAGTGTATATGGCGGTTTGATTGCTTCCTTGCTGGATTGCCACGGAACAGGATCAGCAGCCGCTTTTATTAGTTTGGCAGAAAACCAACCGTTGGAAGAACCTATTTCAGTGCGTTGTGTGACGGCTTCACTCAAAGTGGATTTTAAAGCGATGACGCCTATGGGAGTTCCCTTGGTTTTGAAAGGGAAGTTGAGAAGTATCGAAGGCAGAAAGGTATGGGTAGATATGACGTTGACAGCCAATAATACGCTTTGTGCTACAGGCGAAATTTTAGCTATTCGATTAAAAGAAGAGTAGAAATAGAAAGCGAGCTATCGGTTAAGATAGCTCGCTTTTTCAACTATGGATATCTACTACTATTTAGTAGGAAGTGTTCGGGTTAACCAACCTCTTCGATTAGCCGTAGCAATGGCATAAGGCGTAATCCAGAAGAGTGTAAAGGTGTAAAAAATACTATATGTATAAGCCCAAAATGAATCCTTTAGGTTGTACTTCTTCGCGTAAAACAGTACTTGAATAGACGAGAAGATTAAGATCCCAGCCAAAGCACTACTGATAAACATAATCGGATAGCTAAGGATTAGGTACAACATCAAAAGCATCATAGGATAAGCTAAAATTACTTTCAACCATTGATTCAAGAGTAAAATACGAGGTCCAACAGTAGAGCCTGCTCTAAACTTTTTGAAGGCAAATTTACTCATCATGATATTCTCCCTCACATTACTGCGTTCCCAACGGATAAACATCTTGTATAAACCTTTGAAACTATTAGGGGTGTCAGTCAAGACATAAGCATTCTTTTGAAATAACACGTGGTATCCTTGTTTTAGAATCATATTCGTCATCGCGCGATCTTCTCCAATATCGGAAGGATTTCCCATAAACGTTTGGTTAATCCATTGTTCTAAACAATTCATAACAGCTTCTCTACGGTAAGCTGCTAGTGCTCCAGGTGTACATAATACACTGTTTAATGCACTTTGAGCCGATCGAATAAATTCAAAACTAAAGACAAAACTAACATTCAACATTTTTGGAATAATTCCATCTTCTGTGTTTAGTACTAATACGTTACCTCCAACAGCTCCACATAGTTCATTATGGGCAAATGGACTCACTAATTGTCTTAAGGTATCTTGTCTTACAATCGAATCACTATCAACTGTTACAAATACTTCACCTTGTCCCAATTTAAACCCGCGATATAAGGCATGTCTTTTCCCCATATTACGCGGTTGTTGATAAATTTCAACACGAGATCCTAATACGGCTTTCGCTTTTTGCATCCAAACCCAAGTATCATCTTTACTACCATCGTCAAAAGAAATAATCTCTAGTTTCTCTGCAGGATAGTCACTCTGAGCCAAGCTCAATAAGGTATCGTAAACCAAACGCCCTTCATTATAGGCTGGAACAAGCACTGTACAAGTTGGTAATTCACTATCTCCAACTGGTGCAACTGGTTTATATCTGAAATATTGATAAAATATATAACACAAGAACAATACCTGTACCGCTAAAAGTGCCATACTAAGTCCAAAGAATAATTGTCCTCCCCAACCTTCTAATCGCTTCAATTGCATGCGTTCAAAGTAAGGGTGAAAGTGATAAAGTATAACAACACTACTGAATAATAGGACAAAAGTTAGCGCTAACACGAAATAATCCGTTAGACTAAAGCGTTTCTGCTTATTCGAGTTTTGCGAAGTATCAAGAGATGAATACGCAAGCTGGGGGACTTTGTTTGTTTTCATATGTGTTTCAATTAGTGGAATAGATTGTGTCTTGGTCATCCTCCAGATTGGAGTAAAAAACAAGAAACTTGAGGAGATATGAATCTCTTGCGTTATCTAGTGCAAGATGCGTGCCATTCGATTTTACTGGGGTTTTACGGTGTTTTTGGTCGAATCACTTCCCCATATTGTTGAATTGGACAACACATTGTTTAGATTGAGTCCAAAAAAAAGATAAACCAAATGTTGAAATAAATACTGTTTTACAACGATAGATGGTCAAGTGAAAAATGCATAAAATGAGAATTTGATGGTTGCTGCTTCAAGTAGAGGAAGCAATGAAGAGGTATTAATGATTGATTTGCAGGCATGCTAGTATTGTTTGCTTGCGAGATTGAAATTTTACAAACTAGACGTGTAAAAATCTGTTATCTTTGAAAGATAACTTTTTATAATAAATAGAATGAAAATACTAGTAACAGGTGGGCTAGGATTTATAGGATCTCATACAGTTGTTGCATTACAGCAAAAAGGCTATGAGGTAGTCATTATTGATGATTTATCCAATGCAACTGTAGAGGTTGTAGATGGAATTAAAAATATCACAGGACATGCACCACTATTTGAAAAAATAGATTTGCGTGATAAATCAAGTGTTTTTCAATTTTTTGATACACATCATGATATTGAGGGAGTCATTCACTTTGCAGCATCGAAAGCGGTAGGAGAGAGTATGAAAGAGCCTTTAGCGTATTATGAAAATAATTTCTTCTCTTTAATTAACGTGCTATCGGCCATGAAACAGAAAGGGTTGGATAAAATAATATTTAGCTCTTCTTGTACTGTCTATGGACAAGGGGAGGTAATGCCGATTACAGAAGAAGAATCGATTAAAATAGCACTTTCTCCTTATGGAAATACCAAACAAGTAGGAGAGGAGATTATCGTAGACTTAGCCAAAGTTTATCCTTTACAGGCAGTTTTATTGCGTTATTTCAATCCCATTGGAGCACACGAATCGGGATTCATCGGTGAATCTCCAGTAGGTGTACCGTATAATCTGATTCCTTATATTACACAGACTGCAGTGGGGATTCGTCCTTATTTGTCTATTTATGGTGATGATTATGATACTGCTGACGGAACGTGTGTACGTGACTATATTCATGTAGTTGACTTGGCAGATGCTCATGTACGTGCCATGGAGTATTTATTAAAAAAGGAAAATACAGCACAAGTAGAAGCTTTTAATGTAGGGAATGGTCAGGGATATTCTGTCCTTGAACTTGTACATTCTTTTGAACGCGTGAGTGGAATCAAAATTAATTATAAGATTGTAGAACGCCGTCCTGGTGATATAGACAAAGCATGGGCAAATACGGATAAAATTGAACGTGTATTAGGTTGGAAGCCGACAAAAACCTTAGATGAGATGTTAGCTAGTGCTTGGAACTGGGAACGAAAATCGAGAAATTACTAAACTAAAATTGAAAGTAAACCAATGAAAAATATTAGTATCGAAGTAAAGTGGGGCGTTATTTTTTCTATTGTGGGATTGCTGTGGATGATCCTCGAAAAAGTTAGTGGATTACACGACCAATATATTGATTATCACTTATACCTAACAAACTTATTTGCTATTCCAGCGATTGTAATTATGGTTCTTGCCTTAAAAGATAAGAAAAAAAACTTCTATGATGGGGATATGAACTATGGTGAAGGAATGTTGTCGGGAGTGGTACTTTCTTTAGTTATTTCGATACTAAGTCCTTTGACACAGTGGATTACAAGCTATGTCATTACACCAGATTTTTTCCCAACTGTCATTAAACGATCAGTTGAATTAGGCTTCTATGCGAATGAAACGGATGCAGCTAGTTATTTTAACTATGGAAATTATGCCAGACAAGGATTTTTAATGTCTTTGATGATGGGTGTAATTACAACTGCTATTGTAATGATTTTTATTAAAACAAGAACACCTAAAAACTAAGGTGAAATTGAAGCTAAAATAAAAATGAAATTTAGGTTTTTTAAAAACAAAGTAATATTTAGTTTAAATAATTGTTAAATTTGTTTTTTTAAAATAAGTTTGCAACCGATTTCCCAAAACCAGTAGAGGAGTATTTACTTTTTTAGTTATATAAAGTAAAAGTCCAATACCTGATAATCGATTTGCACTACCTTATGACCTGGACAAAAAAAAGAAAAGAACTGTATCTTTTCATCGGCTTATTTTTATTAGTTTTCTTACCTAATATTTTATACTTTATCCACTATACGATGTTGGAGTTTAGGCTCTTCTTAAACAACGTAGTGTTATTGTGTATCATTCTCGCTTGTTGGAACATACCGAAAATAGGAAAATATTTAGGAGCCTTGTTGTTGGCGTTATTTGTAGGAAATAATGGCTTAACGATTATGAGCTTTTTGCTATACAAAGAATCCTTTAATGTAGCCTTAGCCTATAATTTCTTAACGACGAATAAGGCCGAAGCGTTAGAAGCATTACTAACATTCAAATTGACAATTGTACTATTATTCTTGTATTATGCTGCGCTGTTGTATGGAATGTATCGATTGGGCCAGTATAAAATAAAAACGAAATATGTACTTCTTTTAGCTGTGGTTTTACTGATTTACCCAATCGGATTTAAATCGTATAGCTTTTATCAAAAAGATAAAATATTGACGGGTGAATCCATGGGATGGATGGCAAAATACAATATGTTAACCAATACTCCGCTGTATAATATCGCTACTTTTTATGAAGCCAATCGTTTTATTAAGGAATTGGCTGAGATTAAAAAACAACACATGGTATATCCTTCTTTTACAGTTGAAGATACAGATTTAGAGACAATTGTTGTTGTTCTTGGAGAGTCAGCGCGTAAAGATGCACTAGGAATTTATGGTTCCTCACTTGAAACAACACCTTTATTGAAGAAACGATTAGCTAATGTATTGATTTACGATCAAGCAGTAGCACCAAGTTCATTTACAAATACGGCATTAACCTTCATGTTATCAAAAGGAGTTCCGGTGGAAAAGAAGGATTTTAAACTGGAGGCTCTGAATGATAATATTATCGGCCTCGCAAATAGTACAAAGCAATGGGAAACGTATTGGTTGTCTAATCAGGATGAAATAGGAATCTATGAAAACTTATATAGTATTATAACGAAAGACGCAAAACACAAGCAACACATCAAAGAGAAATCTCATGATGAGGTTGTACTTCCGATGCTAGAACAAATACTACAAGATTCAAGTAAAAAACGATTGGTGTTTATTCACCTGAAAGGAAGTCATATGAAGGTAAGTGAACGATACCCTGAAACCTTTGAGTATTTTAAAGGAGACGATCGCCCACTAATTAATGCTTATTACAATAGTATCCTCTATACTGATTATGTATTAGATCAAATTATTAAAAAGGTTGATCACCAAAAAAGTATCGTATTATATGTCTCTGATCATGGTCAAACACAACGAAAAGATAAATTCGTTCATGGTTTTACTAAAAAAGGATTGGAGGTACCTTTCGTAATTTGGCATAGTGATTTGGTGAATCAACAATATAAAGTAGTAGGTCGTGATCAAACACCTATCTCCACGACAAACCTATATACAATTATTAGCGATTTAATAGGAGTGAAAGGATTGGAACGCAAAGATCCTAATACAGCCTTAAAAGTACTCTCTCCTAGTTTTAATGTCGCTCGATATGAAGACGTAGAAAGTGATGAATAATTTGTTTTTTTAGGAGAATTTAATGTGAATACTATTTGTGTTTTTATTTTAGAGGCTATTTATTGATTTTTTTTTCACAAAAGCCAATAAAGTTGTATCTTTAAAAGAAAAGATAAACATATGAGTAGTATTATTTTAAATCGCATCAAGCAAAATGTGAAACATTGGTATCTTCCCGTAATTCTAGGAATCGTATTTATTATTGCTGGAATATTCATCATGATGACACCAGTTGCATCGTATTTATCATTAGCCTTATTGTTTAGTTGGCTTTTCTTCTTTTCGGGAATTGCAGAGATCGCCTTTGCATTAAGTAATAGGAAACAATTGGATGGCTGGGGATGGATTCTCTTTTCCGGAATTGTCGATGTAGTGTTAGGTTTGATTCTATTGAGTAAGCCTGCTATTACCTTACAGGTTTTACCAATTTACGTTGGATGTGTTTTATTATTCCGTTCTGTGCGTAGTTTGAGTATGGCTGTAGAATTAAATAATTATGGTGTAAAGGGGATTTCCTCTATGGTACTCTTCGGAATTTTAGGTTTACTATTTGCTATTTTCATGATGACAAATCTAGAAGCTGGTGCATTTACTATTGTGTATTGGACCGCCTTTTCTATTATGACCTTAGGCTTATTTAGTATCCTATATGGTATGAAACTTAAAAAGCTGAAGAATAGAGGAGCGAAAATCAGTGATGAACTAACCAAGAAATGGGAAGCCGTTCACGAAGAAATTCGAAAAGCAATGGATAAAGAATAACAAGATAAAAAAATAAAAAGAGGATCTAGTATTACAATAGATCCTCTTTTTTTATTTTACTTTGTCGTAGGCATCAAAAATTAATTCCTGAATCATATCTGAGATGCGTTGCTTACCGTCCTCTGTATTGATATCAATTCCACAGAATTTACTACCATTATTTTTAGCGTGTAAAGTCAAATAATAAATACCACTGATGACGATAGCAAACCGCGCGCGAACGTCTACATCGGAGTGCTCGAAATAAGGAATTGTTTTAGAGAATAATTCCTCTCCAATCTCTTCTCGTTTATCTGCTATTTTGCGCAAGATTTCATTACTTTCTCCTACTTCCCAGTGAATAATACGCTGAAGGGCACGATTGGTCAATAAGGTCTCAAATTGATTTTGAAGGAGCTGATTGATGTGGTCCTGCGTTAATTTTTCTGGATCTTGTAATAGATCGTCAATACCAGATTTCGCAGTACTTTTAAAGAAGTCTTTCTGATTGATGTACTCTTCTACTAAATTGTCAATTCCTCCAAAATAGGTCCATACTAATTTCTTATCCACACCTGCGGCTTTAGCAATATTCGGTGCAGTAAGTCCTGTATATCCCTTTTTTTGTAATACTTTACCTACCGCCGCAATCATCTTGTTCATGGTGCGGGCTTTATCGCGTATAGGTCCAGAAGATACTTTTCTGACTTTGACTGGTTCAGCGGCTTGATCCGTGTCTTCTATTGTTGTTTTTTTGTTCTTCTTCATGTTCAATAAATTAAGGGGAGAATCAACGCAGGTTAATTCTTAAATACTATAATCGTTTTGAAGTTTGTTTATGGTTTTGTTTGTCAAATGTAAAAAAAATAATTCAAATGCATTTTTACGCTCATTTTTGTAGTAAACTTGACTATACAGTAAAATAGTTGTCAATAATACATTCGCATTTGTGTTTTTTCCATTCAATTATTGAACCCCTTTGTTGCTTTCATAAGCTTTGTGATTAAAATGTTAAATTACAGATAAAAAATGAATTTTAGTATACTATTTGATTCTAAATTAAAGAATCAAATAAAAAATAAAATGAAAGTTAGAATAGGACGCGTAATACTAGGATTGTGTATAGTATTTCTTGTTATACTTAGTGTAAAATACATGAAAAGGGAGATAACCAAAACGAATTTTTTTGTCGGTCAATATTCTGGGGTTGTATTATTTGAAAATGAAGATACTGTAATTCAATGCCATAAAGGACACATTAGAGTGGTCAAGATTGGAAATAGAGCAAGTTTTTTCTTTAGCCATGATATTCCAACATTGGCTGAGATTACATTCAAGAAAGTAGACGGAGCTGCAATGATGTCTATCGATGCGGAAGAAACCAATTACATCCGATTGGATCGCTATAAGTTGGAGATATTGTTCTCAATCGAAACTAAAAATTATACGGTGTATGCAATGAGAGAGTAAAAATAGTGGGGACTTATTCTTACCTTAATTTGCTTGATTAAGCAATAAAAGTGTGATTGTTCATGGAAATAGCCTTGACTTTTGGCGTCAGGTCTAATACGTTGCGTTGTCTAATTTTAGGTACAGGCGTAATTAGCTGTTGGTGTCGGCCTTCAATAAGTTGCTTGTGCGTAATTTTTTTGAGCATTTGCACTTCTTGATTCTCTTTTTTTAGCTCAATCAACAAGTATTTTACAGTAGGAAGGTCACTATTGTTTAGCGTTTTATTACCCTTTAAAAAACCTTGTCCCTGGAAAAAGATATCAGAGATGGAACCGTCAGACGCATCTAAGTGATGCTCATTTTTCTTGAGTAACTTAGAAAGTTGATTGCTGTACAACGTGCTTAAATGTGTGGCTTCATCTCGCGTAAGAAATAAAGGAATAAGCTCTAAGTTTTCGCCAATAATTGCGTACACCTGTAGCACAATTGGCTCATTGAAATCCAAGAAAAGTTGGATTTGAGTGGTTAATTCAGTAGTTTTCATTGCAGATTTTTTTTTGGTTTTGTACTTAAATATACGCTTTTTTTTAATTCGTTCCTCAGAATTTGAAACGGAAGAGTGAGGCAAATAGGAGGATATTGCTGGTAAAAAGAAGTAGAATGCCTTGTTGTGTCTTTATTTATCACAAAAAAATGAAACGGAAGAGGAGTTATTATTTTTTTCTTCATTTTTAATTTTTTGTATTTTTTAACTAAAAAGGAATCCTTTGAAGGATAGTCGGAGCGAATTTTTTTTAAATTTTTATATAGGGGTAAGTTCTTGTTAGTAAGCTTTTTAAATTTGTTGTTATTTGCTGTTTTACGCAATTCGTAAAGTGCTTTTCTTTAATTTGTTGAATGTTAGTTAAATATTTGTAAAAGAAATGTAAAAGAGTATTTTATTTATATAAAATACGAAACGTAATACTGAATTGAAAAACACTAAATTTAGATAAGCAATAAATCTGCATTGAAATAAATTCAGGTCCCCATTTTGATTGTTGTATTATTATATTTGTGTTTGATAGTAAGCCTATGTTTATTACATAGGCTTTTTTGAGTTGCTTCAATTTAGTTCACCCCTTATGGGAAGTTAAGTCTACCTGAAAGCAAGTAATAGTAACCCCTAGATCAACTAATATTTATAATATATAAGCAATATCCTCTGTTATATTTGCTTTAAAATAGCAATTTTAATGAACTTTAGAATAATATTTTGTATTCTGATTACTACAACGGCTAGCCAAGCTCAAAATAACACCTTCGATAGCCTGTATCAGCAGATGTCGGAGGTGTCTTCTACATCGACTCCACAAACTGCGCTATCGCATCTAATGAAGCTTGAACAAGCCTCTACTACTAGCGAAGAACAAATAGAAGTTTATATGTTGCGGGCATCTTTGTTGCGGCAATACGGCAATAGAGACCGCGCAATTGTAACGCTAAAACAAGCTGATAGCTTAGCAGCGAGATATAAACATCCGAATCTACAAGCAAGAATACAAGGAGCTTTGTCTACCTTGTACCGTGAAAATGGTATTGAAACTTTGGGTAAGCTGTCGTTGATTAAAGCAAAATACTGGAGTGAGGCCATTCGTAATCCGATCGAACTGAGTATTTTAAAGGGAAATTTGATGCAAGAGCAAGCCTATTATCACATGAATGCAGCATTGTATACGGATGCAATTAAAAGCTTGTATGAGGGAAGAAAAGAATTTGAGAAAATAGAAGACGCTAAATTGCGTTTTTTTCATTTAGCAAGCACAGATCAGTTAATCGGAGAAAATTATATTCGTTTAAAAAACACGCCAAAGGCTATTGATATATTGAGTAATGCCTTAGAAGAGTTAAAGAATTCAGCCTATCCCGAAAGTCCTCTCAAAGGCTTTATTTATAATAGCTTAGGTATGGCGCATTTAATTGGCCAAGATTATGAAACATCGTTTTCTCTCTTAATGAGAGCACAACAAGTAGGGGAGCAAGCTGATTTTTTGGAATTAAAAAAACAGGTGCTAGCTTCTTTAAAAGAACACGCTAAACAAATAGGAGATAATAAACAGTATGTTTTCTATAATGAAAAATACATGCAATTGATCGAACAGCAATTGGACGCTCAAATGAAAATTGCCGATTTTCTTGTAGGCTCTTATTATGAAAAAGAAGGCGAGACGAAGGATGCGTATAAAAAATATGTGCTATATAGTTTATCTATAGGAAGTGGTATGCTTGTTTTTATTTCGTTGTTTTACTACCGTAGAAGAAAATACAGCAAAGAAAATGAAAGTAATTCTCGTATACCTACTCCAGTTATTGTCCCCGTTGTTGCACCAAACGAAGTTGTGCACAAAACAATAGACACTACACCCGTGGATCACGGTTATATTGCAAAGGAAACGGAGGAATTAATTCTGCAAGGGATTCAACTATTCGAAGCGAGGAAGGAATTTTTAAAGCATGAAATCTCGTTGAGTAAACTTGCTAGTCAAATCGGCGTGAATCACCGGTATTTATCGTATGTCATCAAGCATCATAAACAACAAGATTTTTCAAGTTATATCAATACGCTGCGCATTGATTATATTGTCATGTTGTTGCAAGAGAATCCAGAAACCCTGAAATACAAAATTAGCTATTTAGCTGATTTGTGTGGATTCGCCTCTCACAGTCGCTTTACGATTACCTTCAAGCGTATTAAGGGGATTTCCCCTTCCTCTTTTATTGAGCAAATCAAAGACAAAAACTAATTTATTCCAGCTTTGACGCTATATTTTGTTCAGGTTATCAAAAGGTTATCTTATTGATTAGGGTAGTCTTGTGTCAATTTTTTTGATGAAATTTAAGTAGTCAAAAAAAAAACGATGGAACACTACCAAAAACATTTATTTTTCGTTGATTCTGGTGTAACTGTTGCAGTTGACAAAGAAATCAATGTACTACAGCGTCGATTTGGCTTTTCAGAAGAAATGCGCAAATTAATTTTGATCCAAACGCAAAGTGGAAGCGAAAATGCCAACTATTTAGGTAAACGTGAAAGTAAAACTGAACCAACGGTTATTCAGTGGTACACTTTTGATGGGGTAGATGAGGTATGGGATATTATAGAACGCAATGAAGATTGTATTCTATCGGATTATTTGTTTGTTTTTGCACAAGATCAGGAGGGAAATCAATATGCAGAAATTACCAAGGGAAAGCGCAAGGGACATATCGTTTGGCTCAATGCCTTATGTTATGCAGATGTAGATAGTTTGGAGGAGTTGATAGAAGAGCGTTTGGAACAATTAGGAGCATCTCCCTTGTGGATGGATGAAGAATTGATTTTTAATTTATTGTATACTGATCATCAAATGGTAGAAATACGAGCCAATTCTTTGGACTTGTTTCTAGCTTAAAAGATAAAAAAGAAAATTACTTATTCACTGGAGTAAGAATTGATGCGTTTTTTTAGTTTGTCAGGCCTGTATATTCGTATGCAGGCTTTTTTAATGAAACAAGCGGGTAATCAACTTGATTACCCGCTTGTTGTATTTGATTGTTTGAATCAACGAGGCGGCTTAGTTTCTAGGCTTAGCCAAGTGATCAAAGAAGTATTGTGCAATTTTCGTATTCAAGTGAACGCGATCAAGTCCACGTACATTGTGTTCATGTGTAGGGTACAAGAAGTAATCTACTTGCTTATTTGCTTTAATACAAGCTTCAATGAATAGCATCGAGTGTTGTTGTACAACAACAGGATCTTGTGCACCGTGAATAATTAATAATTTATTATCTAATTGAGTCGCTTTGTTTAATAAACTAGTACGCTCATATCCTTCCGGGTTTTCTTGAGGCGTATCCATGTAGCGTTCTCCATACATGATTTCGTACATTTTCCAATCCATTACGGGCCCACCTGCAACACCAACTTTAAAAATTGAAGGATGGGTAACGGACAAGGTTGTAGTCATGAATCCACCAAAGCTCCAACCGTATACTCCAATTTTTTCTTGATCAACATAGGGAAGGGACTGTAAATATTTAACCCCTTGCATTTGATCTGCCATTTCATTTTGTCCCAGTTGACGGTGAATTACATGTTCAAAATCTCTTCCTCTATTGAAACTTCCTCTATTGTCAACCGTAAAAACAAGATAACCTTGTTGAGCCATGTATTGGAAGAATAAAGATGAACCACCCAACCAAGTATTCGTAATTAACTGAGCATGCGGTCCTCCGTATACATACACCATAACAGGGTAGGTTTTCGTAGCATCAAAATTAGTAGGATAGATTACGCGCGCATTTAACGGTGTTTTTCCATCAGCCGCTGTAAGGGTAACCAATTCCATTTTAGGCATGTCAATCACTCCTTGGTAAGGGTCCTTAGCCGTTAAGAGCTCAACTTCTTTTTGATTCGATGCTTGTACAATAGAAACAGTTGTAGGTACTTCAATGCTGTTAAAAGAATCTACGAATAAGGTTTTATCTTGGTTGAATACAATGTCATGTGTTCCTGTACGAGTCGTCAGCTGTTCTGTTTTTGCTTTTTTAAGGTTTACTTTAAACAACTGTCTATCCAATCCTTGATTGGTAATTCCAGTATAGTATACATTTTTTCCTTCTTTGTCAAAACCTAGAACTTCCTCTACAATAACAGAAGCATGGCCTAAGGCTTGGATGAGTTTACCTTCCGTTGAATATAAATACATTTGACGGTAGCCTCCTCTTTCAGATAAATAAAGGAATGATTTGCTATCTGCTGGATTGAAAATCAAGCCTTGAGAAGGTTCGGTATAGGTAGTCGATTTTTCTTCAAATAACGTTCCTTCAAATGCACCTGTCGCTGCATTGTACTTATTTACTTTCAGGTGATTTTGCTCGCGGTTTAATACCCCAACGTATACATAGTTCCCAGAAGGATCCCAAGTAACCATCGTTAAAAATTGATCTACATCTCCTGTTTGTAAGGTAACTTTAGCATGGGTATAGACATCAAAAATAACCAAGGAAACACGTTCATTCGCCATGCCTGCCATAGGGTATTTGATGTTTGTATTTTCAGCTACTCTAGGGGTCCACTGTACCAGTGGATAATCACTTACTTGAGATTGATCATTTCTATAGTACAATAATTGTTCTTGTTTTGGACTCCACCACATTCCTTTGTTTATACCAAACTCGTTGCGGTGTGTATTAGAACTACCATTAACAATAGCTGCATCAGTATCTTGAGTAACTGCTATCTGTTGTCCTTTTTTATCACTAATTACAATATTGTTGTCTTGCAACCAAGCAACATAATCATAGTTTCTGGATACAATATGTTCCTGGCCTTTTGCAGGTACTTTTTGAAGAACCTCTACTTTTTTATCTTGTGTATTGTATTGCAATAACCATCTGAATTTTCCCTCTGTATCTAAAATAGAGAAATTCATCGTTACATCGCTTTTCCAACGCATATCAGAAGGAAATGAAGCTACTTTAAATTGAGCCTCTGTGATTGATTGACTAATTGCTTGATTGAGGTCTGCTGCTGTAAGTAAAAAAGAAGATTCCCATTGTACAGATGACGTACGGATAAACATACTATCTCGTTTGGTATTCAAATGCGTCAAAGCATTAGAAGATTTCCAACTCGGTTGAGTAAGTTTTTCAGGTGCAAAAGAAGTATACTGCCCTAAAGTTGCTTCTTGCATAGTCAAATTGCGTTGAGCAAAGAGAACATGGCTTGAAAGTATAGCTAGAGCAAGTAAATGTATTTTTTTCATTCTATTGTGTGATTAATTTTATCGTGCACTAAGGTAGGGTTTTTTCTCTTTTGTGACCAATAGGATGTTGTATTTGTCTGTCGTTTCTTCTATAAAAAAGAGAAAATAAGGGAGAAAAAGGAGTAAGCAGCGAAGCCAAAAAGTTCTTTTTAAGAAGTTGTACTTCTAAATGAAGTGAAATGCAGTTTTTTTGCAAAAACAAAACATTCTCAAATTGAGAATTTATAAATAACAATGCTGTATATTTCACTAGAGAATGAAATAAGCCTTAGGAATAAGAAGTGTAGTATGTTTTATTTGATAAAGATATAATAAAATGAGCGATGTTTTTAAATAGATATATTTGGTTGAGCAATTGAGGAAGTTGCTTTCTACCATTTAAATGTTTTAGGTTAATATGAACCACAAATTATTACTTGAATTTATGCACCTTCTTTTCGAATTTGAAAAGGAAACTGAGGGAGGTTTATTGCCAACCTATGCCCAAACGATCGATGGATTTAAGAAGTGGATTCGCGAAACAAAAGAAGAATCGATTCCAAGCGAGGCTTTGGAATCTACAGCTAGAAAGCTAACAACAGAACAACAGATTACATTAGCCTTATTTAAAATGGCCAATTACAGTAAAATGTATTGGCGCTCCCTGTTGGCGGATGGATCTCTAACAAACCAAGATAATTGGATTGTTTTATTGAATTTGTCGATACACGGTGAAATGACAAAAATGGAATTAATTCGCAGAAGTACACAAGAGAAGCCTACTGGGATGCAAATCATCAACCGCTTGATTCAATTAGAATTTGTACTTCAGAAGGATTCGGAAGTAGATAAAAGAAGTAAAATTATAGAAATTACTCCAACAGGACAACGAGAATTACTAATTCAAATGAGTGAAATTCAGCGTGTTTCCTCATTAGTTACGGGAGATTTACGTCCGAGTGAAAAACAACAGTCACTTTATCTTTTAAACAAGTTGATGGATTTTCACGAAGATGTATTTAAGGAAAACAAAACAAAAGCAGAATTGCTTAACCTTGCCTTTCAACAGAAATAGGTCTATAGTTAATTTAGTTAACAGTTAACAGTTAACAGTTAAGTGTTAAGTGTTCACCGTCCACCGTTAACCAAAAAACTATCGCTTCAAATCCACCTCTTTCAATGGAATGAGTTTTGTTTTGTATTTCAACTTATGGTAAAAGTAGAAGAATAAGAAAAAAGGAATACCCATATAGGTAATAAAGATCCCATGCCAATCGACGATTCCTTCAAAAATCATTTTACTATCTTGACCAATGATCACACATAAACAAAGGATAAAAGCAAAGATGGGGCCAAATGGAAACAGTTTTGCGCGGTACACCAATTGTTTAGGATTGTGACCTTGTGCAACATACGCACGTCTAAAGCGGTAGTGACTAATGGCAATACCCAACCAAGCAATGAAACCAGTTAAACCAGAAGCTGCTAAGATAAAATCAACGGCTTTTGGCGTGATCGATTGAATGATAAAAATAAGCAATACCACCAAAGCGGTCGCTAATAAAGATAGAATAGGAACCCCATTTTTATTGGTTCTACCAAATGAACGATGAGCCATTCCGTCTTTCCCCATCGCATACAACATACGAGTAGAAGCGTACATACCTGAATTACCCGCAGAGAGAATAGAGGTTAAGATGACCGCATTCATTAAAGCTGCAGCAAATGCCCAATGCGCCTTTTCAAAAACTAAGGTGAAAGGGGATTTGGCTATTTCAGTGATGTCAGCACCTAGAAGCTCCGGACTGGTATAAGGGATAATCAATCCAATCACAAAAATAGAAAGGATATAAAAGATTAAAATACGCCAAAAGACCTGCTTGATGGCTTTGGGAATATTTTTCTCAGGATTCTCAGACTCTCCAGCTGTGATTCCGATTAGTTCTGTCCCTTGAAAAGAGAATCCCGCAATGAGGAATACTCCTAAAACAGTAAGAAACTTACCTGAAAATCCATCTCCTATAAAAGGAGCATCTCCAATAGTGAAGTTTTTAAAACCAATGTATTCGCCTCCTAAAATACCGAAGATGGTCAATAAACCAACCCCTAAAAAGACAATGACAGTAATTACTTTAATAAAGGCAAACCAATATTCGGATTCTCCGTATGCTTTTACAGATAAGGTATTTAACCCTAATATAATTCCAAAGAATAACAAACTCCAAGCCCAAGGAGGAAGAAAACTCAAAGGTTCCCAATACGAAATAACCAAGGCAGCAATCGAAACATCGACGGCTACAGTAATAACCCAATTGAACCAGTAATTCCAACCCAAAGCATACCCAAGTGAAGGATCTACAAATCGGGAAGCATAGGTGCTAAATGATCCAGATACAGGTAAATAGGTAGCCATTTCACCTAAGGAGGTCATTAAGAAATAAACCATTACACCAATAGCAATATAGGCTAATACCGCACCTCCAGGTCCTGCTTGGTGAATGGCTTCACCACTGGCCATAAATAAACCAGTTCCAATACAACCGCCAATGGCAATCATGGTTAAGTGTCGAGCTTTGAGTTTGCGCTGTACGCCAGAATTATCGTTGTGTTCTTCCGTCATTTTTAGTTCATTTCTAACAAATGTAATTATTAATCATGGGGAACGATACTTTTTCTGCTAGAATATGCGAAAAAGATATGCAATTGTAGTCTTCTCTTTCTTTTTTATAACTGATTTCTTCGATGTTTTGCAGCCTAAGGAAGAGAAATTGAATAAACTTGTATGTTAAAAAATTAGGAAAACAGATAGGCTTTAAATGACTGTAAATTGTCTTATTCTCTTATATTTTGCGATATTTGTTTTGTTTTCGTTTTTTAAATCAAATATTTTTTTGATTACTTAGTTTCGAGAATGTTTTTTTAACTAAATTTTTGTTTAATTTAGTTCATTCATAGTAGTAATAGTAAAAAAAAATTTATGGCAAAAAGAAAACAATTACTGAAGGGAGTGCTACTCGCTCTCTTAGTAATACCTGCATTTGTCCTAGCCTCACCAAAGATTAAAGTTTGGATGGAGGATAGAGGAATGCATTGGTTTGAAACGAGTAGTATCTTAAATGTACTAGGAGGAAGTGATGAATCAACTTTATTTTTTGATGATCCTACTACTTGTACCGTTATCACTACTCTTCCCTTTGTTGAAACCTTTGCTTCCGATTCTCCAACAAAAGAATGTTGGACGGTTGTAGATGGAAATGAGGATGATAATACTTGGGATTTAAACTACGGTAACAATCCTTATGTAGGAGATCAAGTAGCGATATTGTATACCGATTACAATGATGGAGATAATGATGATTGGTTAATCTCACCAACCATTCAATTGAACGGCAATCAACGCTTGCGCTATTTTTATCGTGTTCAGTCTCAGGGTGAACCTAATGATTTTAGAGTGATGCTGTCAACAAGTGGAACCGCACCAGCTAATTTTACACGTGAATTAGTCCCACTGAATCAATACTCTAATATAGAGTACCGAGAAGAAATCGTGTATTTAGCAGATGAAAATGGCACGCCTTTTACAGGAAATGTCAATATTGCTTGGCATGTACCACCGGGAGGATTAGATGGATGGCGTTTATATATTGACAATGTTATTGTGGAAGATATTCCAGCTTGTCCTACGCCGAGCGGGATAACGGTTTCTAATCGAACAGTAGATAGCGCGCAAATCAATTGGACGGCGGGGTACCAAGAAGAGGAGTGGGAAGTAGCTGTACAAATAGCTGGTACGGGTGAGCCTACTTCAGGTGTAGAAGTACAAGCCGCTACTTATAACGCAACGCAGCTTATATCGAATACAGCATACGAAGTATATGTTCGAGCGAAATGTACAGACGATGAGTCTTCTGATTGGGTTGGACCAGTGAATTTCAGTACTCAAATGGTTCCGACTGCATTGCCTTTTATAGATGATTTTGAAGGAACAAATAACTTTGTATTCCTCGGCAATAAAGTGAATAAATGGGTTGTTGGTACTGCTGTAAATAACGGTGGAACGCACGCCATGTACATCAGCGATGATGAAGGGGTTTCGCATCATTATGAAACAGATGATGAAGATTGGGAATCAACGGTTGCACATGCGTATAAGGATTTTACTATTGATGCCGATGTCAATGAATTACAACTAACTTTTGATTGGCTCTGCATGGGAGAAAGTGAGTTTTGGCCTAGTGATTACTTTAAAGTTTGGGTGGTCCCTACTGATTATGTACTAGTGGCCAATGAAGAAATTGACGAAGATGAGGATGGAGTGGTTCAAATTGGACAGTCTAATTATTATTGGAATAATGCCTTCCGCAATGAATTAATTTTCTTTGATGGAACGCCTTATGCAGGCAGTACAATGCGTTTAGTTTTTGAATGGAGAAACGACGGTAGTAGCGGTACACAACCTCCTGCTGCTATTGATAATGTCAATTTGAGCAAAGTGCTTTGTAGTAGACCTCAAAATTTAACAGTAAATGCCGTTACTGGAACAAGCTTTACTGTAGGTTGGACACCTGCAACTGGCGTAGATAACTACGAGTTCTTATTGAGAACAAATCCATTGCCATTAGCTTTGGATACTGACGTAGCTACACATAGTGCTACTGGAAATACCTATACATTTGCCAATCTTACTACGGGTTCTTTTTACTATGTGTGGATGAGAACGGCTTGTGATGCAACAACCAAGAGTAAATGGATTGGGCCTATTGCGGTTAATATCCCGAATATGACAGCTCAAGCGCTACCGTACAACGAGTCTTTTGAAGAAGATGTCTATTTTCAAACGACTCAAAACAATTTTCATCAGTGGGTAGCTGGAAATGCAGTAAGTGCCTACGGAACTCGTTCTTTGTACGTAACGAATAACAGTGGAGTTATGAATACCTACAACGTGGACGAGGAAACGGTAATTCATGCATTTAAAGACTTTATTGTTCCTGCAAATACACAGCAGCTCGATATTTCTTTTGTATGGCGAGCAATGGGTGACTTTGATGCTAGATGGGATGATGAACCGAATGATTTCATGAAGGTTTGGATGGTACCAGCCTCATTTACACCAACAGCAGATACACCAATTACCCCAGCTGCTAATCGCATAGAGATTGACCCAACTACCTTGTTTGTCAATGCAAATCAATTTACAGTTCAGCGAAATGTGGTCGATGTGACAGCTTTTGCAGGCCAAAATATGCGCCTTGTTTTTGAATGGATACAAAATTCATATTCAGGAACTCAACCACCTGCAGCTGTGGATAATATCGTAGTTAAGATCTATACATGTAAAGATGTGACAGATTTGAATGCCTTGTTAATTGAAAATACAAATAATTTTGAAATAACGTGGACTCCTGGACCAGGACAAACCAAATGGGAGGTTTTTATTATCGAAAATGGAGAGCCATATCCAACGGAATCGGATACAGGGATTATAGTAGAAGGTGATCCTTCTTATATCGTAGAGGATGTACCAGAAGAGACGTTCTATAAGGTGTTCGTACGCCCTATTTGTTCAGATACAGAAAAAGGTTGGTGGACAGGACCTAAAGATTATTCTATCTTTCATCCTCCTGGATGTGCAGGAATTACTTTAGATGATATTGAATTAAATATTTCGGCGGATGGCGATTATATCATCTGTTCCGATGATCCGTATACATTAGATTTAAAAGCAAACTATTACGATATCAAAGCAACAACAGATTATACAGTTGAAGCGATTGACTATACACCACCATTCCCATTTTTCGGAGGAGATGCTGTAAATTTGACTGTGGATGACGATTGGTCGGACATCATTGATTTAGGATTCGATTTTTGTTTTTATGGTAATAGTTACAACAAAGTCTTAATTTCCGCCAATGGGGCAATTACATTTAGTATTGAGGGAGTTGTTCCAGGAGGTTTATATGAACCAGGTACTCGAGGTGGATGGGAATTTTTTGATCCTATTCCTTTTGTAGGAGATTTTGGAAATCCTCCGTTTGCCAATGCAATATTTGGTGTTTTACAAGATACTAATCCTGAAGAATCACCAGATAATTATTCAGTAAATTATCAGATTCTGGGTTCATATCCATGTCGTGCCTTAGTATTTAATATTTATCAAATGGGAATGTTTCAATGTGGATATGATGAAGATGATATTGAAGGAAGCACTGCAACTACTCAGGTTGTATTATATGAAGGAACAAATATTGTAGAGGTGTATGTGAAAAATAGAATACCATGTGAGGGCTGGAATGAGGGTAATGGTTTAATAGGGATGCAAAACCAAGACGGTACTTTAGCTCACTTTCCAGCAGATAGAAATACAGGTGATTGGACGGCACAAAATGAAGCTTGGCGCTTTACGCCGAACGGAGAGTCTATTGCTAGTTTTGAATGGTTGAAAGATGGTGAGGTACTTACTACAGATACAGATATTACCGTAACGATTGAAGAGTCTACAACGTATACGGGTAGAATTAAGTATGAACACTGTAATGGTGAAGAGATGGTCATCGAAAAAAGCTTTAAGTTTTTGAAAGAACCAATGATTCTAGGAACACCAAAAACAGTATTTGATTGTGCGAAAAAACCAGGTAGTATGTATACGTATAATTTGGATGAAAATATTCCAAATGTACTGCAACAGTTAAATGTAGATGACTTTACGATTGAATATTATGCCACAGAAGCAGAGGCTGAAAATGGAGAAAATCAGTTGGAAACGCTACATACAACTACGGATCCATTGGCAGAAACCATCTTTATGAAGGTTACTAACAACATTACAGAATGTTCTAAAACAGTAAGTTTTAAATTGGGAATTAATACACAGCTAGGGGCAACGAAAATAAAAGATATTTTCGTTTGTAAGGAGACAATACTCCCAGCATTAGCCGAAGGAGAAGCGTATTACACAGCACCGTATGGAGCGGGAACTCGATACAATGCAGGGGATCGATACGATGTGGTAGGAGTCAACACCCTTTATGTCTATCACGAAGATGAGAAGCAATGTTATGGGGAATCTAATTTTAAAATAGAGATTTTACCAGAGGTGTTTGCTCCAGTATTGGAAAGCAAGGTACTTACATGTGAGGTATTTACCCTACCAGAACTTCCTGCGGATAGTAAATATTACACCGGAGAAGGGGAAACTGGAATAGAGCTTTTTGAAGGTTATGAGGTCATCGTACCAATGACTATTTATATTGTAACACGAAACGGAAATAAAACAGTGTACTGTTATGATGAGAGTAGCTTTACCATTGATTTTGAAGATTGTCCTTTACCTAAAGGCTTCTCGCCAAATGGAGATGGAATCAATGATTCTTTTGATTTAACGGAGTATGGCGTAGCCAAAATACAAGTGTTTAATCGAAATGGAGTAGAGGTATATAGTCATGGTTTAGGATATAAAAATGAATGGATGGGACAAGATAAATCCGGAAATAAATTACCTTCTGGTACGTACTATTACGTGATTGTATCCCATGGTAAATTAAAAACAGGCTGGGTACAGTTGAATTATTAAGGGGTTAAGAGTTGACAGTTAAGAGTTGACAGAAAATAAGCTGAAATGAAAAAGCCAATCCTTGATATAGGATTGGCTTTTTTTTATTCTTTCATGATTTTTACTTCTTCTCCTTGATTGGTTTTTAAAATATACATGCCTTTTTTCAAATCAGATAAATCAATTTTTATTTCTTCTTGTTCTGCTTTTACTTCTACTTGTTTCACTACTCGTTGACCTAAATCATAAATCGTAAATTGTGTAGCTGTAGCATTTAGTATAGAAATGGTACCACTTACGGGATTGGGATAGGCAACTAAGTTTCGTCTTGGATGCAGGTTATTCAAGTCAATTTCATCTAGACAGATGTTAAAAGGATCATTAGGATTATTAGGGTTAAATCTTTCTTCTCGCCAACTATGTGAAGTTATACAGCACCAAGTACTCCATTCTTTACAAAGGGTTCTTACTCTAAATCGCAAGCATTTACTTGTTTTTCTTGCCATGGCATAAAATGTTGCTGGTGAAATAAAAGGTTCATTAATTTCTATTTGATGGATTTGTTGATCTACAAGATGTGGGGAATATGAGCCTCCACAACAATAGCCATCATAAATGTATTCAATTATATAAGGTCCTCCTACATTATTCCATTTTACATAACCTTTTGGTTGAATCATTCCTCCATTCTCATCATGTTTAATCATGACATTCAAAGGTGATGGATCAGGATTTGAGCTTATAAAAATAATATCAGCCTCAGGATCTGTAGACTCAGCTTCTAAAAGATACGTATAACCAATGGCATTGGTAAAAGTTGCTTCTACTTTCACTTCGTATGATCCGATAGGAAGTGGAGTAAGAAATTCTATCGTATAGCTAAATGTTCCTCCGCTAAAATGATTTAAAATGATTCTTGAAGGGGGGATAGAAACGGGAGTTCCATTACTATCAAGTATTTTTAAATTAGAACTGGTGTAAGTTGTACCTTGGGGTGCTGTATAGTTTCCAGTAACAATTACCTTTTTGGGGTTGCAAAGATTATTACTTGGATTCAAGTCAATAAAACCAAATTGAGGAGATTCACAAGGATCCCCCATTCGGATATTGTCTAAATAGACCACGCCAACATCTCCTCCCCATCCACAATCCGCAATCACAAACTGAACTTTGATATCCTCTCTATTTACATATTCTTCAGGAATTGCAATGGTTTGGCAATAAAAGTCTTCCGTATAAAAAAGTTCATCGTTCACTTTGGTCAAAATCAAATCGTTTAAGGAAGCTTTGGCACAAAAGGGAACAGAAGAGATAATATTGTCATTTAGATCCAATAAACGGACAGTAAAAAACGGTTGTACATCATCATCTTCAATATGAGGAGAATTTAAAACAGCCAAATAATCAAAACTTAAGTACTTGGACGTCGGTCTGAAGGTTTGGGTGTAAGAGGTGATGTCTTGTCCTCCGCCTTGATTGTTTAAACGAAGGGAATATTTACCACCACTTGAGCCCACACAAGGATAAGCAATGCCATAAGTGCTTAAAATAGGTTCATTAATTGCAGTCATAAGAGATGCTTTTGCAGCAGCATTGTTCAAGAGGCTAGGTGGAGTAAAAACACTGCCAAAAGTAACGCCAATATTGCATTCAATAATATTAAACATAGTGCTATTCTGATTTCGGTATACTGCAGCGTTCAATGGAATAGAAGCTGGACCTTGTTCAAAATCATTAATCATCTGCGCATAACTCCCACTAGCGAAGAGCAATAAAAACAAAAGGAATACATTTTTCTTCATAATTAATTATTTTGGTTTAAAATAAACTTGAATTTATGTAAAAAAAAACATTAAAAACAAAGTTTTGTGTTTTGTTTTTAGTATAAGTTATTATTTTATTTATGGTAAAATTAATAAAATTACACTTCGTGGGGGCGAATGGCAATTCGCCCCCTATGTTCGATGAATACCGTTCAAAGGATAATAATTCGCCCCCATATTCAACAAATACGATATAAAGTTACTTCATATAGAAAAAGAAAAAATAGAGTATCTCCTAAGGGCACTCTATTTTTTATACAGATTAGAATAGCATTAAAAGGTCATTAAAAACGGATTAAAATGAAATTAAATTTACTTAATCTGTTATTTTTGTGTTAATAATAATATTTTCTTAGTATATATTTGGGAAATAACTAAAAAACCAAAATAACTACAGATGAAAAAAATTACCTTGCTTTTTCTTTTCTTGTTTCATCTTGTTCAGGTATTGGGACAAGAAGTAACTATCGGAACTGGTACAGCTACCATCCGACAACCGTTGAGTAATTGGTATGGTTTTGAACGCTCTGCGGCACTCTATACCGCTGCAGAAATAGGTCGAACGGGCTATATCAACGAGATTGCTTGGTCTATTGGAACAACCAAACCTACAAGACCAATCAAAATTTACTTGAAAGAGGTGGAGGCAATCTCACTTACAGCAGCCAATTGGAATACCTTTATACAAGGAGCTACCCTGATGTATGATGGCCCATTTACCTCTGCTGGTTTAGGGTTTAATTCCATCGCATTTGACGAATCATTCCCCTTTTTAGACCGGACAAAAAGCTTATTGGTTTTAGTGGAGGCAAATGCGGGGGGAAGTGGAAATGGAGATGGAGTCGACGGATTTAATGTCGCAGCTACTTCTATCGCAGCAATGCATTTTACAGCTGCCCGAGATAATGCTATTCCAACGGAGTATCTAAGTTCCAGTTCCAATCGGCCCAATGTTAAACTGACCTTTGGTCAGCAAGTAACCTGTTTTGCTCCCACAAACCTACAAGCCGAATTTATCGGCAGATCTGCTGATGTACGCTTATCGTGGACCCCACGTGGAGAAGAACGCGCTTGGGAAGTATATACAACCTTGCAAGGACAAGCAGCTCCGTCAGATACTACAAGGGGAATCCTAGTAGAAAATACGCCAGCACTCGTAATGGAAGAAGTAGAAGAAGGCGCCTTTTTTGAATTTTATGTCCGAGCGATTTGTCAAGATGCATCAGGGCAAACCAAAACGAAGTGGAGAGGCCCCTTACCGTATTCTTACTTCATCCCTCCAATGTGTGCTAATTTAGATGGAGGCGTAGAAGGATTGCCTCCCTCCGCAACAGATACGTACTACATCTGCGAAGAAGGGCCTGTAGCCCATCGATTAGCGGTTCAATATGTAGATATTAAAAAAACAGATCAGTATCGTGTCGAAGCTATTGAATACGAACCGCCTTTTCCATTTTTTGGCGGAAATGGTATTGCTTTAACAGCAGATGATATTTGGTCGGATATCATTCACCTAGGGTTTGATTTTTGTTTTTATGGCAAGCAATACAATAAAGCATTAGTCTCTACCAATGGAGCTCTTTCGTTTAGTATTAAAAATGAAGTGTCAGGGGGGATGTATACCCCCAATACATTTAGTGCATGGGAATTCAATCAAGCGCTTCCTTTCTTGCCAACAGGAACTTCAATGGGGCCTTTTACCCAAGCCGTATTTGGCGTATACCAGGATTTGTATCCCGCTACTTCCCCGGAAGATTATTCTTTTAATTATCAAGTTTTGGGTACATACCCTTGTCGAGCGTTGGTCGTCAATATGTATCATATGGGCTTGTTTAATGTGCCCTTTAACCCAAATGATATTGAGGGAAGTACACAAACTTCTCAAATCGTTTTATATGAAGGAACGAATATCATTGATGTCTACGTTAAAAATAGACCCGTTAATCGCAATCACAATAGCGGAAATGGACTAATCGGTATCCAAGGAGGAACAAGAACACAATTTCAAGTACCTCCAGGACGCAATACAGGAACATGGACCACAACGAATGAAGCTTGGCGTTTCATTCCCGATGGAGAATCATCAGTCAATTTTCAATGGTATAAAAATGGCATGCCGTTTTCAAGAGAAGAAGTCATTGATGTGATTATTACCGAAGACGTTAATTATACAGCTAAAGCGATGTATCAAAATTGTGAAGGAGAAGATTTTGTTATGGAACGTTCATTCAATTTCATAAAAGAGGATTTTCAAGTGAATGATTTACCAAATTATGTTGTTTGTGGGAGTGTAAAAGATCCTCAAGGTCAGGTAAGCATGAATATTGCACAGCATAAAGACCGTATTTTCGAAGTCTTAGGAGAAGATAGTGTGCGTAAGTATGCGATTGCGTATTATGAAGATGAGGAACTTACCCGAGAGATGCCTGATAGTATTGAGGTAAAACGCAGCACTACGGTTTATGTTAAGGTGACTAATTTAAAAACAAAATGCGTCAAGGTGGCAACATTTGAAGCAATTCGAACAGCTCCTATTCAAGTAACCAAATTAAATGCGGTGTATGCTTGTGAAAGCTATGTATTGCCTGAATTAAAAGAAGGGGAATACTACTATTCAGAAGAAGATGGACAAGGAACTCGCTATCAAGCAGGGGAGGTCTATACGGTAAAAGGAGACTCAACGCTTTATATTTATACCATAGGGGAGCGCGGCTGTGATGGAGAAAGTTCCTTCCAACTCACCATTTATGAACCTATTGTAGCTGATCGCTTTGATAATCAATTGGTCTATTGTGAAAATTACGTACTTCCTTCATTGTCCCCTGGTAATTCATATCATACTGAGCCTCAAGGAAAAGGATTAGAATTAAAAGAAGGAGCGGTGATAATAGAACCCACTATGTTGTATATCTACGCTAAACGCGGAGGGAACGATACGTTTTGTTGGGATGAAAGTAGTTTTACCATTAGTTTTCAAGATTGCCCTATTCCAAGAGGTATCTCACCTAATGGAGATGGTATTAATGATACCTTTGACTTATCCGATTATGGAATTGCTAAAATTCAGATTTTTAACCGCAATGGAGTAGAGGTATATAGTCATGGTCTAGGGTATACCAACCAATGGGAAGGACAGGATAAATCCGGTAACAAATTACCTGCAGGGACGTATTACTATATTTTAATTTCACACGGAAAACAACGAACAGGCTGGGTGCAGTTGAATTATTAATTGGTTAAGGGTTAAGGGTTAAGGGTTAAGGGTTAAGGGTTAAGGGTTAGGAGTTAAGGGTTAGGAGTTAAGGGTTAGGAGTTAAGGGTTAGGAGTTAAGGGTTAGGAGTTAAGGGTTAGGAGTTAAGGGTTAGGAGTTAAGGGTTAGGAGTTAAGGGTTAGTTGTTGTTGCGACGATGAGGTGTGTAGGGACCAGTGGCAATTGGCCTTATGACATGATTTAATATCGATATAACTGATCACCAACAATAAAGCCCATTCTACAGCAGAATGGGCTTTATTGTAAATATATTCGATTACGAATTAACCAATCAAAAACTTCTTAAAGTCTGCAAAGTTCAACGGATGAACGCCATGACCTACAGGGTACTCTTTGTATTGGTGTTTAACTTGTAAGGCATCCAAAATAGGCGATGTTTTTCTAGCCCATTCAACAGGAATGACCTGATCTACCGTACCATGAGACGCAAACAAGCGCAATTGACTGAAATCGTGTTGTTCAAAACCAGGGGTAATGATATTCGTATTGAAGTAACCACTTAAGGCAACCACTTTATTGATTTTCTCCGGATAAGAAAGTGCAATCGCATAGCTTAAAATAGCCCCTTGACTAAATCCTACCAAGTTTATATTGTCTGAATCAATCGCGTATTTTGCTGTTAATTCATCGATGAATTTTACGATTAAATCGCGAGATTCAATGGCTTGTTGATCATCAGAAAACTTATTAGCATCAGCGTCAAAGTGAATTGCATACCAAGCATAACCGTAAGGTGGAACAGGGTAGGGCGCTTGAGCAGATACAATATAATAGTCTTCAGGAAGTTCACTTGCAAATGAAAATAAATCCTCTTCATTGCTACCATAACCATGAAGCAATAGAATTAAAGGATTCTTATCCTTCTTTACTTTAGGTTCTTGAATCAAGTAATTGATTGATAACGATGTTTCCATATTTATGCCGATAATTTGTCAAACCATTTTTGAAAATAACCCCCTATTCCAGGCAGTACGCGTACGTCTCCCTGAATAGAGCCTAAAAAGCTATAGAACCACAAGACAACAAAACAAAGATAAAAGGGAACTGTTGCAATGAGGGAGTCCACATTGGATACAAAATACCCAAAAACATAAAACATCAAATGCAACCCAAACGTTTGCTTGATGTAGAATCCAGCATATTTGTTCTTCGGCTCAATATTCATAAAGATGACAATCATACACCCTAAAATAGTAAGATGTGATGCAAGTGCCATATTCTTTCCGCTTTCAATTTCTTTGGCCGTAAAAGTTTTAATCATAATACTTGAATAATATAAGTTGTTTTTTAGTCAAACTAAAAATTAAATGTTTGCTTGTCAAGGCGAATGGTACCATATACTTTTCCTTGCATCGCTGTTCCTAAAAACGCTGAGTTTTTCGATTTTGACAGGATGTTTTCCTTTCCGAACGTCCAGGTGCCTTCCGTAGAGAATAAGCTGAGGTTAACCTCATTTCCTTCTTGGATACTAGCCGTTGGTACACCATAAATAGCGCGACCTGCTGTTAGTTTTTGAATGATAATCTCAATAGGCAACACGGTATTCAAGGCTCCAAAAGCAGACTCCAGTCCAATAGTTCCGGACGTAGCCATATCAAATTCCAACTTTTTATGCTCGATATCTAAAGGCGTATGATCCGTAGTAATACAATCGATCGTATGATCTAAGACACCCTGTAGTAACGCTTGTCTCGTTGCTTCATCGCGTAGCGGAGGGGATACTTTATGACGGCTATCAAATTCCGTTAATTTAGCATCCGTTAAAACCAACTGATGAACTGCCGCACTACATGTTACCTGTAGTCCTTTTGCCTTAGCTTCGCGGATTAGCTCTACTGATTTAGCTGTTGAAATAGTCGGAATGTGCATTTTTCCACCCGTATATTCCAACAAGAACAAATTGCGAGCTACTTGTAATTCTTCTGCTAAAGGAGGAATTCCTTTTAATCCTAGTGTCGTACTCGTTACACCTTCGTGTGCTACTCCTTTTCCTTTGATGCTCTTATCTTGAGAAAAAGCAAGAATCAATCCATCAAAATCCTGTACATATTGCAACGCAATTTTTAAGACATTCGCATTGTCAATTGCTTTTTTATAATCGCCGAATGCTACAGCACCCGCGTTTTTCATATCGTATAATTCTGCTAGGTCTGTTCCTTCACTTTTTACCGTTAGCGCACCAATTGGAAAAGCTTCCGTTGTTTGTCCGAATGCCTTTTGTTTGATAAAGCTTACAATACTTTGGTTGTCTGTGATAGGGTTGTTGTTCGATTCAATAGCCACTTGAGTAAAACCACTCTTTGCCGCTACTTCTAATCCATGAACCAAGGTTTCTCTCTCTTCATATCCTGGTTCACCAAAGGAAACAGAAGTATCAAACCAACCTGGAGAAACACTTAAATGATCCAATTGAACAACAGTAGCATCAGCTTCTGTAATCGAAGCCGCTATTTTTTCAATTTTTCCGTCTTTTACGTGTATATCCACAACTTGATTGTTGAAAGGACTTGTTGAATCTATGACTTTTGCAGATTTTAAAATGATATTCATTTTAGTGCGAGAATTAAAATTAGTTATGTGTAGTTATTGCGTACAAAAATACTTTTTATTTTTTGGTTTTGCGAGGAAGTATCCGAAGAAAAGAACAAAAAAAATACACCCCTTATCTGGATGTATTATTTTGTTTTTTCACTAATATTTTCGAATTCTCAAAACATTCATTTAGCGCCTGATAGATTTGAAAATCAGTAGCGGTATAAATGAAGCGATCCGATTGGTTGCAGTTTTTTAATGTCTTTATGATATCTTCTTGGGTGATACCCAATAAACCACAAACAATCTCACGGTCATAGCGTGTTTGCATCAAAGCAATCATGTTTTGATCCTCTCGAATGTCCTCGATCTTTTTAAGTTCTTTGGCTTTTCCTTTGAATAAGTTGTATACTGCATCTACAGGGCTAAAGTAACTACCTACCGCAATATTATACGTTGGCATACTTGTACGTCTGTAAAAGTCAACCTGTAGCTTATCATTCAGCTCGATTAATTTAGTATCAACTTCTAGAATTCCAGTTAAGTCGTATTTCTTGATGAAGATTTCAGCCAATTCAATAGACTGTTCCGTCAAGTACAGTTTAAGATTATCGTTGTTTAACCAGTCATTGGTTACCTTTAACTTAATAGGCAAATAACCAGGAAATGAAAAGTGAATCGAGTCGTTGAGGTTGGCAGCGATAGAGAATGAACCATCCCTTTTGCTGACTGTTCCTTTCACTTGGGTGACGTTAATCACGTTGACATCGTCCACTGGTAAAAGCGATTTGTCGTTGTAGATTGTACCTTTCACTTGGGAAGACTGACTCCATGCCGCGAAAGAGATTAGGCATGTAAATAAAAAAACTGTAAAATTTCTCATCATTTTTAAAATTGCTTAAAAATAGTGGATATTTTACAGTTTTATATCTTATTTGAAAAAAATTAACAGATTAACTTCTTCTTGGACGTCTTGGTGCACTGTTGTCACCACTTCTTCTAGAAGAATTTGATGAGCTTCTCTCATTACGAGGGGCTCTGTCGTTTCTGTTTCCTCTGTCACCGCGATCATTTCTGTCGTTGCGATCATTAGAACGTCCTCCGCGATCTGAACGGTTGCTCGTTGAACGATCACCGCCTCTTCTTTCACCACCTCTGTCATTTCTATCACCGCGATCTCTGCGCTCAGAACGGAAACCTCCATCTCCGCCACGTCCACCGCCTCCGCGTCTGTTGTGGTCTCTTCTACCAGCGTTTCTTCCGCCGTCATTATTCGAGATTTCAACATTTACTCGACGATCTTGGTACGTTTCGTTGTTTAAGATAGTCATAATCTTATCCGCATGCTCAGCATCTGTATTGAAGAAAGAGAATCCTTCTTTTACATCTACTTTGAATAAGTCATCACGTCCTAATTCTAAGGTATCACGTAAGTAATCTTTCAAGCTCATCCAATCGAAACCGTCTTTTGCTCCTAAGTTTAAGAAGAAACGAACTGCTCCGTCTGTAGGAACCTCTTTAGAAGATCTTCCTGAAGAACCCACATTAGTTAAGCTATTACCTGATTTTTGGTAGTACTCTAATAAGTGGTTAAACTCAACAGAAACTACTTTTTTGATTAATTCTTCCGTTGTTAAATCTTCCAATAACTCCATGATAGAAGGTAAGAAAGTATCAATTTCAGAACTAACTGCTACGTTTTTGATACGATTAGCAATGTGGTACAACTGAATTTCGCAGATTTCAATTCCTGAAGGAATCGGTTTCTCTTCGAATTTCGTTTTCATGATGCGTTCGATTTGAGAAATCTTACGAGCTTCACTTTTCGTAATAATCACCATAGAAACTCCTGATTTTCCAGCACGTCCTGTACGACCACTACGGTGTGTGTACGTTTCGATTTCGTCCGGAAGTTGGTAGTTTACTACGTGTGTAATATCATCCACGTCAATTCCACGAGCAGCAACGTCTGTTGCTACTAACATTTGAATTTGCTTTCCTCTAAACGCTTTCATTACCGAATCACGTTGTGCTTGCGATAAATCACCGTGTAAAGCTGCTGCGTTATAACCGTCTTCGATTAATTTTTCAGCAATCGCTTGTGTATCTCTCTTTGTTCTACAAAAGATTACAGAGAAGATATTTGGATTGGCATCTGCTAAACGTTTTAACGCTAAATAGCGATCTCTAGCAGAAACTACATAATACTCGTGACTAACATTAGTAGAACCTTGATTTTTATGTCCAACTGTGATTTCAGCAGGATTAGACATAAACTCTCTTGCGATGCTTGCTACTTCAGCAGGCATTGTTGCAGAGAATAACCAAGTACTTTTGTCTTCTGGTGTGTCAGCTAAAATAGAGGTGATGTCCTCATAAAACCCCATATTCAACATTTCATCTGCCTCATCTAACACACAGTACTCAATATGTTTGATGTCAACCATTCCGCGGTTAATCATATCTTGCATTCTACCTGGAGTAGCTACAATGATGTGTGCACCACGTTTGATTTCTCTTGCTTGCTCTGTAATACTCGCCCCACCGTATACAGCTACTGTATGAAGTCCTTTTACGTACTTAGAGTATTGTTTGATTTCATTTGCAATTTGCAAGCATAACTCACGCGTTGGCGATAAAATCAACGCTTGAGTGTGTTTTTTAGACAGGTCAATTTTCTGAATAAGCGGAAAACCAAATGCTGCGGTTTTCCCAGTCCCTGTTTGGGCTAACGCAACAATATCGGTATTTTTTTCTAATAATAAAGGAATTGCTTTTTCTTGGATTTCTGAGGGATTCTCAAATCCCAAATCATTAATTGCAGATACTAGCAATTCATTTAGACCTAATAGTTCGAAATTGTTCATATAAAATTTAAAAATAGCCACAAAGGTACTACTATTCTTTTATAAAATAGGGATTTATATCTATAAAAAAAATAAAAATAATGATTTATGCCGTTGAAATTCGGATTATTTTCATTTTATGACGTAAAATCAAGGAAAGATTGTGAATTATTAAATCCTATACCCGAATTTCTTGGCTCCAAAGTAAGGAATCTCAAAAATGAAATAAGAAGCTCACCTAGTAAATATAAGGTGTATATGAACGGAGGAAATAGAAGAAGAACGGACAAGACTATAGAGAGAAAAACTTTATTTCTATTCTGTTTTTTCTAATAGTACTGGTTTTAAAACGGTTGACTGTTTTTTATCGTTGCTATTTGATGAAGTAAGCAGGAGAGAGGAACGAAAGAAGTAAAAAAAAGAACAGATGTGCTTTGTTTTTACAAAACTACTTGTAATTTTGTCCTAGGAGTTTGAAAATAGTACACAAAATCTACTTGTGTATGAACATTTTAAGATATCATAAAAATATTAGTGGGGACTAAATATATTATACTGAATTCTTAAAGATATATAAACCCTTTGATAGCCTCAAACTTCTTTCTGCTATTGAAGGGTTTTTTTGTGCTTTTTTGTGAAAGAATAAACTGAAACGATGAGAGGGTGAGGCGGTGAGATGTAAAATCCCGTAGTGGCAAATGGCAATTTGCCAAGGAACTGGATAATTCCTGATGAGATGATAAGGCGGTGAGAAATTCTTTTTTAATCGATAAAACTCATGATCACGAGCAGCATGTCACCCTGAGGTAACGAAGGGTCGCATCCCGCGCTCACCTAATACTAGACGGAATTACTGGCGTTGAGTAACGGATGCGACCCTTCCTTCGCCAGGGTGACATACAGAGCGGAGTAACTGATTGGAGTATTGCTTTTTTGATTTTTTGTGAAGTTGTTGGGTTTATCGACTAAAGACAATTTGCAAAAAAGCAAACCTCACAAAGAAATCCTCTCTCACCTTCTCACCACCTAGCGTGAGCTCTGTATGCGACCCTTCCTTCGTCAGGGTGACATACAGAGCGGAGTAACTGATTAGAGTATTGCATTTTCGTTTTTTTGGTTTTTTGTGAAGTTGTTAGGTTTATCGACTAAAGGCGATTTGCAAAAAAGCAAACCTCACAAAGCACAAACCTCAAACCTCACGAAGCACAAACCTCACAAAGCACGAACCTCACAAAGCACGAACCTCACAAAGCACGAACCTCACAAAGCACAAACCTCACAAAGCACAAACCTCACAAAGCACAAAACTACATCACCTATTTCAACAATTGCTCCATATTGCGGTCAAAAATATTGACGAAGGCCTCTTGAATGCTGCCGTCTTTATTTAAGATGATACTGCGTTGAATTTTGGTAATGATCCATTTATCTTTCATGTCATTAAAATCCGTACAACGCAATTCGATAAGGTTAGGGTGTTTATAAGGACTAACTAGTTCTTTCCACTCTTGGTGTTCTCCATCAATACAAACAGAAATTACCTGAATATTTGGGAGTTTTTCCAATAAATCTAATGCTCTCTTGTGACTCGCTTCTGCGTGTGCTAAGCCGTTTTTAGTCCAAACGAACATCAGTGTTTTTTTGTGGATTAACTTTTTGAAATCTACGGGTTTCTCATCTAGGTCAACTAAATCAACCTTAGGCAAGCGATTTTCGTATTTCAAATTTTGAACAGCCGTTTGAATCTTTATGATCTCTTGGTGTTGGGTGGTATCCGTAGAGAGTTTAAAGTAAGCATCAAAGAACTTGTCGTTGTTATTTAGATTTTGATCTTCTAATAAGTAGATCAATGCAATATTGTCTAAAATCGTATTTTTTACCTTCTCATTGCGAATCAAGGTATCCACAACATTGAGCTTGGTGATATTTTTATCAAATTTTGTTTCACTGTCAAAATCAATATCCGACTCATCGCTAATAGAGCTCAGCATGATGGCTAAGTATTTCGTAAAAGAAGAGTAGCGGATGAGATTTTCGTTGTTAAAATCTACCTTATTTCGGAAATCGTAGTAATTTGCAGGTAGTTGCTCGCGAATATCCTCTTTGGTACGCACGTAGTGAGCGATGGGATAAATCTCTTTCTGACTGTAAAAATGAAGGTCTAATTTTGTTTTGGCGTATACGTCAAATTCTGGTCCCCAGCCAATAATTGCCTTACTCCTTAAATAGTTGGTAGTACGAGCAGCATGCGTTGAATCAATAAAACGAATAAATCGATCCACACCATAGTCGTAGTTCTCGTAGCGAGTCGATTCATCTACTAAATTCTTTACCGTTAAGTTCATCAAGTAGTTGTTCTTTTCAGAACCGCGACCAGAAAAGATAATAGAATGATCAAAGTCTCTTGAGTTTAAACGCAGGTGTAAACTATCGTTTTTATCAAAGTACACGTATTGAAATTCAGGGTTAATCCTGTAGATGTACATGCCTGGACTAAGCGAATCAAATTTCTTCTCAAAGCGATTGTTTTCATCTAGGTAGATGGTGTCTAACAAGTCGTTATCTTTGAAAAATAAAATGTAATTGCTCGTTGGGTTTTGTATTTCGCCACTGAAATAGGCCGAGTAATCCGTTGCTTCAAATTTCTTCTGACAAGAAAATAGCAACGTGATTAATGGCAATAAACCATAGCGAATACTTGTATGTAAAAAGTTACTACACATTGTTTTGGGGAATAATGCTAGTTAAAAATTGACGTCGATAGCAAAAGTAAGTTTTACGATTATTTAAACTTGTTAATAGATGGTTAAAATAAGTAATTCAAAATTGAAATAAATAAGAGGGATTAAATCTCATATATATTTAGTAATTTTGCACAAATTAAATCAAACGAGAAATAATGTTAACAGTTTCAAATCTGTCAGTTCAGTTCGGTAAACGAATTTTATTTGATGAAGTAAATGTAACCTTTACACAAGGTAATTGCTATGGAATTATCGGTGCAAATGGTGCTGGTAAATCAACGTTTTTGAAAATTTTATCTGGAGAATTTGATCCAACATCTGGACACGTTATTCTAGAGCCGGGCAAACGTATGTCGGTTTTAAATCAGAACCACAATATGTTTGACGAAAATACCGTATTAGAAACGGTAGTAATGGGAAATAAAGACCTATTCGCGGTAAAGAAAGAAATGGATGAGCTGTATTTGAACTATACAGATGAGAATGCTGACCGTATTGGGGAGCTTCAAATTCGTTTCGATGAGATGAATGGATGGAATGCAGAATCTGATGCAGCTACGATGCTGTCTAACTTAGGGATTTCAGAAGAATTTCACTATACTTTAATGGTTGAAATGGATGCTAAATTAAAAGTACGTGTGTTATTGGCACAGGCTTTATTTGGTAACCCAGACGTGTTGATTATGGATGAGCCTACCAACGACTTGGATTTTGAAACCATCGGTTGGTTAGAGAACTTCTTAGCAAACTATGAAAATACAGTATTGGTGGTTTCTCACGACCGTCACTTCTTGGATGCGGTTTGTACACACGTTTCTGATATTGACTTTGGAAAAATTACGCACTATTCTGGTAACTATACTTTCTGGTATGAGTCAAGCCAATTAGCAGCAAAACAAAGAGCACAGCAAAATAAGAAAGCGGAAGAGAAAAAAGCAGAATTAGAAGAGTTTATCCGTCGTTTTAGCGCGAACGTTGCGAAGTCAAAACAAGCAACTTCTCGTAAAAAGATGATTGATAAATTGAAATTAGATGATATTAAACCTTCTTCTCGTCGCTATCCAGCAATTATCTTTGATCAAGATAGAGAAGCAGGAGATCAAATCTTGAATATCACAGGATTGGCTAGTTCAATTGATGGTGAAGTTTTATTTAAAGATGTGGACTTAAACGTAGTGAAAGGAGATAAAATTGTGGTTATCTCTCGTGATTCACGTGCAACAACCGCTTTCTATGAAATCATCAATGAAAATCGTGCAGCAGATGCAGGAAAAGTAGAGTGGGGGATTACAACTTCTCAGTCGTACTTACCAGCAGATAACCATGCCTTTTTTGAAAACGACTTGACTTTAGTAGACTGGTTGCGTCAATGGGCAAAAACAGAAGAAGAAAGAGACGAAGTATATGTACGTGGTTTCTTAGGAAAAATGATTTTCTCTGGTGAAGAAGCATTGAAAACAGGGCGAGTATTATCAGGAGGAGAGAAAGTACGTTGTATGTTGTCTCGTATGATGATGCTAAGAGCTAACGTATTGATGTTAGACGAACCAACAAACCACTTAGACTTAGAGTCAATTACAGCCTTCAATAACTCGTTAAAAGGGTTTAAAGGAACTGTATTGTTCACTACACACGATAAGGAGTTTGCTCAAACTGTAGGAACACGTATTTTGGAATTAACGCCAAATGGAGTAATCGATCGTTATATGACGTTTGAAGATTACTTAGATGATCCAAAAGTGAAAGAACTAAGAGATAAAATGTATAAATAATTGTTTAGGGTTAACAGTTTACTGTTGACGGTAGATAATCTGAAATATGAAAGACCAATCCTTTTTAGGGTTGGTCTTTTTTTTTTGTTCTTTGTGAGGTTTGTTTTTTGTGAGGTGGTGAGATTGGTGAGATTGGTGAGATTGGTGAGATTGGTGAGATTGGTGAGAGGGTGAGAGGGTGAGATTGGTGAGAGGGTGAGATTGGTGA
>NZ_JBQZGD010000020.1:0-58738 GCF_052691955.1 Myroides sp. TSA_177.3
CTTTGATCTACTTTCATTTTATCTGTATCCGGTTGAGAAACAAAATAAATAACAAAAGCATCCACATGATATTCTGGAATTCCCAAATCTTTCATTAGCTCTTCTCTTGGGTATTGTTTATAAAAAGAGGCAACATTGTTTTCGATCTTTTCATATTCAATCATTTGCAAATCGCGTTTTCGCGTTCCATTCAATCGATTGATAATTCCATCAATTGTGATTCCCATTTTTAAATCGCTAGTCGACATGAATACGCGATTATTTTTATTGTATCGCTTTTCGGCTGGTGTTAATTTTTTACCGCCAAAATTCATTTCACCTTCACCAAACTCCTTCTTAACGATTACGATTTCTTCTAATTTCTGGCCTGGTTTTACTAATACAGGCGTAATGCGTTTTGTTTGTAAATCTCCTTCATCAATGACATAGAGCATCGTTGCACTGTATTCACTTGAAAAACGCAGTGTATCACCTAAATGGGTTTGTATTAAAAAATAACCTGTTTGATCCGATTGAGTTTTCTCCTTTGTATTTTTATTTTCAATAGAAACTGGAATAATTTGTCCATTGTACAATCGAACGCGTCCATCTATTAAAGTTGGTCTTTGAGCATAAGCACTCAAGCCAATACATACTATACTCAATAACGCCAATAGGTTTTTCATAATTTACTAGTTTGTTTTGATAAAGATATAATTACTTCAAAGAATAAAAAAAATTATTCCTCTAGCATTGTATTTATTTTTTCTAACACATACGGAGGAGGTACAGTTGGACGACCTGTTTGCATATCAACAAACACCAGCATAGAATATCCCGTTGTTAATAACTCGTTATTTTGATTATATAATTCATAATCGAATTCAATTTTCACTCCACTGCATTTTTTAAATATGGTGCGAATACATAAGTCTTCATCGTACTTTGCTGGTTTTTTATAGTTCATAGTTAAGGATACAACTGGAAGCATGATTCCCAATTCCTCCATTTGCTTATACGAAATCCCTAAGTTTCGCAACCACTCAACTCTCCCTATTTCAAAGTATTGTGCATAATTACCATGGTACACGACTCCCATTTGATCTGTTTCTGCATAACGCACACGTACTGTGTAATCGAATTTTTTCATATTCCTTTTAAATTTTATTTGACTAATTGAATTATAAATGTACTTACCATTTTTTTTTGAAAATTACAATGACTAATTCGTTTTTTTATCCCAAAAATTGTTCACATATTTGCCATCTGATTCGACACCGACATCAATCCAAAAAACATTCAAAAATAGTAACTGTTTTTTTAAAAATCTAACCAAAAATGCACGAATACAAAGACATGACAGCGCAATCTGCTTGGAATGCTTGTCTTGAATTCATAAAGGACAACATAGGCGAACAAGCGTTTAAGACTTGGTTCATGCCTATTAAAGCCATTGAATTAACTGAAGACAAGCTCTATATACAAGTGCCTAGCAAATTCTTTTATGAATGGCTAGAAGAGCACTACGTAAGTATATTGAAAGTTGCGTTGACAAAAGTGTTAGGTGGAAATGCAAAGTTACTATATAAAATACAAATGGAAAATGTATCTGGCAACAAGCAGCCATTTACAGAACAGTTACCTAGTTCGCAACGAGGACCTGTAAAACCACAAGAATTGGATGTTCCTGTTCAGAATAAAAATCCTGAACTAAAAAACCCTTTCATTATACCAGGAATTCGAAATGTAAAGATTGAGTCACAATTAAACTCAAACTATTCTTTCGACAATTTCTTAGAAGGAGATGCAAACCGCTTAGCGCGTTCTGCAGGTATGGCTGTGTCTAAAAAACCAGGAGGAACTTCATTCAACCCTTTATTGATTTTTGGTGGTGTTGGATTAGGAAAAACTCACTTAGCACATGCAATTGGTGTAGAAATCAAAGAATACTTTCCTGACAAAACTGTACTTTACATTTCTGCAGAAGTATTTACACAACAATATGTGGACTCTGTTCGCAAACAAACAAGAAATGATTTCATCTATTTTTATCAATTAATTGATGTATTAATTGTCGATGATATTCAATTCTTATCCGGTAAGTCGGGAACACAAGATGTATTTTTCCACATCTTCAACCACTTACACCAAAATGGAAAACAAGTTATCTTAACATCAGATAAGGCTCCTGTTGACATGCAAGATATTGAGCAACGCTTATTATCTCGTTTTAAATGGGGATTATCTGCAGAGATTCAAACACCAGATTTTGAAACTAGAGTTAAGATTGTTAAACATATTTTATACCGCGATGGTGTGACAATGCCAGAAAACATCATCGAGTATATGGCTAAAAATGTATCGACAAACGTTCGTGAATTAGAAGGGGCTATTATCTCATTAATCGCTCAATCTTCTTTCAACAAACAAGAAGTTACTATTGATTTAGCTCGTCAAGTTATTGAGAAATTCATCAAGCATACGCAAAAAGAAATTTCAATTGACTACATCCAAAAAGTGGTTTCTGATTACTTTGAAATGGATATTGAAACATTGAAATCAAAAACGCGTAAACGCAATATTGTACAAGCAAGACAATTAGCTATGTTCTTTGCTAAAAAGTACACGAAAGCTTCTTTGGCTAATATTGGTTCTCAAATAGGAAAACGCGATCACGCTACCGTATTACATGCTTGTAAAACAGTAGATAACCTATTAGAAACGGATAAGGAATTCAAGAAATTCCACGATGAAATCAACCAAAAGTTCAATATGTAATGAAAGCAAAAGTACTCATGGTCTGTTTAGGTAATATCTGTAGGTCACCCTTGGCCGAAGGTATTCTACAAGCTAAACTTCCCCAAGAAGACTTTTTAGTAGATTCTGCGGGCACTAGAAATTGGCATGTGGGTGAATTACCCGATCAACGTTCCATTGCAGTAGCTAGAAAATACGGTATTGACTTAACTACACAAAGAGCCAGACAATTTAAAAAGAGTGATTTTTCTACTTTTGATTATATTTTTGTCATGGATCAATCGAATTACAACAATGTAGTTCAGTTGGCAGAAAAGCCAGAAGACGCACAAAAGGTTCGCCTGTTATTGGATGTCATTCATCCAGGTAAAAAAGCAGAAGTTCCCGATCCGTATTACGGAGGTCCTGATGGATTTGAGCATGTTTTTCAACTGGTTGATGAAGCGTGTACGCTTATCGCTAAAGATTTAAAATCTTAGTAATTTATATAATAGATTCAAGGAGGAAATTGTATTTCTTCCTTTTATTTTTTCTAAACTGCTTTACTTACCTTTGTAGTTTAAACACAGTTCCAAAATATTATGGATAAAGCCACTCAAACGGGAAACTTGTACATGATTCCGACCACATTGGGAGACAATGATCCCATGCAAGTACTTCCGCAAGCTGTTAAAGAGACAATCGATCGATTGACTATTTTCATCGTCGAAAATGAAAAAACAGTTCGAAAATTCATCAAGCGAATTGCACCAGATAAGAAACAATCGGAATTAATTTTATTCCCATTAAATAAACACACAGACCCTGCAACATACAAACAGTACATACAGCCATTATTAGAAGGCAAAGACGTAGGAGTCATTAGTGAAGCAGGTTGCCCCGGTATTGCTGATCCTGGCGCAACTATTGTTGAACTAGCGCACAAACAAAACATTCGCGTATTACCCTTAGTGGGGCCATCTTCTATCCTACTTGCCCTGATGGCTTCTGGAATGAATGGACAGAGTTTTGCTTTTAACGGGTATCTACCCATAGATAAAAATGAGAAAAAAGGAGCTTTAAAAACGTTTGAACGTTTGTCTTTTGAAAAGAGTCAATCGCAAATCTTTATCGAAACTCCATATAGAAACAATCAACTGTTGCAAGATTTAATTCAAACCTTACATCCCAATACGCTACTGTGTATCGCTTGTGATATTACACTAGAGAGTGAATTCATCCAAACGAAACCAATAGCTGCTTGGAAGAGAACTACAATTGATTTGCATAAAAGACCATGTATTTTTATTCTACATAAAAATTAAAATTCCAAATGAATGTAGCGTCTTATTTTGAAATTCCCGTTACCGATATGCCACGTGCTATTGAATTTTATAGTGCGGTATTTGAAGTAACCTTAGAAGAAGATTTTTTTGACAACCTTGAAATGGCTTATTTTCCTTTAGATACACAAGCAAAAGGCATCAGTGGTGCTTTGGTAAAAGGAGAAATTTACAAACCTACTACTAAAGGTGTTTTACTGTATTTCAATACCTTTGATATTGAACAAACAATACAACGCGTGGTACACCAAGGTGCCAAAATCCTCTTCCCTATTCATCGACATGAAAACGCAGGTTTTGCCGTTGCTGAATTTGAGGATTCTGAAGGCAATCGCATTGGATTACATCAAATCTTATTGGAAGTAGGAGAATAGAACGGAATGATGAAATAATTTTGACCTACCGAAAGTAGCTATAAAACAAAAGCGAAAGATTAAATCTTTCGCTTTTGTTTTATTACTTATTTTCTACATTGTGATTCACCCATCTCCACTCTCCAATACATTATTTTTTCACCTTAATTGTACAACCAATAGCTACAGTTGTCGTTTGTTCAATTGCTTTTCCTGCTAGTAAAGCATCGACTGCTTTTTCTACGTATTTTTCAGAAACTTGACTTGCATCTTCATAATTATCGTCGATAGCTCCGATGTATTTCACTACATTTTTATCTCCTTCTTTTTGCAAGATAAAGACATGTGGCGTTTTTGTTGCTCCATATTGTGGATAAATCTTTTGCCCTTCATCTAATACATAAGGAAATGTAAATCCTTTTTCTTTCGCTCTCACTTTCATCAACTCTAATCCGTCTTCTGGCTGAGCAACTGGATCATTCGGATTAATCGCTATGACTGGATACCCCAATGTTTTATATTTTTGATCTAAAGCAACAATGCGTTCTTCATACGCTTGTGCATAAGGACAGTGGTTACAAGTAAAAATAACGATATACCCTTTCGCTTCAGCAAAATCAGCTAAACGGTGTTGTTGACCATCTGTTCCGATTAAACTAAAATCAGTCGCTACATCCCCAACTTTATACCCTGCAACCTCTTTAAAGTCATTTACAGGCTCGATAACCTCTTCTGTAGGGTCAATAGCCTCAATTTTGTTTGGATCTTTCTTACAAGCCATAAAAGCAAGGCTGCATAGTACTGCTAAACCAACATTTTTCAACATAATTCTATTTTTTTATTGCGTTAATTTTTTAAGTTCTTCATAAGTGAGTATTCCTTCATGGAAATACACCTGTTTCCCATTTTTATATATAGCTGTAGCAGGAATAGCTCCACTCCAAGATTTGTGAATAGCAGGAATCCATTCATTCATCCGTTTCACATCTGCCAATACTACCACAGGAGGGGTTAACTGATGTGCTGTAACAAAAGGTTTTACTTTGGTTTCAAAATCGCGAGCTCGATCTAAACTAACCAAAACCATTTCAAAATCAGTTCGCTCTTTATTTTCATTGTACAATTGAACAAAATCAGGTAATTCTTTTACACAAGGTACACACCAAGTGGCCCAAAAATTCACCACGTACATTTTGTCATCTTGGTGATTAACAGCTTCTAAAAGTACATGATAATCCTCCACGACTCCTTCTAATCCAAAAGGTTCTTTTTGTACCTCTCCTTTCTTGCAACCTATTGCTGCGAAGAAGAGTAAACTTAGTATTACATATCTAGTCATCTAATCTATACTTATGAGTCTCTAACAAATATAATTTTTTTTTATGAGGGTGTGTTTTCGTTTTTTACTTTTATCGCATTGTGCTAGGTAAAACCGCAAACAAAAATAGCGAAGCTTCTGCTTCGCTATTTTAATATTTCTTTATCTGATAGACTGATTCAGTCTTACTTTGTTTTTTCTTTGGGGTAAATAAACCCTAATCCCATTCGAGTCAACATTTTTTTTACGAAATTCCAGAAGAATTCACGTTGCCCAAATAAAGTTCCGATGCAAATCAAGATAACTTTATACATGGGGAAAATAATTAAAACATATAGCACCCAATACAACAAAGGATGGGTCAATCCTCTTTCTATTCCTAAATAAGTCAAGATAGGTTTCGAAATAAACGCTGCTGTTGAACCCGTAATTGCAAATACGATTACTATTATTACAACTTGAAAATTAGAAGTAAGTCCCCAACGTTGCTTTAACTTTTCCATTTATTTATTTTAAATCTAAACAAAAGTAGTGCTTTTTTTGAGTAGTAAAAAACTAATTTTTACTTAAATATAAAAGCCATTCAAATGAATGGCTTTTATATTTTTTATAGTTCAATTTGATTCAGTGTTTCTAGTACATATTCATGCATCACTTCGCGATAATCTAAATGCGTTACAATGCGCAACCACCCTTTGCCGATTTCGCTAATTAGGATGTTTTTTTGTTTGAGTTTATCTAAAAAGGGTTTGATATTCGCATCATCTTCCAATCGAAAAACCAGAATATTTGTTTGTACAGGCAAAATCTCTTTTACCCATGTTTTTTTATTGAGTAACATTTCAATTTGCTTGGCGCGATAATGGTCTCGTTGTAGGCGACTTACATTATTTTTTAACGCAAACAAAGCAGCAGACGTTAAGTATCCTGTCTGTCTCATCCCTCCACCCATTACTTTTCTCAAGCGAATGGCACGTTGAATCAATTCTTTAGATCCTAATAACACAGAACCTACAGGAGCTCCTAAACTCTTAGAAAAACAAACAGAAATGGTATCAAATAGCGCTCCAAACTGTGTTGGATGCTGAGATTTAGCTACTAAAGCATTCCACAAACGTGCACCGTCTAAATGCAATTTGATATTGCGCGCTTCACATACTTCTTTGATGCGTTCAATTTCACTCAACTCGTAACAAGCTCCGCCACCCATATTCGTCGTATTTTCTAAACAAACTAATTTGGTAACAGGTAAATGGATATTGTTAGGGTCGGTATAGTGATAGAGTACATCTTCAGCTGTAATTCGTCCGCGATCTCCATCAACTAAGGCACTACTTACCCCGTGATTTACCGCAGCTCCTCCGCCTTCAAACTGATAAATATGAGAGCTTCGATCACAAATCAATTGATCTCCGGGTTGTGTATGTAATTTGATAGCAACTTGATTAGCCATAGTTCCCGAAGGGAAAAACAAAGCAGCTTCCATTCCAAACAATTCAGCCACAGCCGTTTCTAATTCATTGGTACTACCATCTTGTTTATAAACATCGTCTCCTACTCTCGCTTTCAACATATAATTTAACATTTCAGGAGTAGGCTTTGTAATTGTATCGCTAATTAAATTAATTTCCATAAATTCGCAGGAATAAGTATTTTTGCTTGTAAAAGTATTAAAAATTATGGTAACCACAGAACAACAGAAGGACATTATTGATCGCCTTGGTGCGTTAAGGAGGTATCTTTGACGTCGATAAGAAGTTAATTGAAATTGCAAACGAAGAAGAAAAAACGTTTGCTCCAGACTTTTGGAATAATTCAAAAGAAGCTGAAATTATTGTCAAAAATCTAAAATCCAAGAAAAAATGGATTGAGGATTATGAGCAAGCCAAAAATTATTTGGAAGAGTTTCAGATTCTAATTGAGTTCTACAACGCCAAAGAAGTAACGGAAGAAGAAGTTGTAGAGCAATATAAGAGTACACTCGAACTAATTGAGAATTTGGAATTCAAAAACATGTTATCCGATGAAGGAGATAACATGAGTGCTGTCTTGCAAATTACAGCTGGTGCTGGTGGAACAGAGAGTTGCGATTGGGCTGCTATGTTGATGCGTATGTACATCATGTGGTCTGATAACAGCGGGTATAAAGTGAAGGAGCTCAACTATCAAGAAGGTGAGGTTGCAGGTGTAAAAACAGTTACCTTAGAAATTGAAGGCGAGTTTGCTTTTGGTTACTTAAAGGGTGAAAATGGCGTACATCGCTTAGTTCGTATTTCTCCTTTTGACAGTAATGCCAAACGTCATACTTCTTTTGCCTCTGTTTATGTATATCCATTAGCCGATGACACGATTGAAATTGAAATTAGCCCTTCAGATATTTCTTGGGAAACCATGCGTTCTAGTGGCGCGGGTGGACAAAACGTAAACAAAGTAGAAACTGCGGTTCGTTTACGACACCACCCAACGGGTATTATCATTGAAAATTCTGAAACACGTTCTCAATTAGATAATAAAATCAAAGCGATGCAGCTCTTAAAATCTCAACTTTATGAAATTGAGTTGAAGAAAAAACAAGCCATGCGCGATGAGATTGAAGCCAATAAGAAGAAAATTGAATGGGGATCGCAAATTCGCAATTACGTTATGCATCCGTATAAATTAGTCAAAGATGTCCGAACAGGCCATGAAACAACAGATGTTGATTCGGTGATGGACGGTGAAATTGACGCTTTCTTAAAAGCGTATTTAATGATGATGGGACAACAAGAAGAATAAAAAAAAGTGCTAACCAAGAAGGTTAGCACTTTTTTTTTATTATTGTGAGGTTTGTGCTTTGTGAGTTAAGGTTATGAGTTAAGGATTAAGGGTTAAGGATTAAGGGTTAAGGGTTAAGGGTTAAGGGTTAAGAGTTAAGAGTTAAGAGTTAAAGGTTAGGAGTTTGTCGATTATCTCATCCCCTCACCCATTCTCATCACCTCACCTTCTCCACTCCTTTAATTCACCTTTTTCATTACATCTTTCAACATGTGGCGAATTTCCTGAAACATTGCTTTGGTATCTGCCTCTCCTAAATCTTCTGGTTTAAATTCTTCTGTAGCGATACTCGAAGCATACTCCCAAATTTCCAAGATATCATAGGCCTTAATGCGGTACGGTTCATAAAATGTATTATCTGAATGCAATTCATACGTTTCCTTATCAATGCGATACACGCGTTTGTACACTACTCCTTCATTTGCGGTCATAATAATATACGTTCGCCCATTGCGGATATCCTCTAATTGCTCAATATAACTACCAATAATAAACGAACCTTCCTGATGTGGAGGCATAGAATCTCCTTCAATCGGAAAAGCCCTGTATTTGCCCTCTCGTAGAAAAGGCAATGAAATCTGATCGAGGTTCTGAATAAATTCTGGATCAGCATACCCAGATAAATATCCTGCTCTTGCCTTATGTGGAATTATTTCGATAAAATTATTGCCATTGGGATCTACCATAATCGGCAATAAAATACGATTATCCTCTAATTTTAATAAATCCTGCATAGGTACCTTTCTCAAATCAACTGAAATGAGTAGATCCACACTCACATGAAAATAGCGAGAGATTTTCAACAAAACTTCCAAAGGAGGTTCAGAGGCTCCTTCTTCATATTTTGAGTAACGGGCACGCGTAATAAGTAGCGAATCGGCTACTTTTTGCTGAGACAATTCTTTCTGTGCTCGTAAATACCTGATGTTATCTGATAAGTATGACATTTGCTATTATTTATAGCATCAAATATACTAATAATTGCTAACATACGTAGTAAGTTTGTTTAAAATATTTTACTATTAGGAAGATGCAACGCGCTATTGTACATTTAGATTTGGACAGTTTTTTTGTTTCTTGTGAGCGATTAACCAATCGACAACTCGCTGGTATTCCTCTTATTATAGGTGGAGGAGACCGCGGCGTGGTATCGAGCTGCTCCTATGAAGCTCGTGCTTTTGGCGTGCGTTCCGCTATGCCAATTCGCATGGCTATGCGTTTGTGTCCTCAAGCGAAAATCATCAAAGGCGACATGGAACTCTATAGTAAAATGTCTGCGGAAGTGACCGAAATTATAGCTGAAAAAGCTCCTGTAATGGAAAAAGCCAGTATTGATGAGTTCTATCTTGATTTAACGGGAATGGATCGCTTTCACAGTACCCTCCAATGGACCTCCGAATTAATCGCGACCATTCAAAAAGAAACGCATCTACCGTTGAGCTATGCCATGTCCATCAATAAAACGGTATCTAAAATGGGAACCAATGAAGCCAAACCTTCAGGTGCATTGATTATTCCCGAAAAAGAAGTACAGCCGTTTCTCAATCCCTTATCCATTCGAAAAATCCCCATGCTAGGACAAGCTACCTATGATTCTTTGGCGCGTTTGGGTATTCGAACGATTGAAACGCTATCTACCATGCCTGCTGAAATTTTGTCCCAATTGCTCGGTAAAAATGGTTTAGACCTTTGGAGAAAAGCCAATGGTATTGATTTTACTCCCGTTGAACCTTATCGAGAACGCAAATCTATATCAACCGAGCATACATTTTCACAAGACACCATTGACTTGACCTTACTGAGGACAACGTTATTGGGAATGGTAGAGCAATTGGCTTTTCAATTGCGCTCGGAAGGCTGGCTTACTTCTGTTGTCTCTGTCAAGATTCGCTATACCAATTTCGATACCGAAACCAAGCAATGTAAAATTGCCTATACATCCGCAGATCATATCCTCAATGCCTATGTGTTGGATTTGTTTGAAAAACACTACCAGCGCCGGATGCGTCTCCGCTTAATTGGTATCAATTTCAGTGGTTTAGTCCGCGGAAATTATCAGATTAACCTATTTGAAGACTCACAGGAAATCATGGCACTGTATGAAACCATGGATCACATCAAAAAACAATACGGCATGCAGGCAGTTCACCGTTGCTCCAGTGCCCTACTCAAATCTAAAAAGAAATAGCTATGTTGTTAAATTGTCATTCTTACTATAGTTTACGCTTTGGCACTATTCCACTAGCGCAATTGGTTGCTGCAGCACAAAAACTTCATATCTCTGCCTTAGCACTCACGGATATTCATACCTTTTATGGTGTTTACGATTTTATTCGCCTTTGTCAACAAGCAAATATCAAACCGCTTATTGGTGCTGAATTTCGCGTAGATCAACACCTACAATACATTGGGATTGCTAAAAATCAATTGGGATTTGCAGCAATGAATCAATGCATAACCCTACACAATAAAACCAAACAGCCTTTCCCTAAAAAAGCTCCTGATTTTGCACATACTTTTGTCATCTATCCACTGGAAAACTGTCCGCCAACACTAGCCGATCACGAATATATTGGCGTTAAATTAAATCAACGCAATTTACTATACCAAGAGCAATGGAAGCAGTTGATTCACAAAATGGTTATCCTTCATCCCGTGACAATTCAACAAGCAGGTGAATATGAATTACACCGTATCCTCCAAGCCATTGATCAAAATACACTCTTAAGTAAATTGGATGCTACTACTTGTGCTTCACCAGATGAAATACTACTATCTGAAGCGGAATTATTACGTCATTTTGAATCTTTCCCTACGCTTATTGCCAATACGCAACACATCGTAAGGGAATCAAAGTTCTCCTTTGAATTTAAAAAAAGTAGAAATAAGCTACATTTCACAGCCAACAAAGCCGATGATTTACAACTGCTTACTACGCTTGCACAAAAGGGATTAACACGCATCTATGGTGCCAACCACGAACAGGCTACAAAACGCTTAGCAAAGGAACTTGATGTTATTGAAAAGCTATCTTTTGCCAGCTATTTCTTAATCATCTGGGATATTATTTCATATAGCACAAAACGTGGCTTTATGCATATTGGTCGAGGAAGTGGGGCCAATAGTTTAGTGGGTTATTGCATTGGAATTACCAATGTTTGTCCGTTAGAACTCGATTTATACTTTGAGCGATTTTTAAATGTCAACCGCAAATCGCCTCCTGATTTTGATATTGATTGGTCTTGGACGGATCGCGATGCTATTATTGATTATATCTTCCAAACGTATGGGGAAGAGCACGTTGCTTTTTGTGGAGCCATGTCTACCTTTAAAACGCGTTCAATGGCAAGAGAGATTGGCAAAGTATACGGTTTAGCTAAAGAAGAACTCGATCAATTGAATCAGCGACATACAAGGGAATACCAGGACAATAATTCCATTGTACAGCTAATTCATCACTATAGTCAATTACTAGAAGGATTTCCAAACCAACGCACCATGCATGCTTGTGGGATAATTATTTCAGAAGATCCCATCACGCATTTTACAGCGTTGGATTATCCTCCAAAAGGTTATGCTGTAGCTCAATTTGACATGCATATTGCAGAGGATATTGGCTTTGAAAAATTTGATATTCTCAGCCAACGAGGCATTGGGCATATCAATGAAACGGTAGAGTTAATTGAACAAAATCAACAAATTACCGTAGACATCCGCGATATTTCGCTTTCTAAAAACGAAGTGAAATCCAATGCGTATTTACAACTAGGCAATACCATTGGATGCTTTTACATTGAAAGTCCTGCTATGCGCGGTTTATTGAGAAAACTAAAATGTAATAATTATAAAACACTAGTAGCAGCTTCTTCTATTATCAGACCAGGGGTTGCGCAAAGCGGTATGATGCAAGAATATATTTACAGACACAACAACCCCACTCAATTTGAGTATTTCCACGATGTTTTCAAAGATCAATTGGGAGAAACCTATGGTATCATGGTCTATCAAGAAGATGTGATTAAAATTGCCCTTCATTATGGTGGTCTACCTGCAGAAGATGGGGATATCCTCCGTCGTGCGATGAGTGGAAAGAGTCGCTCAAAAGAAGGATTGCAAGCGGTTCGTCAACGTTTCCTTGCACTGTGTGAGGAGAAAGGGCATCCACAAGCACTCAGTGAAGAGATTTACCGCCAAATAGAATCGTTTGCGGGGTATTCGTTCTGTAAAGCTCATTCTGCTTCTTATGCGATTGAGAGCTATCAAAGCTTGTATTTAAAAGCACATTACCCCTTAGAGTTTATTGTTGCTGTCATCAACAACCAAGGGGGATTCTACCGCACCGAAGTCTACGTTCACGAAGCGAAGATGTCTGGCGCACGTGTATTTCCTCCTTGTATCAATCGTAGTAACCTAGGGGCAACCTTACGAAGACGCGATATCTTCTTGGGCTTTCAATTGGTTAAAAATTTAAATACTGCTTTAATCGATACGTTCTTGACTGAACGTCAAAGAAATGGAAATTACACTTCCTTGGCGAACTTCATACAACGCGTCAATATTAACCTCGAAGCTTTAGAAACACTTATTTTTATTGGTGCCTTTCAATTCACTGGACTCCAAAAAAACGAATTGCTTATTCAAGCTAAATTATTGTACCACAAAAACAAATCCAATCCCACTTGGCAATTGCTTCAAGAACCCATAAAGTCTTTTTCTTTTCCTCAATTGAAACGAACGGAAGCAGAAGATGCCTTTGATGAATTAGAATATTTAGGGTTTCCTGTTACTTCTAGTCCGTTTAGCTTATTACAGACGAAATTTAGAGGAGAAATAACAACCAAGGACTTCCTATACCACAAGGATGAAAATACGCGCTTAGTGGGCTATTTAATCGCGTTAAAGCCCATCCAAATTAAAAGCGGACTCATGTACTTCGGTACGTGGATTGACAGCCAGGGAGATTATTTTGACAGTGTGCACTTTCCGCATAGTCTACAACAATATCCTTTTCAAGGTAGTGGATGCTATTTGTTATTAGGTACTATTCAAATCGAATATGAGGTACCTACCTTACAGGTTCTAAAAATGGCAAAACTCCCGTATATGGCAGATCCTAGGTATCATGTGAAAGGGGAAGGTGTGGCGATGAGAGGGTGAGGTGGTGAGAAGACGATGAGGTGGTGAGAAGACGATGAGGAGGTAAGGCGATGAGAAGTTGAGATGTAAAATCCCGTAATGGCAAATGGCAATTTGCCAAGTAACAAGATAAATTATGGAAACAACGGATCTATTTCCAGACGAATTTTTCAAACAGTTTACAAACAACAAAAAAAGGCAAAAAAAAATCCCCTAAGAAGGAGATCAAATAAGAAAAAAATGGCAAGCTACCTACATCGCACCGCTACAACCACATACCTTTGCTGCGTTCCCACCCTGGAGGATTCTGCAGGAGCTGGTCGTGTAGGACTTGCCGTTGCAAATATACAACCATTTTATATTTTTCCAAGTGTTTACAACTATTATAATAACTTTTGTATATTGTAATAAAATTAAAATGACCGATGAAAAGACATAACATGCTTATACCCTTAGCCTTATCTTTCGCTATTTTCAGCTGTTCTGAAAAAAATAATTTAGAAAAAAATGTAATTTCTTTAAATACATCCGAATTAAAGCAGGTTTACAACGATAAAGAGGCTATAAAATTAAGCTTAAATCTCGCGCCAAACACCGAGCTAGACTCTGTAGTTTATCACTTAAACGATATTCGTTTAGGTGCAGTAAAGGGAAATGAAGTACTAAATGCTCCTTTGAAAGGACAAAAATTCGGGCAATACACGCTGAAAGGAACAGCTTATCTCAATAAAGAGAGTAAAGAAGTTTCTTCTCATATCGCTATTCTTTCTTCTGTTGCTCCTCAAATGATCAATTATACGATTGTCAATACTATTCCGCATGATATCAAAGCCTATACGCAAGGGCTAGAATTCCACAATGGTATTTTATTTGAAAGCACCGGAAATGGTGAAGGAATCGGAACGGGTACTAAAGGGGTATCTAGTGTTCGCCAAATCAACCCTAAAACTGGAGAAGTAATCAAGATTAAAGAACTTCCAGCAGCAATCTTTGGAGAAGGTTGTACGATTCTAAACAACAAGCTGTATCAGTTGACTTATAAAAACAATGAAGCTTATGTATACAATCCGGATACCTTTGAAAAAATCGCGACACTTCCTTACTTCCAAAAAATGGAAGGTTGGGGATTGTGTAATGATGGAACGCATCTTTATATGACAGATGGTTCTGAAAAGATTTACAAATTAAATCCAGATACGTTTGAGAAAGTAGATGAGATAACAGTTGCAGCGCAACGAGAAATCTTAGTAAACATCAATGAACTAGAATGGGTAAATGGTAAGATTTACGCTAATTTCTACGGTAAAAGTGGTGTAGCTGTCATTGATCCAGTATCAGGGTCTGTAGAAGGGGTTCTTGACCTTTCTCAGCTGTATGATTTAGTTGAAAGACATGCTGATTTAGATGTGTTGAACGGTATTGCGTACAACGCTAAAACAAATACATTCTTTGTAACAGGTAAGAACTGGAATAAAATGTTTGAAATCAAGATTATTGACTAGGTGGAGAACAGAAAACTGAACATAAAAAAAGAGGAGCTCGTCGAGTTCCTCTTTTTTTATGTGATTCAGTAAGCTTCTATAAGTACTTTCCTTTTCCATTTTGTCCAGTTAATTGGCAAATTGCCATTTGCCACTACTGATTTTTCATCATATACCCATTTCTCTTCTTCATTTTTTCCAGCCAATTGGCAAATTGCCATTTGCCACTACTGATTTTTCATCGTATACCCATTTCTCCACTTTCCCTTCTCCGCTTTCCTCTTTCCATTATTCATACAAACTCACTCCATTGACATCTGTTGTCAATACTTCAGACATATAATCAAAAAAGGGCTTCATTGCTTCAAACGTTTGAATAACTTCTTTGATAAATCCTGGTTGTATCATTTCTTCATCTGTAAAAGATCGCATGACTAAAAACTGTTTTTTGCGCAGTAAATCAATAGCGGGATGCTCCTTATCGAAGCCTTTAGGAGCCGTTTTCAACTCCTCTCCTACTAATCCTCCAAATGCTTGTACAAATACAGGATTAGTGATTATTTCACGTAATTCAGAATCATCTAAGGCGATTTCTTTTCTGATACGCAATAAATCATCTTTATTGGGTTCCCAAAATCCTCCTCCAACAAAACTCTTCCCAGGTTCTACATTGAGGTAATATCCTCCGCGTAGTAAAGGTTTTTTCCTTCCAATGTGTAAACCAAAATAGGTTTTATATGGGGTTTTATCTTTTGAAAAACGCACATCTCGATACAAGCGATGAACGTGAAATAATTCAACCTCATCCACCGCTGCCATCTCGTCAAAAACGCTTTTAAAAAAGCCTTTTACTTCTGTAAAATCAGCATCAATTCGCGGTTTGTTTTCAGTAAACCAAGGTTTATTATTATTCTTTGCAATCTCCTCTAACAGGGCGAAATGCTCTTGTTTCAAATGATTCATATACTTTTTCTCCAACAGTTGAATGACAAATTTACTTTAAAATAACGGTATATTTTTCGATATACTTTTGACGTTGTTCTTTTGTAATGGATAATCCATTGTGAATATAATTATCCATCGATCCATACTTTGCTTCTATTGCAGCAAACATCGCCTCTAAATAATTGGGTTTAATCCACGAGAAATTCTCAATTACTTCATAGTCAATTTTAGGAAAAATAAACTTGCCAAACTTTGCTAATTTCATTCTTCCAGAAACATCATCAATACGTTCATTGTTAGAACGTAAATACTCTTCCATAATGGTCTCTCGATCAACATTGAGAATACTCAATAGTATAGCACCAATCATTCCTGTACGATCCTTTCCTGCAGAACAGTGAAACAAAGTGGCTTCGTCATGATCCAGCATACGCAATACAATCTCGCGAATCTTTTGAGGATTATCCAAAACGTAAACCCCATAAAAATCCTCCACTGCTTTATTTGATTCTTCTACTGTTACTCTTCCTTTTAACACCTCTTTTTTGGCCTTGCTAAACATGTCTTCTGAATCTTCAAACGCCTGTTCATTGTAATATTGAATAGTAGTTGGTAGATGATCTGGGTGTTTTTTAATTTCTCGATCGGTTCTTAAATCAATGACCTGCGTAATTGTATATTGTTCTAGCGTCTTAAAATGTTTCTTTTTTAATTTCCCTAAATGACCACTGCGATAAAAATGCCCCGATTTGATTACTCGTTGATCTTGTGTGATAATTCCCCCTAATTCTCGAACATTAGAAACATTGGGAATTTCAACTCCCTGATTCACTTCTAAATATAGTTCTTTCTGTTTCACGTTGGGAGTAAACTCTTTTTCTTCTCCCATGGCATATCGCTGGGTTAAGGCTTCATAATTTTCAGTAGTATCCAACTTAGAAAATGCAATTGGCTGATAGGCGTGTTTATAAGAACAACTGCCTAACATCAACATACCTCCTACTAAAACAAGGATTCCATATTTTTTCATAACTCATTTTATATTAACCTTTCTCAAAGTTAAGCATTTCTAACCTATTTTTGTTTTTAACCCGTTTCCATAAAAAAAGCAATGCGTTACGGCATTGCTTTTGTATTTCTCCATTTAATTCAAACTAAATTCCCATAAACTGGAACGGTTTGCTCTCTACTAATTGATTATTCGCTAAACCGAAATATTGTTGTCTCTTAGAAACATCTAATTTTTTCACCTTATTTTTTTCGCTGAAATCCAATGTTTTCAAATCCAACCACAAAGGCGATAACGTCAATGGATCTTCATAATAATAAACTAAATTCTTTTGATCTGACACAGCTCTCCATTTAGTAGAAGACAAGTTAGGATATCCTTCGATATGTACTCCATACGGAACAGAACAGTTGCGGATTACACTAAATGCCGATCCCACAGCAACCATCGTATCATCACTTTGATCTACTGCTGTTGCATAATAAGAGGCTCTTGCAAAGCGATCTTCTGATCTTCCTGTACCCGGTAACACTTGATTTCCTGGTAAAAATGCCCAATAATCTCGAATAGCTAATTGCTTATCATAAGTAGGTGAATTGGTAACTACCGTATAAGAAGGATCGTGATATACCACTAATTTTCCGTCGATATACTCTAAAACGGCATTATCTCCTTTTGCATCAGACATCGTCAAATGCACCGTAGCTAATGTTGTTCTACCTGGGGTATTAGCTGTAACCACTGCAACAGGATTTTTCTGCAAATCCGTTACAGCTTCTGCTACTGTTGCATAGTTATCTAATACATATTGCGCCCATATAGCCAAGCTCATTCCCTTTTGCTTTCCATTTGGATCGTAATCAGGATATTGTGATTCTACTAACCACAGAATATTGGCCACAAGACCTTTTTCATTCATTCCGTCAGTTGTAGCAATATCAAAAGCTGATACAATAACACTTCCGTATTTTGATTTCCATTTCGCTGATGCTTTACCCACTTCACCGGTGCGTTCCATTCCTCTTGGGAATACCCAGATATTTGGATCAATTTCATCTTTCCAATCCATCGAACGCGCTGTGATAATTGTGTTATTAGGTCCTTTGTATACCACTCGAGTACACGCATAAGCATCTGATGCTACAGGTAGTAAAAAAGCTGCTAAAGCTAAATTAGCGACCCAGATTTTCCATTTTTTCATAGTTCAAGGGTTTTATGTGTGTTTATTTTAATGCTTGTTTAAAAGCTAGTAACGCTCGTTCTCTAGCTAGCTTATGCTCCACTATAGGAGTAATATAAGTAGATTCATCATACTGAGGGATCCACTTTTTTATGTAATTAAAATCTTTATCGAACTTCTTTTGTTGCTCTGTGGGATTAAACACTCGAAAATAAGGAGCAGCATCACAACCACATCCCGCAGCCCATTGCCAATTTCCTACATTTAGAGCCAGGTCATAATCGTTGAGTTGTTGAGCAAAATATGCTTCTCCCCAACGCCAATCAATTAATAAGTGTTTTACTAAAAAACTAGCCACTACCATACGCACGCGATTGTGCATATATCCCGTTTGATTCAATTCGCGCATACCCGCATCCACAAGTGGATATCCTGTTTCCCCTTTGCACCAAGCCTCAAATTCTACTTCATTATTACGCCATTGTATATTTTCATATTCCCTTTTAAAACAAGCTCTTGCCGAATGCGGATAGTGATATAAGATTGCCATAAAAAAGTCTCTCCAAATCAATTGGCTCAACCAGGTATCATTATTATGCAACGCTTGTCGCACACAAGCGCGAATAGATACCGTTCCAAATCGCAACGCTATTCCCAAACGCGTGGTAGCATCTAGGGCTGGAAAATCGCGATTGGCTGTATAATTTTGAATAAGAAATGAATCAAATACAGGTGCTTTAAAACGAGATTTTGTTTCTTCTTTATACCCCAACTGGGTTAAACTTGGCATTACTTGATACTCCTTTTGAGCTACAAAATAATCCGCCTTTAATTCCAATGTCCAAGCTAGTAGGTGTTGTTCTGTTAACCGACTTCTCCATAACTTAGAATAAGGCGTATAAACTTTATAAGGAGTTTGATCGCTTTTCAGCAATTCATTAGCCTCAAAAATCACTTGATCTTTATAAGCATAAAAAGCAATGGCATGTTCAGCTACTAAGGCTTGCACCGCTGCATCTCTTTTTCGAGCTGCAGGTTCATAATCTGCATTCGTATAAACAGCTGAAACAGTATAAGTTTGTATCAGTTGTTTGAATACATCTAGTACATGATCATGATAGCAAACCACCTGACTATTTAACTGTTGTAAATGACTATCGACTTGTGCTAATGCTTTATAAAAGTATGATATGCGTCGATCCTCTTTTGCTGGAAATTGAGCTAAGATTGCTGGATCAAAAATAAAGATGGGTAGTACTTTTTTTCCTGACTGTATCGCATGGTATAAGCCTACATTATCATGTAAGCGAATATCCCTTCGAAACCAAAAAATTACAATTTCTTCCATATTAGTAAGTCCTACTAAAAAGACCCTTTATTCTATTTAATAAAGGGTCTTTAAAGATAACTTTTTTTATTTAAAAATAACCAATAATACTGAGCCAAGTTGTTCCTACTACTAAATAAATCGCGAGTAAGAAAAGACCGATGATCAATCCGTAGGTCCACCAAGACTTCAATTCAACATAGCCACTTCCGAAAAATACCGGAGCTGGGCCATGTCCATAATGTGTCAAAGTACCGTAAATCGATCCCATATATCCAAGGGTTAAAGCCAATAACATGGGTGGCACACCTAAAGATACACCAACCCCCAAAAGTGCAGCATACATTGCCGCTACGTGAGCAGTTGCACTGGCAAAAATATAATGACTAAAGAAATAGACAATGATAATTAAAGGATAAGCATAATGCCAATCAATTCCTCCCATTTGTGCCTTTACTAAATCACTAAACCAGCCAATAAACCCAAGTGTATTCAATGAACTAGCCATCATTACCAATACAGCGAACCACACAATGGTATCCCAAGCACCTTTTTCTGATTTGACATCCTCCCATGTTAATACAGAAGTCAACAATAAGATAGCCAATCCAATAAAAGCCGTAGTTGTTGCATCAATCGTGAATAGATCTCCTGTAATCCACAAGAAAAGCAAGATAAAAAAGGTCACTAACATCAACTTTTCTGGTAGCGTTAATTTCCCCATTTCTCTTAATTTCTGTGCAGCTATTTTAGGAGCATCCCCTGTTTTCTTTAACTCTGGTGGATAAATTTTATACAACACCAAAGGAGTAAGGAGGAACGCAAGCGCTCCAGGAACAAAACCTCCAACAGCCCAATTCATCCAACTGATATTGATTCCAATATCTGCAGCAAACTTCTGACACATCGGATTACTTGCCGTACCTGTTAAGAACATGGCTGATGTAATCAAGTTCAAATAATAACAATTCAACGTTAAAAAAGAACCTACTTTCTTTTTCGTTTCTTCTTTAGTTGGATCAGACCCAAAGTTCATCGCCATCGATTTCATGATGGGATAAATAATTCCTCCTCCACGAGCTGTATTACTTGGAATAGCAGGCGCTAATACCAAATCAGCCAATCCTAATCCATAAGCTAGTCCCAAAGTACTTTTACCAAAAGCACGGATAAACAAGTAAGCAATACGATTACCTAACCCTGTTTTAATAAAACCTCGGGCAATAAAGAAGGAGATTCCGATTAACCAAATAACCTTATCTCCAAATCCTTTTAAACTAAGCGTAATCGATTGCCCTGCATTTCCAGGCGCTAACAATTGAAAGAATGCGGTAAGTCCCACAGCAATCATACACATGGTCCCCATAGGAGCAGCTTTGAGGATAATCCCCAAAATGGTACTCACAAAAATGGCAAACAAATGCCAAGCTTCTGGCGTTACTCCCTCTGGGATGGGACAGAACCAAAGTAATATCCCTATTACTACGGTAATTCCGAAATTTTTTAAATTTACTTCTTTCATAGAAGGAGGTTTTTATACGTTATTGTAATCGACACTGAAATTGAATAAAGGCGAGATTTGAGTTATATGATTTTGTCTGCTCAATATTCGTTTTATAATTATCTATTTGCATCCCTACTTGTAGACGAGCACCATAATTCTTTAAGAATTCCAAACTCACCATAGGAACCCAAGTTTGTCTACCATTAGAATTGAAATGCGCACTACCATCTAAATATTCGTATCGACAAGCAAATTCAATAGTTTGTAGACGCTTTTTACCTAAATCATAACGGACATTCGGTAGAATATAAAAACTCTTCATCAAATAATCATCGATATCCCCTAGGCGTTGATCCACCGGTTGGCTAAAATACAATTGGTGATTCACCCCTTGTTTTGCCTCTAATTGAAAATCAATACTCCAGCGGTCGCCCATTGGGAAAAAGGCGGTTGCTTCTGCTCCAACTGCATAAACAGTTTGTCGTTGTACTTCGCCAATCCCTCCACTAATTCCGACATTAATTTTATGCTTGGGATCCACATTAAACAACAAGCGGCTCGAATAGTGTTTCCCATCGTCATTGTCTGTTTTGTTTTTACCATTTCCATTGGTAACAGAAACCCCATAACTCATAGGAACAGATCCTAAATCTACACTACCTGTAACAGCAGCTCCAATTTGGAAACTAGTCCATCCATTATCGCCAAACATATAGTATGAATTTGAATAATCAATAGATTTTACTACATCCACTGGATAGGTTTCCTCCATGCCAAATAACGGTCTAAACTGTCCTACCGTAAATTGTAAATATCGATTGAGCGTATATTTTGCATACGCATTTTCTAGGACTTTCGTTTTTGGATCTGATTTAAAATCCGCTAAATTCACTAAAGCTACTACCTCTAAATTTTCTGTAACCTTCGCATTCATCGAAACACGCATACGCTTAATTTCAAAGGAGTTATTTGTACCTTCTCCCTCACCATAATGCATACCATTGATATCAACACCTCGTTTGAAATTATCTAAATAGCGGGTTTGAAAAACCCCTCCTACCTTAAATTGAGGGTATTTTTGCGTTGCATCGTTTAATACAATTTTATCTTCGAAAATTCGAATGGTATCTTGTGCGATTTCAAGCTCTTGCGCCCAAGTATTCATTGCAGTAAATAAGCCTATTCCACAGAGAAATAGGCTTTTTATCATCCCAATTTTACTTTTCATCTTATTTCTTTTTAAACTTGAAAAAACTAGCGCGATTGTACTCGTAGTTCATTCGAGCAATATTCAATACAGAAATTCCTTGTGGACATTCTACCTCACAAGCTTCTGTATTCGAACAGTGTCCAAAACCTTCCTCATCCATTTGCATAATCATATGCAGTGCGCGTTCTTTTCGCTCCTGTTGCGATTGAGGTAATAAGGCCAATTGCGTAATTTTCGCAGAGGTAAATAAAGCCGCACTTCCGTTTTTACACGTAGCGACACAAGCTCCACACCCAATACAAGCAGCTGAGTCAAAAGCGGCTTCTGCCGTTTCATGTGATACAGGAATCGTATTCGCTTCTGGCGCCTGTCCCGTATTTACCGATACATATCCTCCAGCCGAAATAATGCGGTCAAACGCACTTCGATCCACTTTCAAATCTTTTTTAACAGGAAAACCTGCGGCTTTAAAAGGCTCAATCAAAATCGTCTCCCCATCTTTAAATTCTCGCATGTGCAACTGACAAGTCGTAGTATTTTCTAGCGGTCCATGTGCATTTCCATTGATCACAACTCCACATTGCCCACAAATTCCTTCCCTACAATCATGATCAAACTCAATAGGATCTTCTTTTTTTGAAATTAATTGTTCATTTAGTGTGTCCAACATTTCCAAAAAAGACATGTGTGTATTTACATTATCTATCGCATAATCTACAAGTTTACCTTCCGATTTACGATCTTTCTGTCTCCATATTTTAAGATTCAATTTCATAGCCTCTATTATTTATAACTACGGATAGTCGGTTTTACGTATTCAAATGTTAATTCTTCTTTATTCAAAATTGGTTCTTGATCTAGTGATCCGGGCCATTCCCACGCAGAAATAAACTGGAATTTCTCGTCGTTACGAGCAGCTTCCCCTTCTTCTGTTTGGTATTCCTCTCTGAAGTGAGCCCCACAAGATTCATCACGCGTCAAAGCATCATAACACATCAGTGTACCTATTTCTAAGTAATCTGCTACGCGTCCTGCTTTTTCTAATTCTGAATTGATTGTTGCATTCGTTCCAGGAACATGGACATTTTGATAAAATTCAGCTCTCAACTTCTTGATTTCCTCAATAGCAAATGTCAAGCCTTCTTTGGTACGCGCTAAACCACAATAATCATAAAGTAATTTACCTAATTTCTTATGGTAATAATCAACCGTTTTATCCCCGTTAATTTTCAATAGGTTTTCTAATTTGTCTTTAACCTCTTGTTCTGCTTTCTCAAATTCAGGATGATCTGTAGAAATTTTACCGATTCGAATTTGATCTGCTAAATAGTTAGCAATCGTATACGGAGCGATAAAATAGCCATCAACAGAAGCTTGCAGTAAAGAGTTTGCTCCTAATCGATTAGCACCGTGGTCTGCAAAATTAGCTTCCCCTAAGGCAAACAATCCTGGAATCGTAGTCATTAGTTCATAATCTACCCAAAGTCCTCCCATAGAGAAGTGAGCTGCTGGGGAAATCATCATCGGTTCTTTATAAGCATTTGTTCCTGTAATTTTCTCATACATGGTAAACAAGTTGCCATATTTTTCAGCGATTTTCGCTTGTCCTTGCTCTCTAATTGCTTTAGAAAAATCTAGATATACTGCATTTTTTAAAGGTCCAACACCATAACCAGCATCGATGCGCTCTTTAGCAGCACGAGAAGAAATATCTCTAGGGGCTAAATTTCCAAAAGCAGGATAACGTCTTTCTAAATAGTAATCTCTTTCCTCTTCTGGAATATCATTAGCGACTCTCGTTTCATTTAAATTTTTAGGTACCCAAATACGTCCATCATTACGCAATGATTCAGACATTAAGGTCAATTTAGACTGATAATCTCCAGACTGTGGTAAGGATGTTGGGTGAATTTGTGTCCAGCTTGGCGAAGCAAAATAGGCTCCTTTTTTATGTGCTCTCCAAATAGCAGAGCCATTACATCCCATAGCAAGCGTTGATAGATAGTAAATCTTCCCGAATCCTCCTGTTGCTAAAACAACCGCATGTGCCGCATGTCTTTCAATTTCTCCTGTTTCAAGATTTCGAACAATAACCCCACGGGCTTTTCCATCAATCAATACTAAATCCAACATTTCGTGTGAAGAAAACAGTTCTACCGTTTTCTTATTTACCTGACGCATAAGCGCCTGATACGTTCCTAAAAGTAATTGTTGTCCCGTTTGTCCACGAGCATAAAATGTTCGACTCACCTGAACTCCTCCAAATGATCGATTGTTTAGGTATCCTCCGTATTCTCTACCAAAAGGTACTCCTTGAGCAACAGCTTGGTCAATTAAATTCACCGAACATTCTGCCAAGCGATAAACATTCGCTTCCCTTGCTCTAAAGTCTCCTCCTTTTAATGTATCCACAAACATTCTGTAGATACTATCTCCATCATTTTTATAATTTTTAGCCGCATTTACTCCTCCTTGTGCCGCTACAGAGTGTGCACGACGTGGAGTATCTTGAAAGCAAAACGATTTTACATTATATCCCATCTCTCCCAAAGAGGCTGCTACAGAACTACCTGCTAATCCAGTTCCAATTACAATAACATCCAGTTTTTTTCTATTTGCAGGGTTAACCAAACGAGCATTCTTTTTATAGTTAAACCATTTATCTTCTAATGGTCCTTCAGGAATTTTTGCATCTAATTTCATAACAACTTGTATTAATGGGTGATATAAATATAAATAGGCATTAAAGCGAAACCAACACATAAGATAACCGCATACACGATTCCGAATACATTAATCCATCTTACGTATTTAGGGTGAAATAACCCTAGTGTACGAACACCACTCGTGATACCGTGAATTAAGTGATAAGCAAGCGCAATCATCGCTATTACATAAACGACAACTAACCAAAGTTCCTGAAATGCCGTAACAACAACAGTATACAGGTCTTTATTACCCTTTGCATCTAGCCCAATCTCACCAAATTTATAGACGTACCAAAAGTTTTGAAAATGCAGTACGAGGAAAATCAAGATAATTACGCCTAATACTCCCATATTTCGGCTATACCATTTACTGGCTCTACCTCTATTATCGCGCTTGTAACTACCTCCTGCTTTTTGATTCTTTGAGGTGATAATTAACGCATAAATAGCATGCCCTAAAATGGATAAATAAAGCACATAAGAGACGGCTTTTACCAAGGGATTCCCAGTTAAAAAATGAGAATAAGCATTAAAGCTTTCTTGTGCATGTTCAGGTTCTAGAAACAACTGTGTATTCCCTAAAAAGTGAATCAGTAAAAAGAAACACAGAAACAACCCAGTCCCTGCCATTACAATCTTTCTTGAGAGTGTATTCATCTTATTTTTGTTTTAATAATTAATCCTTTAAATCATCCAATAACCTTCCTTCTTTGCTTCTTGAGTATACCCACATAAATAATACCAAAATTAAATACGCTTTATTTTTTCTCAATTACAAACAAAACACCAAATAGACAGTATTTTACAACTTATACAATCAAATACTTTTATTTTGTACTAAATTTAATAATTATTTTAAATAATTTTAAAAAAATAGATTCGTTTTACACGTATTACAAATAATACAGAATGATTATAAATTAACGTAGTATTTATTTAAATTTTAAGAATCAGCTTTCCAAAGAAATGGTTATTTTGAAAAAATGAAATTAAAAAAATATTTTACTTAAAAATGTAACAAATATCATATTTGGTCAACTAATTGTAATATGAAACAAAATAATGTAGAACAAGAGTTTATATCTTTATTGGAAGAGAACCAAAATCTCATCCATAAAATCTGTCGCTTGTATACAGATGAAGAATCTGCTCATAAAGATTTGTTTCAAGAAATTTCGATTCAACTATGGAAAGCTTATCCTAGTTTTAGAGGAGAATCCAAGTTCACAACTTGGGCGTACAGAATTGGTTTAAATACTGCCATTTCACTTTTCCGGAAGAAAAACCGGCAAATCACCACGACGAGCTATAATCCGATTATTCATCATTTTGAATACCAGGAGTACAACGAAGAAGAAGAACAGCAACTCAAATTGATGTATCAAGCGCTTCACCAATTGAATGACATTGACAAAGCCTTAGTTTTCATGTATCTCGAAAACAAAACCTATGAAGAGATTGCTGATACACTCGGTATAAGTGAGGTCAATGCTCGAGTAAAAATGAATCGAATTAAAAGTAAATTAAAAAAAATATTAAATCCGTAAGGATTCACTATATAGTATGGATGAACTTGACTTATTAAAAAAACATTGGAACGCCAACCATAACTTTCCAAAAGTGTCAAAGGACGAGATTAGTGGGATGATTCACAAAAAATCATCTTCTATTGTGATGTGGATATTTATCATCAGTGTCATCGAATTTCTAGGTTTAAACTTGGCTAGTTTTTTCCTCTTTAATGATGACAGTGAATTAAAAGGGAACAACAATCTAATTTTTGAATTTATCGTCAATAATATCGATTACGTCAGCGGTTTAATCTCCGTGATATTCATTGTGGCATTTTACATCAAATACCGCAAAATTTGCGTAGCAGATAACACCAAAAATTTAATGAAACAGATTCTTCAAACGAAGAAAATGGTCAATTACTATATCGCAATTAATATTTCAATCATTTCCATCTTGTCTCTTTTTGCAGCTATTACCATTTTAACTGCAGATAAAGACCCTTCACATGGATGGTCATACTATATCTTTATTATTGGTATATTCTTATTTTTATTTTTGATCTTCTTCGGAATCATCTGGTTATACTACCGCGTTGTATATGGAATTTTAATCAAACGCTTGATGAAAAATTACCAAGAACTTGAAAAGATAGAGGATTAATGTTGTATCTTGGATACTCATTTTATCTTTCATCATTCAAGTTATGACTATCACGCAATTATTATATGCCTTGGCTGTTGCAGAGCACAAAAATTTTACGCTCGCAGCAGAAAAATCGTTTGTAACTCAACCTACTTTGAGCATGCAAATTCAAAAATTAGAAGACGAATTAGGTGTTCAAATTTTTGATCGCACAACCAAACCTATTCAATTGACCGCCATTGGAGCTGTTATTATTGAACAAGCGCATAAAATAGTCAATGAATCGAATCGAATCAAAGATATTATTGATCAGGAAAAAGGATTCATCGGAGGGGAATTTAAACTGGGAATTATTCCCACAGTCACTCCTACTTTACTCCCGATGTTTATCAAATCCTTTGTAGGAAAATATCCCAAAGTACATTTGATTATTGAGGAATATACAACAGAAGAAATTATCACTCGACTACGCGGTGGGTATCTCGATGCGGCTATCGTAGCAACGCCTTTGGAATTAGAAGATATTCGTGAAAAAGTACTCTATTATGAACCTTTTGTCGGTTATATTCCCCAACATTTCCAACAGGAATTCGATGGTAAACTCACGACAGATCAATTGGATTTAAAGAAGCTTTTATTGCTTCAAGATGGCCATTGTTTTAGAGATGGTATCATCAATATTTGCAAGAATAAAAGTGCGGATACAGATCGTCCCTTTTCATTAGAAAGCGGAAGTTTCGAAACGTTAATCCAATTATCTAAAGAAGGGTTAGGCTATACACTTTTACCGTATTTACACACCTTACAGCTCAATACAGAAGATCAACGTAATTTGATGCAGTTTGCCTCTCCGCAACCCGCTAGAGAGATTAGTTTGATTCACACAACAAATGATCTAAAGCTTCAAATTATTCAAGCCTTACACGAGACTATATTGGGAATTATTCGCGGCGCAATTGCATTTCAAGATGTAAAAATTATAAGTCCAAAGAAGAAATAAGTAGATCGATGTAAAGATATAAAGTCGTTATTTCGTACTCACAAAACGCAAAAAATAAACCTCATCATAAAATAAAAAAGGGAGTAAGAAAAAATCTTACTCCCTTTTATGTTGTTCAAGAAAAGATTACTCTTCTCCTTCTCCTTTTACTACCAAACGGAATCCTTCTCCGTGGATATTTAAAATTTCAACAGCTTCGTCTAATTTTAAATACTTTCTCAATTTTGCAATATAAACGTCCATACTACGAGAAGTGAAATAGTTATCATCTCTCCATATTTTCGTTAAAGCAACTTCTCTTGGCATCAAGTCGTTTTCATAAATTGCCAATAATTTAAGCAATTCATTTTCTTTTGGGGATAACTTGATTGGCTCTTGATCTTGGAACGTCAAGAATCTCAATTTAGAGTTCAAGTGGAATTTACCAATTTGGAACTCAAATTTTGTGTTATCTGTTTTAACTTCAGATGTTTTTCTGTGAATAATCGCTTTGATTTTCATCAATAATACCTCTGAATCAAAAGGTTTATTTAAATAGTCATCCGCTCCTACTTTATACCCTCTTAATACATCCTCTTTCATTGATTTTGCAGTTAAGAAAATAATAGGCACTTCCTTATTTTTATCGCGAATTTCTTTGGCTAAAGTAAACCCGTCTTTATAAGGCATCATGACGTCAAGAATACAAAGGTCAAAAGTATCGCGTTTAAACTTTTCAAAACCTTCCATTCCGTTTTTAGCTAACGTAACTTCAAAGTCGTTAATCGCTAAATAATCTTTCAAGATCGCTCCAAAGTTTGGATCGTCCTCTACTAATAAAATCTTTTTGTTGTTTGTTGTTTCCATATATATTGATTAATTTATTAATGGCATTTTAATAATGAACGTACTTCCTTTTCCTTTCTCACTTTCAACATATACCTGTGCGTTGTGATCTTCTACGATCTGCTGAACGTAAGCCAGCCCTAATCCGTGTCCTTTCACATCGTGCAAGTCTCCTGTATGTTCACGATAGAATTTATCAAAAATTCTCTTTTGTGCATTTTTACTCATTCCTACCCCTTGATCGACTACTTTTATCAAAATAAAATCTTTGATATTCTCTGTATATACATCAATAATAGGTCTTTCTTTCGAGTATTTAATCGCGTTGTCTAGCATGTTAACCATGACACTCGTCAGGTGAAAATCGTTTCCTAAAATATCCGATCTTCTTGCATCAAGATGTAGGTTGATTTCTCCTCCTCTATCCTGGATAATTAAACCGACGTGATCAACGGCAGATTCAATAATCTCGTGAATATCAACTGCTTCTTTATCTGACTCAAATTCTTTCTTTTCGAGTTTTGAAATTCGAAGCACGTTTTCCACTTGTGCATGCATGCGTTTGTTTTCCTCCCGAATCATATTGAGGTACCGCTCAACCATCTCGGGGTTTCCTATAACCTTTGGATTCTTAATGGCATCCAACGCTAGGTTAATCGTTGCAATAGGCGTCTTAAACTCATGCGTCATATTGTTGATGAAGTCTGTTTTCATTTCTGAAATCTGCTTCTGTTTAATCAACTGATTGATCGCATTCAAATAAGCTGCAATAATCACAACTGTAAACAAGATAGACAAAAATGTAATCCCAATTAAAGAAGAAAATAAATATTTACTTTTTTCCGGGAACGTAACATACAAATGATACTTACTTTTTCCATCATTATTCTTTAAAATTGGCACTCCATACGTCGATCCTTCACTGTATTCGAAGTCATCCGACTTGATTTTTGTTGCCAATCCTTTATTATACACACCAAATTCGTATTTGGCATTTACTCCATATTGATGCAATTCATTTTCGAGTAATTCATCTAGCTTTTCTTTTGAGATTCGCTCATCTACTCGTTTTAGTGCAACAATATCTTTGAAATATATTTCAAATTGCGCTTTATCTAACACTCCGAGGTTTCCTGATTTCTCAATTACCTCATCTGGATAGTTTTGGTGTAAATTATCTCCTCCTCTATCAAAGGAATTTCCTTTGTGGATTTCGGTTTTTCGCCTAGCAACAAAACTTTTAATATTGGTGCTATCGGCTCTTTTATCAAAGAACGAGCTTCGCAAATTAAAATCTTCAAGAACCAATGTGTTTGAGTAAAATATAGACTCATTTGTTCTTGGATTGCGCTCATAAAAAACGATTTCTTTTAATTCACTTTGTTTTGGCGGTTCGCCAATACTATCCTTCAAGTCATTGTACATTTTGTAGAACTCCATGGCTTCATTTTGTTCCATTGCATTTGCTACATTTCCAATAACCTGTTGAACATGGTACTTGAATTGTTCCTCATTGTTGTTATACGAACTAACAATCCAATATAATTGTACGATGATGATTCCAATCAATGAAAAACTCATTATACCGACAAGTACTCTAAATCGTAATTTATTCATCGCAATTCAAAATTATGATTAATAATGTATATTCCCTAGTAGTTAACATAAAATTAACCGATAAAATTAACCGATTAAATTAAATGATTTTTTAAATTAATATCACGTATTATCGTAATAATATCACTTTCAACTGTTTTTTTGTTATTATTTTCAATTATATATTGACTTCTTCCTACCTTTTCCTCGTCTTTCATTTGATTATCAATAATTTTTAGTACTTGGTCTTTTGAAATTCCATCACGAGCCATAACCCTTTCAATTCTAACTTCCTCAGGCGCAACAACTAGAATAATTAAATCACAACTTGTTTCCAAACCGCTCTCAAACAATATGGCGCTTTCCTTGATAACGAAAGGGCTGTCTTTATGTTCTTCCAACCAATCTTCGAAATCTTTTTTAACGCGAGGGTGTACAACCTGATTCAGTTGCTCCAACAGTGTTTTATTATCAAAAACCAATTGTTTGATTTTAGCGCGATCTAATAATCCATTTTCATTAATAACGGAGGTTGTAAATATTTGTTGTACGGCCTCCACGACATCTGGGCGTTCCATTAGCAATCGCGCCCGTTCATCCGCAATATAAATGGGAACCCCATGCTTTTGAAACAATTTAGCAACAGTTGTTTTTCCACTGCCTATTCCACCTGTTAAACCTACAATAATACTCATCTTCTTTGTTGTTATTTGAAAAACATTTCAGGCATTCCTTCTTCAGGTTTGCGTCTTAAAATATATAAGATATAGTTTGATTTAACAAAACCTATACCATATCCGTAAAATTGTACAAAAACAGCACAAATTGACAAAATTGACACCTTAAAACTCTTTTCTTTCATCAAAGATATCACAAAAACAAAGAAAAAATATAATAAATAAAGAGAAAAAAGCGAATAAAACCCGACCAATAGGAACAAAAGACTTACTACAAGCCCCCCAATAAAAAGACTTGGAAACCAATACGTCATTTTGGCATATTCTGGATATCGTTGATTGAGAATTGGTCTTGCTTTTCCAAATTTATTGACTTGTACAAAAAATTTCTTCCAATCAATTCGCCTTTTGTGATATACATAAGCTTCGGGAAAAAGCTCCGATTGAAATCCTAAATTCCAAAGTCGAATCGTAAGATCTGGATCTTCACCTGGGTGAATTTTACCAAATCCCTCAGATGCTAAAAAGGCTTTTTTAGAAATTCCCATATTAAAACTACGAGGTTGAAACTTACTGAGTCGTTCCGATCCTCCACGTATTCCTCCAGTAGTCAAAAATGAAGTCATTGCAAAATTAATGGCTTTTTGCACTTCTGTAAAACTAGACAATGCGCGATCAGGCCCTCCAAAACAATCGACGTATTTTTCTTGTAAGTACTGATCAACCACACGCAAATACTCTTCCGGTATGATACAATCCGAATCTAAGATAATGTAATAATCTCCTTTTGCTTTTCGCATGCCGTAATTTCTAGAATCTCCAGGCCCCGAATTACTTTTATAATAATACGATATATCAAGTTGATCTTGGTATTTTTCCACGATAGCTCTCGAATCAACAGCTGATCCATCTTCTACAATTACCACCTCAAAGTTGCCTTGAAAAGTTTGCTTGGTTAAACTAGCCAACAATTCATCTGTTTCATCGGGTCGATTGTAAACAGGAATAATAAATGAGTAATACATTAACTTCTTAAATAACTACAAAAATATCGCTTCCTAAATTGGAATACAAAATTTACTCCCTATATTTATATATATATTTATAATTTTTACGTTATAAACTGTAATATTTCAAAATAAAAACTGTTACAGCTTACTGTAATGGATTTAAATAGTTGAACTTTTATTATATGAATGCAATTAATATACTCTGGGTTGATGATGAAATTGATCTATTAAAACCGCATATTCTCTTTTTAGAAAAAAAAAATTACGCTGTTACAACTGCCACAAATGGAGCTGATGCGATTGAACTCGTCAATCAGCATCATTTTGACATTGTCTTCCTTGATGAAAACATGCCAGGTTTAACGGGGTTAGAAACGTTAAACGAAATCAAAAGTATCAAAAATAGTCTTCCTGTTGTGATGATCACAAAAAGCGAGGAAGAATATATCATGGAAGAAGCTATTGGTGCTAAAATTGCGGATTATCTAATCAAGCCTGTCAACCCCAATCAGATTCTTTTATGTTTAAAAAAGAACCTAGACGATTCTCGAATTGTCTCTGAAAAATCATCTTTAAGTTATCAAAAGGAATTTCGCAATATTGCGATGGATTTGATGGCTATCAATACCTATGAAGATTGGATTTCACTTTATCGCAAGCTGTTGTTTTGGGAAAGTAAACTCGAAGATATTGAGGATCAAAATCTAATCAATATCTTAGAAGGTCAGAAAAGTGAAGCCAATAGTCTATTTGGTAAATTTATTGAAAAGAAATACGAAACGTGGATCAATTCTACTTCCGATCGTCCTACTTTTTCGCATGAGATTTTTAAGAAATGGGTGGTTCCTGAACTAAAAAAAGAGAACAATAAAGTTTTATTCCTCGTTATAGATAACATGAGATATGACCAATGGCGCTCTTTTGAACCCATTGTATCAAATCATTATAAAATTGAAACGGAACATACGTTTTTCTCTATTTTACCCACAACAACGCAATATGCTAGAAATGCCATTTTCTCTGGGTTAACACCTTTACAGATGGAGCAAATGCATCCAAGTTGGTGGAAAAACGATACGGATGACGGCGGAAAAAACTTACATGAGAATGACTTTTTACAAGCACAATTACAGCGCTTACGTCTGACTATTCCCAATGAGTATTTTAAGATTGTCGGGCAAAAAGATGGCCGTAAATTAGTTGATAATTTCAATGCAATTAAACACAATCAACTCATTACGATTGTCTATAATTTTGTTGATATGCTTTCGCATGCTAAAACAGAAATGGAAGTCATTAAAGAACTAGCATCCAATGACAAAGCATATCGTTCACTGACAACTAGTTGGTTTAAAAACTCGAGCTTACTCGATGTTATTCAGCAAGCACAACAAGCTGGTTTTAAACTTATTATCACTACGGATCATGGCACCATCAATTGCAATACGCCTTCTAAGGTTATAGGTGATAAGAACACGAGTTTAAATCTTCGTTATAAAACTGGGAAAAGCTTAACTTTCGAAAAGAAAGATGTCTATATGGTGAAAGATCCAAAAAAGATTCAGCTGCCCGCTATAAATCTAAGTAGTTCCTTTATTTTTGCAAAGAATGATTGTTTCTTGGCGTATCAAAATAATTACAACCATTATGTATCTTATTTTAGAAATACCTATCAACATGGAGGTATCTCGCTAGAAGAAATGATTGTTCCTTTTATCATATTAAACCCTAAATAAATGGAATTCACTTATCAGCTTGAAGAAATTGACAGCATTGCAGCTCAAGTATTACCTTTATTAACCCATAAAATTGTATTATTTCAAGCTCCTATGGGAGCAGGAAAGACTACTTTTATTAAAGCATTAGCGAAACAATTGGGTATTACCGAAATGACGAGTAGCCCAACTTTCTCTATCGTCAATGCCTATAAAATTCCTGATTCTACTGCTTCTTTATACCACTTTGACTTGTATCGTTTAGAGGAAGAAGAAGAGGCGTATGACTTTGGATTCGAGGAATATCTATATAGTGGAGATTGGTGTTTTATTGAATGGCCAGACAAAACGCCCAATTTAATTCCAGACAATCACTGCACAATAGAAATCGCTATCTTAGATACGCTAAAAAGAAAATTAACGCTTACGAATGCTTAACTAAAAACCTATGTCCAAAATGTATCCTTTTTCTAAAAAAACCTTGATGCCTCAAGAGGAGTGCTTGCTTGTAGAGCCACGCAAAGGAGAATTGTTCATTGGCGTGCCTAAAGAAAACTTCAAGGTTGAAAAGAGAATTTGCATCACCCCTGAGGCTGTGCAAACCCTACATGCCTATGGACATCGTGTATTAATTGAAAAAGGAGCTGGAGAGGCTTCTAGTTATAGTGATTTAGAATATAGCAAAGCAGGGGCTGAAATTACAACAGATCCAAAAAAGGTATTTGGCTGCCCTATTGTAGTGAAAGTGGTTCCTCCTACCTTGGAGGAAATTAAGCTCATGACACCACATAGTGTATTGTGGTCTACCATCCAATTAAAGACATTAGATCCTGCTTACTTTAAAGCTTTAGCGAAGAAGAAAATCTCTGCAATTGGCTTTGAATTCATTCAAGATAAACACGGTTCTTTTCCTGCCACTAGTATTTTAAGTGAAATTGCGGGAATAGCATCCATCCAAATTGCCTCTGAATTAATGACGACAACCAATAATGGAAAAGGTTTATTAATGGGGAATATCACAGGAGTAGTTCCTACAGAAGTTGTGATTTTAGGCGCGGGAATTGTAGCGGAATATGCTGCTAAAACGGCCATCAGTATGGGAGCAAACGTTCGTATTTTTGACAATTCCATTCAAAAATTAAGACGTTTACAAAACAACCTTCCCTTCCCTGTTTCTACGTCTACGATTCAAGATAAAATTCTTTTGAAAGCGCTAATGCGATGTGATGTTGTTATTGGTGCTATTCGCGGTAAAAACCGATCTCCGATTGTCGTGACGCAAACTATGGTAGAAAGCATGAAAAAAGATGCCGTAATCATTGATGTAGCAATTGACAATGGTGGATGCTTTGAAACGTCTGAATTGACGACGCATGAACATCCGATCAAACGAAAATTTGAAGTCATCCATTATGGCGTTCCTAATATTACTTCACGTTATTGCAAAACCGCTTCTATGGCGGTTAGCAATGTCATTACTCCTTTTTTATTAGATTTTGCTGACAATGGTAGCCTAGAAGGTACCGTATTCACAGATAATGTCTTAAAATCTGGTATCTATACGTATAAAGGGTTAATCACAAATAAGGTGGTTGCAGATTGGTTCAATTTAGATTACAAAGACATTCGACTTTTTGCGTTCTAATTTTTTGCCAATTATTTAGTTTTACAACGCTATATTGCTACTTTTGTACAAATTTTAAAGAAATGAGTTTTATACAAAGACTTGCGTATTATTTGTTTGGTCTATTAATTGGCTGCATGTTTTTATTTTACTTTTTTGGAGAAAAGAAAACAGAGTTTTGCTATTTACCAAATTGTAGAGTGTTGAAAGACTTGAGAAGCAAGCCTGTTCAATATAGTTCAGACGCAGAATTTAAATTAAAAGAAGGTTGGGTTGTAGAAGATGATATTCGAAAATCACTACAATATGGCAAGGTAGACTTTGATCAAAGTAATGTTGATTTTGAAAAGGGTAAGCTTTATGTCATCAGTGGTCGTAATGCCAACAATGATCCAATTACAATTAAGATTGTCAATTACAGTGATAAAATCAAACTTTTAGATATAACAAAGCCCTAATTTTTTAGGGCTTTTGTCTTTTTATACTGGATCTATTTGTATTCGATGGGATGGCGTTACTTGCTTAAACGCTGTTGGGGTCATACCTGTTATCTTTTTAAACTGTGTACTCAAATGTGCTACACTGCTATAGTTTAATTGAAAGGCAATTTCTTTCAGAGTTAACTCATCATGAATTAGTAGTTCTTTTACTTTTTCAATCTTGAGATGAATAAAGTACTGTTCAATCGTCGTTGATTCAATTTGAGAGAAAAGCTGTGTCAAATACAGGTAATCTTTATTTAATTTTGCAGATAAATAGGCGGATAAAGGAGTTTCTAATACCAATTGATCCGATTGCAATAACCCAATCAACAAGGATTTAACTTGAGTAACCAACTGACGTTCTTTGTCATTGAGTAGCTCAAAGCCAATTTCTTCTAATTTCTGAGTCAGCTGCTGTAATTCTGTTTCTGTCAATTGCTCTTGTAGTTCTACTTCTCCTAAATGAATGGCAACAGCTGTGTGGTTCATTCCTTGTAAAATCTGCTCTACGGCTAATATACAACGATGACAAACCATATTTTTCACATATAATTTCATCTTTGTCTAGGCTTTTACTGATTTGTAAGTTATCTGTTGTACGCTGTAACTAGTACCTTCATTGCTTCTTTTTTTAGTCTTACTTGACTCAACACAAGAGTCATGATGCTCCTTATTATCTGAGAGCACCAACCTTGTCTTATTTATTATATTGGAATATATTTTCATCTTACGGTTCATTTTACTCTCAAAGATAGAGAAAAGGAGCTGAATCTAAGAATCCCTCCTCAGCTACCATAAAAATGAACATAAAGAAAGAGCTATCTCTGAGAGATAGCTCTTTTTTTTATACGGCTAATAAATGTAGTGAATCGCTTAATTCTGGCTTTTCTTGCACAAAGCTGCTCACCCATTTTCCCAATTGTTCAACATCATAAGGCACTAAATGATTTAATGCTTTTTGTAACTCTTTATAAAACAATTTCGAGTCAAAACTAACACTCTCTAAGATAGTCGTTGCATAGTTCAACATTATTCTTGTTTTCATAACTCTATATTTTAAATCTTACTCTGTATAAACATACTTCTTTTTTTATTCAAATCAAGTTTACAGCCTATATTTTAATATTTTTTTAATACTTCATGTTTTTAGGCTAAACACCTCTATTAAACGTAAAAAAACAAGACTTATTATACGAAGTATAAAAATAAGTCCTTTTTATTAGGAATACTAAAATTCTACTTACTTATACGCGTGTAATCGTAAAAAAGTCGTACCTACATTCAAAATAAGTTGTACTTTAATCCCTTAACATTTCAATTTAGTATTACCTATTCAAACCTTTGACAATGAAGTTAAAATCTAATTTTTCACGTGGCGCTGTGCTTATTTTAACGATTATATTCTTAATTACTGCCGTTACTTTTGAAATTTTCGAGCTGAGTTCTTTACCTGCCCAATTTTTTGGTACCTTATTAGGTGTAGTCATTACGGCTATTATTACTGTTTTACTTTTACAAGGGCAAACGAAAAGCGAAGAATCAAGAGAGCGAAACCTCATGGTCTTTGAAAAGAAACAGGAAGTTTTCTTTCATTTCTTAACGCAATTAAATACTATTTTACAAAAAGAAAAACTAACACTGCATTTGAGTCATGATAAAACCTTGGAGCGAGAAGTAAACAGTTTACAAGATTTACTTTTTGAATTTGGTTTTTTACAGATGCATACCTCTACAGATACTTTTGATCAAATCTTACTATGTGTTGGAAATTTAATGGAAGAAAGCAAAAAGATCAAGCTGCTTGCGGATAAAACCGAAAAAGATTTTGAAGGGTATTACAAAGTCTTAGCTACAGATTTTTTTGCTATTGTTTCCCTTTTAAAATTAGAGTTGTACAATGCAGCTCCAACGGATATTAATAAAAAACACTTGGATCGTATCATCAAGCTTTCGTTTTAAAAAAAACAATTCAATAAAAAAATCCTATCCTAACCGCTCTAAACAACGAGCTGTTAGGATAGGATTTTTTGTTTTACGAGAGTTTGTTAGCTTCTAACTCGATTATCTGAACAAAGCTTCATGCTTTCTTTTTAATTCCCTAGAGCAGCCTGAATTCGATTGGTTGCTTCCTCTAGGCTAATTCCACTGTATATATCGCGAACGAGATCATTATTTTCCTTTTGATGCAGGTAAATAAACGGGCGACCTCTTTCATTATCTACTTCTACATTAACCCCAACTTCCATACAGGTCGTAAATGAATAGGGAGCAATATGGTTATTGAGCCATCCAAAATAGGTTGTTTTAAATGCTTTATTATCGAAGTTTTCGTAGTATTCTTTGAAGCTCTTTTCACTGAGTGAAACCCAAACACCATAGTCCAAATCTTGACATGCATCTGCTACTGTTTGAATCAGGACAACACGGATAAAATAGTACGTATGTTCTGGATTAATAATGGCACAAAAATCGCTGGTTACTTCCGCATCTTCTTTTTCTTCTTCTGTCAATTGTGCATAACTCAAAGGCGTTGGATAGACTAATGCAGGCCAATCTTCATGTTCTTGTCCACAATTTTCACACGTATACTTCATTTTTTTATTTACAATATTACGTTTTTTTTAGGATGCTGTGGTTGTTTTTGATGAATGACTTAGACTGTACAGCAGAATAAATCCAATTTGTATTCAAGTTACGGCAGACTATGTTCTGATTCCAAAAAAAATGGACACACTAAAAAGTGTATCCATTTTCAGTTAACAAAAAAAAAAATTATTGTGCCCAGATTAATTTAGAATTCATGAGATCCCCTCCTATTCTTGCAGCTGCTGCGTCTTTGTTTGCTTTATTAACGAGATTTAAATCTGTTGGATAAGTAACTCGTTCTGGTAAATCCGTCAATCCATTGGCAGGTGTGAATGTATAGTCTGTTTGTTGTTGAGGACCTGGTGCAATTAGTTCATGACTTTGCCCAGGGAACAACAATGTTTTAGGATATTTTGTTCTTCTATATTCGGCCCATGCTTCATACGGTTGTAAAAATAAAGCAATGTATTTTTGGGTGAGTATTGTTTCCTGATTTACAACTACACCTTGTGCTAAATAAGCATCAATATCCGTAGTCGCTACGTTCCATTTTTGCATTGAAGCCTTAATTCCATTGGTATAATTCTCTTGTGGGTCTACACCGAGTTCCGCCAATATAAAAGCTACTTCAGCGTATTCCATCAGTATCTCGGTATAATCGGCTCTATATACCATCCCCCCAAATTGACATGCGTAATCGGCTTGACTTCCCGTATAGGCGTCAATAATTCCAATAGGCATACCCGTATAGAAATCAGGCGTACGCTCCACGTAATCATTTTTTTCCACACTTGGTTCAGGCTTAGAAGCATCATAATAAAAGGCCAAGGTTACTTCTGTTTCTTTTCCGGCATCATCTTCTACAAGCTGACTAATCGGCGCAACCATTTTGAATAATCTAGGATCTACCCTATTCGCAAAAGGATTCGCATGTGTCGTTTTTGTTTCTCCTTTTAGTAATTCAACAAAAGTATTCGTTGGTGAAAAGTCATTTCTTCTGGAAATAAAAGCATCAAAATAAAAAGGCGCGGGGTTCACAGGATCATTTTGAAATTTTTGTCCGACATTATCCTCATTGGATTGCATCAAACTTGTTGGATCCGCAGTTAATTCCGCAATATGCATTTGTGCACTAGGAATGACTTCCTTCACGCGATTGGCAATTCTCAAGCGCAGTGAATTCGCAAATTTCTTTAACTTCAGAGGAGAACCGAATAAAAAATCTCCAGCATTAAAAACATTCGTAGCTTCCATATTGATGGATGTTGCTGCTTCCTTCAGTTCATTCATCAGATCCGTATAAATCTTCTCTTGAGGAGCAAACTTAGGCGTTGTTATTTCTTGCTCTGTTCCCAAGGTCATGGCCTGAAAATCGGGATCTTTTGTGGCATACGAATAATAAGGAACATCCCCATACATATCGACCAATTGCAATTGTACATAGGCAATCATAATACGCGCTGCGGCCAATTGATTCGCAGGATCTCCATAAGTAGCTACTTTAGCTGCATTAGCAGGGTTCTTTACAATATCTATAATTTGTTTATACCCTTTTACTGCTAAAAAGAGATCCGTATATAAACTATTATTCACTTCCCCTCTAAATAAATAACGATCTTCTGCGGTATAATTTCTTTGAGCCGAATATTGAATCCAAGGTAGAGCCATACGTCCTGAAGGCATCCCTCTTCTTGTTCGAGTCATTAATTCCTTATTGGTATTGTTAAACAATCCATTGGTTGTCACTTCTAAAGGTTGGTTTGGATTCACATTGATATTTTCCAAATCCTTGTCACAACTTATGCACAGGATAAGATTCATCGCTAATACGACTTGAATGATATATTTTTTCATGTGCTTCATTATATTTTAAATTTGACATTCATCCCATAGCTTCTTGTAGAAGGCAAGGATGCCCCTTCAATTGCTTGAATATTCCCACTTCCATACGAGGCCATTTCAGGATCCATCCCTTTCCAAGCAAGGTTCCAGGTAAAGAGATTACGTGCATATAACGAGAGGGTAATCCCTTTAAAAGGCCCTAACCATTTGGTTGGCAAGTCGTATCCTAGCGTTATTTCTCTCAACTTGACATAGTCAGCATCAAAAACATTTTGCCTATCTACGGTAGAATTATATCCTTTTGCCCAATCAATAGCGCTAATTACTTGATCATTACGCGTTCCATCCTCTTTTACTCCATCCAATATCAAACCTGTTTCTCGAATGTTATTTGCAGCAGTTTCCTCCAACATACCGGAATACATCCCATACATATGTGTTGTAGAGAAATACTTCCCACCTTTTTGCATATCAATTAGCACCCCTATATTGAGGTTCTTATAGCGAAAACTATTTCTAATTCCCATATTATAATCTGGCAAATATGAGCCCAATGCTTTTACCTCTGAGGCTAAATACAATCCATCTGCTCCAATTTTCTTATTTCCATGATCATCATAGACATAGTCGGTTCCATAGATTTGTCCATACGTTTCTCCTATTTTTCCTTGTAGGGAAACTCGAAAAGGTGCTCTAGCAATTTCTACGGATTCTACTCTCTCTGCCAATCGGGTTAGCGTATTTTTATTTTTTGCTATGTTCCAAGTGACTTGCCATGAAAAATCAGTCGTTTGAATTGGAGTTACATTGACCGTTGCTTCAATTCCTCTATTTCTCATATCTCCAGCATTCATCCATCGGTAGGAAAACCCAGTAGCGGCGTCATATTGTACTCTAGTAATTAAATCTTGGGTATTAATTTCATAGTAAGACACTTCAAATCCGATGCGATTATTGAGAAAAGCCGCTTCCAAGCCAATTTCTTTGGTTGTCATCAACTCTGGTTTTAAGTCGGGATTATTGGCTGTATTTTCTAGTGCGTACGTTGGCTGATCTAAGAATGGCCCATTCAACCTATAATAATCATTGGTTCTGTAAGGATCCGTATCATTTCCTACTTGTGCCCAACCCAAGCGAATTTTACCAAAACTCAACCAATCCACATCACTGAGTACATTAGAAAAGATAAACGTTCCCGTTAAAGAAGGATAAGTTACCGATTGCTTGACTGTTGAAAACCAATCCGTACGTACAGTTCCTTCTAGAAAGGCAAATTCACGATAATTCACACTAGCCGATCCAAAAACGGAATTGGTACGAGAATGAATAAACCTATTTGTTGCTTTGGCAGCTGAAACACTGTTATCCAAGTTATATAGGTTAGGTAAGTTTAATCCACCAACACTCTCCCCTCGCACAAAATCATTGCGTTTTTCACTTCTATTTACACCGACAAAGGCATTGAATCCAATCTCGTTAAACTGAGCATCATAATGCAATCGGCCTTCGTAATTGTATTCTGAAACGTTTCGTTTCGTCACTTGAAAAGAAGGCATACTTTGAGATCCAACAGCTACGCGTTCTTCTATGCTCAGATCATAGCGATCACCATATACCGTTCCTACGGCATATAGATTATCAGTAAAATTATACGTTAGTTTTACGTTTCCGAACAGTCTATTTCGCACATCTTGCGCTGTATTCTCATAGACTACCCAATACGGGTTATCCGAATAAGCGGGCATTCCATTATCCCAAGCCGTTCGATTCCAAGAACGTTGACTTCCATTGGCTAATTTATAATCCTTGAGTTTATTGAAATCCAACTGTCGCTGTCCCCACTGAAAGAATCGTTCCGCAACCGAATTATCCCCATACCCAATTTCTGGGCGGTTAAATCCTTTTGTATACACATAATTGATATTAGTTTCCGCTTTTAACTGTTCACTAATTTGCGTTGAAGCATTCAAGGTAAAATTATTGCGCTGTAGTTTTGAATTCGGAACAATACCTTCCGTTACGTTGTTGTTGAAGGACATCCTGATATTGCTTTCTTTGAAGGATTTGGCAATAGAAACGGATTGATTATACGTTACTCCTGTATTAAAAAAGGATTTTACATCATTTTTTGCCTTGACCCAAGGCACTTCTTTCATGTAGTCTTGTTCAAATTCAGGATCAAACGCATACCAAGGAAGATAGGGAGTTCCATCCAATTTAGGCCCCCAGCTTTCATCTAGAATATACTCTGAAATATTGTAGGTCTTTCCGTTAATATCTTGTTTTCTAAATGTTTCCGTTGACCCCCCACCGTATTGCGTTTGCAATCGAGGCATGATATTAACAGATTCAAAGGCTAGTCCTGAATTAAACTCAATTACAGTTCGACCATTTTTAGCGGACTTGGTGGTATAAATGATTACGCCATTTCCTCCCCTATTTCCATAAAGTGCCGAAGCAGGCCCGCCTTTTAAGACCGTTACAGACTCGATATCATCAGGATTAATATCTGCAGATCCATCCCCATAATCGCGTCCACCTGCGCCTCTTTGCATATTCGTATCGGCAAAATTGCTATTATCCAGTGGAATCCCATCAATAACAATTAAAGGTTGGTTATTTCCGACTACAGATTTCACACCGCGTAATACAATACGAGTAGAACCTCCCATCGTCGATGGAGCAGTTACTTGTAAACCAGCCACATTTCCTGAGAGTGCATTTACCGCATTAGATTCTCCAGCACTAGCTAACGTTTCCCCTTTCACTTCTTGAGAAGAATACCCCAGTTTTTTCTTGTCCCTTTTGATTCCTAAAGCTGTGACAACAACTGCTTCAAGCATGTTTTCCTCTGCTGTCATTTCAACATTAAAAACACTTGAATTGGTTACCTTGTATTTTACTTCTTTCATACCGATGAATGAAAACACAAGTACATCCCCTTGTTTTACTTTTAGAATGTATTTTCCATCTAAATCCGTTTGAACTCCTTGTTGAGTTCCCTGAATTAAAACCGTTACCCCTGGCAAAGGCATCCCGCCTTCTGTTACCGTTCCCGCAAGTTCTTTCTCTTGTGCGTGTGCGAACTGAATAAATAAGCAACACAAACAGAGAAAGTAATACCTTAATTTTGAATTCATTATATCTTTTGATTAGTTTCCTCACCAAAATTAATTCCATCCTTTTTATAAAAAATTAAGAAAACAAAGGGGTATTAATAACCAATTTTAAACACCTTATACTATTAAAACTACAATCTCAAAAAAACTATAACATTCAAATTTTTTACCTCGTTCCAACACAAAATCGAAGTAAAAAACACCATTACTTTATACTAATTTTAAGATTCAGTTTTTCAGAATTTAGCAGGATTCCAACCAAATACATTGGTTTTATTTCTTTTCTATAGGTAGTTAAACGTTTAACATTTAAGCCAAAAGAGAAAAATAAAATGTAGAACTTTACGTATCAAAATGAAATACTATGCAATCACTTCAAGATCTTTATCGCTTTTCACAGACTTTATCCTATAGTGAACAGGTGATGCCCACCTTATTTATTGGACATGGTTCTCCTATGAATGCCATCACAGATACTGTATTTTCACAGAATTGGCATAGTTTAGGTCAGTCATTACCAACCCCTAAAGCCATATTAGTTATTTCTGCTCATTGGTTAACGAAAGGAAGTGCGATTACCGCCATGGACTTTCCTGAGACTATACACGATTTTAGAGGGTTTCCACAACCTTTATTTGAAGTGTCTTATCCCGCACCTGGCGATCCTGCTTTAGCCGTTGAAACCCAACAATTAGTTCAACCGTTTGATCTTCATTTAGATCACGATTGGGGATTGGATCACGGTACTTGGTCTATTACCAGACATCTATTTCCTCAGGCGAATATCCCTGTTTTACAGCTGAGTATTGATTATTATAAACCATTGGACTATCACTATCAATTGGCCTTACAATTGCGTGAATTGCGCAAAAAAGGCGTTTTACTGATTGGCAGTGGTAATATGATTCACAATTTGCGTTTGTTATCTTGGGATCAAATGGAAAACAATTACGGGTTTGATTGGGCGATAGAAATTAATGCTGTGCTTCAACAAGCGATTGTTGACCATGATTTTAAGCGACTGCTTGACTATGAAAAGTTACATCCACATATTTCCCTTGCTATTCCTACACTGGAGCATTATATCCCCATGCTATACAATTTAGGTTTAAAAGACAAGAAGGATGAGTTAATGTTCTTCAATGATGCCTATGTAGGGGGCTCATTAAGTATGACTTCCTTTATGTACTACCAATAAAAAGTAAGAGCGCTCGATAAATCGAGCGCTCTTGTGGGCTTAGTGCTGCTTATTTTAAATCCTACAGCAGGATCATCGAAAAAAAATTGCTTTGTTGTTTGTTATGTGTTTGTATTACATTTCTATAATAATGAACTCACTTCGTCTGTTTAACTGATGTTCTTCCACTGTACATGGTACGCCATTACTACATTTGTTTAGCAATTGACTTTCCCCATATCCACGACCTGTTAAACGGCTTGGATCGATTCCTTGTCCAATCATCCACTTGATTGTTGATTTCACACGACGATCAGATAAACTCATGTTGTACTCGTCATTTCCTCTACTATCAGTATGCGAACGAACATCGATTTTCAATGTTGGGTATTCTTTCATTACCTCTACTACTTTCATCAACTCAATCGAAGCATCTCTGCGGATATTCGACTTGTCAAAGTCAAAGTAAATCGGTTGAAGTTTTAACTTCTTGAATAAATCGTCATTTACACCTAGTGGTTTTTCCGTTTTCTCTAATCCGATATTTACGGTTTTAACCCCTGGTTCGCGATTTACGTTGAAAGCAACTTCAACAGTATTGTATAATTTTTTCTCTGCTTTGATGCGGTACTTATGTCCACAGTCTAATAAAGAAGTAACGTAATAACCTTTGCTATTCGTATAAATTGTATCTGATTTTTGATACATCGCATCAGAAATTACCACAAGGGCATCAGCTAATACTTCATTGGTATCCTTATCGTATACCGTACCTTCAATTGTTTGTTTACACGGTTTCTCTGCAAGGAAATAAATATCATCTGATCCTTTACCTTCTGCGCGGTTTGAACTAACAAATCCTTTGTTTTGTTTTGGGTCCAGATAGAATCCAAAATCATCAAGGCTGCTGTTAATTGGCGTTCCCATGTTTACCACAGGACCGAAAGTACCGTTTGGATATAATTTAGCTACAAATATATCCATTCCTCCTAAACCTGGATGCCCATCAGAGGAGAAATATAGTTGAAAATCCGAAGATATGAAAGGAAAACTTTCTCTTCCTTCTGTATTTATTGATTTTCCTAAGTTTTCCACTGGTCCGTACCCTCCATTTTCATATAAGGCTACGCGGAATAAATCCGATTGTCCAAGTGTTTCTTTTCTATCTGAGACAAAATACAACCATTTATCGTCAGGAGTTAAAGCAGGATGGGCTGTATTGAAATTTTCCGAATTAAACGGTAATTCCTCTACTAGTCCCCACTTCCCATCCGCTTGCTTTACTGCCTTGTATAATTTTAATAAAGAAGTTTTATCTCTATTTTGTTTGCTTTTTCCACTGGCTTTGGAATTGTTACGTGTAAAATACATCGTATTTCCATCTTGTGTAAAAACAGCTGTGGCATCATTCACCTTTGATTCAATCTCTGGTGCGAAAAGCACAGGTTCTCCAAAACCATTTTGGTCAATTTTCGAGCTATATAAGCTAGTATAACTTTCGTTGGTCCACGAGTGAATTTTACTTCCACTTTCGTGCTCTGTTGCACGTGCTGAAGTAAATACCAATTGATCTCCTAATAGGGTTCCTCCGTAATCTGAGTACTCCGTATTAATGTCTAACAATTTAATGTCGTAACGATCCGAAAAGTTTTCGATATGCTCTAAGTAATCGCGGTTTTTGTTGTACAACGCTGACCTAGAATCCTCTTGCTCTAATGCGGCAAAACGATCCATCATTTCTTTTGATTTGGTATACTCTTGCGCTGCTTTTAGCGTTTGTGCATAACGATAGTAATATTCAGAAGATAGAGCGGCTACATCTTTGTCTTCGTAATTTCCATCAAATAGCTCCGTATACCATTTATTTGCTTCTACTAACTTTCCATTGAAATAGTAAGCATCCGCTAAGTTTTGTAAAATTGACGTATTAACGAATCCTTTATCGGCAATACGTTCATATACTTTAATTGCGTCAATATACGCCAAGCGATCAAAACTTTTATCCGCTTGTTTTTCTTTTTTTATCTGGCTGTATCCCGAGAAGCTAAAGCTCAAGGCTGCACTCAGAATTGCCAGTTGTATTATCTGTTTTACCATACTTGTAACAATTAGAAGAACCTTGGCGCAGTAATACGCTTATAGCTGTTAAACAAAGTGAATCGCATGAATATCTCGTGAGATCCCGAGTTATAATTGGCTAATTTCGTTGTTTCGGCATCGTAGCTATATCCAACAAAGATATTTTCTGACACTTGGAAACCAACTAAACCACTTACAGAAGCATCCCAACGATACGCAATTCCCGCTGTAAATTTATCAACAAACATAAAGTTTGCAGATAGATCCACTTGCAATGGAGATCCTTGCTCCATTTTTGCCATAGCTGCAGGTTTGAATTTGATATCGTTATTTAAATCAAACACATACCCCCCTGTTAAATACACGTGCATTTTTTGACGCAGTGTTTTCGTGTCATTGTCGTTATAACGTGAACGCGTTAACATATTTGGTATAGATAATCCTACATACGCTTTATCTGAGTATAAGAATAATCCTGCTCCAACATTGGGTGTGAATTTATTCTTGATATCATTTTCTGCTACTGGATCTGTCGGATTGTAAATATGCAATTTGCTGTAGTTTACATCTAATAAATTTGCCGATCCTTTTAATCCAAAGGCTAATTTAGTGTGGTAATTCAAATCAATTGCATAGGATAAATCAACGGATAGTGTATTATCATCCATTACCCCCAAGTGATCATTCACAAAGTTCACTCCTAATCCCAATCCTGAATCTCCTAAAGGTGTATTCACCGATAGGGTTGCTGTCTTAGGAGCTCCTTCTAATCCTACCCATTGGGTGCGATATAAACCGAAGATGTTTAACCCTTCTCTACTCCCTGCATACGCCGGGTTGATATTGGAATGGTTATACATGTATTGCGTATATTGTGGATCTTGTTGAGCATAGGTTTGCGTCATGCTGAGCAAACCTATACCTCCAAGAACAATCGTCTGTATTGTGTTTTTTAATTTCATCTAGTTTTGATTTAATTAGACTCCAAATGTAAATTTGCAGCTTTCTTAATCATGCGACTACCATTTTGGTCTTTGTACTCATACGTTACTACGTAATAGTATGTTCCGCTTGGTAATTTCTTGCTCTTATCTATGGTTACACGTCCTTCAGAATATCCTTTGAATACATTTGAACTTCCGTCTCCTGATGGGTCATAGCCTTTAGTTTCGTATACTTTTACCCCCCAACGGTTGTAAATCTCTACGGTATTGTTTGGATATTTATTGATATTGTCAATGATAAAGTAATCGTTTTTACCATCTCCATCAGGTGTTACCAAGTTATAAATTACGATATCACCATCTAAAATCCAGTCTTTTTTCACGGTTGCTAATGTAAAGAATCCATATCCTTTTACTGCTGCTACCGTCGTGATTTCTTTCGTTGACATATCCGCAACTCCACCTTCATCTACCCATAGTTGTTGTTTAGCATCCCAACGCACAATGTGCAATTCGTTTTCTGGATCTGCAATAATAGAAGCTGGCGTTGTACGCTCATCCCAACTCAACGTTAATAGGATATCACTTTTTGTATCACTTCCTCTATCGATTAACCAGTACTCATTCTTATCCAATTCTTTGATTACACCAGCTGTTGCTGCGCGCGCAGTAAAGAATTGTTTGTCATCTGTACGGTATTCTCCAAGGAAAACGTCTTTAATATCTTTAGGCGCAGTAATACGTGCATAACGATACATCTGTTTATCTCCTTTTGGATATTGGAAAGGTTCATTTCCGATTTTTTCTACTAAACCTTCTGCGTGTGAAGCATCATCTACATTCGTTGCTTTAGATCCAGGGTGGAAACTCAACATCCCTTTTGATACTTTTTCTCCTGGATCAATTGTAGGATCTACTTTTATGATTCCATCAAGAAAGTCCATTGTTCCATGAACGTCGATGTTGTTTTGCAAATCAAACGCTACTTCTTTCGTATCGTTATTCAGCTGTACATTATAAAACTTAGAAGGAGATTTACCACTTAGCAACTGTGATCCACGCTCATCTTCATAACGGGTAAAAACAGCCGTACTTGTACTGTTATTCTTTCTTTCTTCATCAAAAGAATAATATCCATTATTGTTGAAATCACGGTAAAAATAAGCCGTTCCTGCGTTCACTACAGAAGCTCCCTCCTGGTTATCAAAGCTGTAGATGGTGGAAATAATTCCATCTTTACCTACAACCATCTCCCCTTGGTTAACAAAAGAAGCTTGGTTCTCTTGTGCTACTGCCGCTACACTAACACCTAATAAACTTAGGAAAAGTACTCGGTTGCTATATATTTTTTTCATACTCTTTCGTTTAGATTATTGAATAGCAGAATTTAACAACATTGGATTCGTTACAGCAGGACAATCTTTTACTTTAATTTCAAATACATTAGACGTCGCTGTACAAGTATTGTTACGTACTTTTAAACGCAATTTTGTACCGTTTAATTGAGTATCCGCATGTTTCACTGCAATCGTATTATTCGTAACCACAACTTTATTCGAAAAAGTAGTGTCCGTTAACGTTTGCCATGTTGTACCTGTTGTTGAATACTCCCAAGTATAACTCAATCCTGAACCCGTTGTTTGCACTGTTGTTGTAACATCAAAATTCGAACAAATCTCCATATCAGCTACTTCACCATTGATAACTGGTAAAGCATTAATTGTGATCGTAAATGGTTTCTTTGGTCCCACACATCCGTCTTTTCCTTCTGCTACAAAGTAGTTATGTACGCCTACTGTTGTAGGATTTGGTTCACCTTCAAGTTTAGTCGTTCCATTAGCATCAAAATATACCAAAGCATATTGATTTGTCACTCCTGTTTGAGATAAAGCGTTTTCTAAAACGATTGGTTCTCCCAAACATACAATCACATTTTTAGCTGTTGGTTCAGTTACCACCTTGTCTACACTAATTTCTAATCTAGCATAACATCCATCCCCCATACCAGGTGTCATCACATAGTACATTTTCTTACTTCCATCTGTGTTAACTACAAAATCATTCAATACTACCCCTGTAGTAGAGTCATAAGATGATGGAATTGTACTAAAGAACTTAGCTCCTACAGGGTATTTAGCAATAACTTCTTCTCTTGAATAACCATTAGCTGGAACATCACAAAAAGCTTTGAATTGCATGACATTATTTTCAACTGGTGGGTTACAGTTTTGTAAGAAATCAACACTCAAAGAAATCGTTGACATAAAATCATCGTATACAGGTCCTGCACACGCACCACTTCCGTAATCTCTCACTAATTCAGAAGATACATTCGTTCTAGAAGTAGCTCCTGTTCCAGAAATTTTACCATTGATACGCACTTCTAAACCACAAACATTCGTAGATAATAATACACAGTTATCTGATACTTTAAAATAGTATTTCAATTTCGCTAATAGAGTACTTTTATCTGCACGTTGATCTAAAGGTAAAACTCCTATATTCCATACAATAGTTCCTCCTGCAGTAACATTAGGATCATTTGTACCACCTGTTGGAGGTGACCAAGTTACGCTTCCACCTACTGGAAATCCAGTTTGTACATTTGCACCTGCAAAATGTAAATTGGACGGTACAGGAATTTCTATTTTTGAATCGTTTACCGCTTCTGTTCCTTTATTAAATACATCTAGTTCAAAACCAAATTGCTGTCCTGGCGTAATTGTTCCGTTATGCACTGGAAGAGCACTGCCATCTACAGCAATTGCTTTATTTTCTCCAATAATCTCAGGGACGTAGGCATCGACTGCAAAAACGATATTATAAATTACATAAGTATCTTGTACAGTTCCGAAACGAAATTTGGTACGAGTTTGATTATTTCCAATAATTTGGTTATTTGAATTTGGTAAATCAAACATAACGACATCCATTCCATAATTATTCAGTCGATTTGGAACTCTTGGGTTTCCACCTGTTAAAATAGATGAATTAAAAAAATCATTTTCCTGATTACTGCTATGACTTAAACGATACCAATCTGAATTTGAAGGATTATTCGGTGTCTTCTTTAAAATATCAAAAACATCTCCTTCAATTCCTCTATCACCTTCTCCAGCCATCATTCCCATTTTTATCTTAACATCACCAGATTGAGAAGCTCTAAAACCCGAAACTTCTAGCTCTCCAAAAGTTGTTATTTTCTCATATTCTGTACACCGTCCCCATTGATATTTTATACAATTCCCAGTTTTTCCATCATATGCAATTTGACTAAACCCATCAAAGACTGTAATATCTTTCCATTTCATCGTTGGATTTGCATAAATAACTACAATTCCCCAACCTCCATAGTAACCAACACTACCACCATCTCCTATTGTAGTTGCTACATCAGCAATTGCATAAGTTCCCCAAGCATTTCCCTTAAGATTTCTAACTTTTTCAGTAATATCCATGTATCCAGTATACATACCATTTACATCTGAGCCCCCAAAATGAATCTCTGAAGTTGTTAATTCTTCATAGGTAGATTTACCAGGTAATTTTACTTTAATTTTGTTTTTTACTAGACCATTGGATAAAGTCATAGAATTATTATTTCCACGTCCCGACCAATATAAACCCGCGTAAACAATTTCAGTACATTCTTTACTCATTCCTACTGGTAGTACTAAATCTGCAGAAGATGAATTTTTAATTTGGCTTGGATCACCTGACAATCTATAAAAACTCATCTTAGTATTATTACTATTAGATCCCCCATCAGTATAAGGGTTATCAAATAGGTTCGCATTACCAATCATAGTAAAATCTCCTTGCAAACGATAAATCTCTGTATTTTTAAAATTACCTGGTGCTTGTGCTGATTTTCTTAATTTAAAATCAACTTTATTTTGTACTTGTCCAAGCATCACAAAAGATGTAAAAAAAACAAATATTAAAGTAAAGATCTTACGATTTAACCATTTTTTTTCCATAATCTTTTATATTTCAGTTTCTATCTTATCAATCAAGATTTCCACTTGAGTTAATTCTTGTACTGTCGAAACCAATTCTTGAAGTGCAATTAAATCTATATCAGTATATGTAATAATAACAATTGTTTTTAAATTTGAATATGCCTTAAAATCAATATTTACTATTTCAGTATAATCATTTCCGTTTCTTGTATCAATAAGTAAAATCTCACTACTTGGAATAGATGATCTATATGGCGAATTTTTTAAGTTAGTTTCAGCTGAAATTTTTTCTAATAAAATTACTTTTGATTCGGTTCCTTCACGTTCAATAAAAAAAACATTACTATCATGTGAAACAAGTACAAAAGAAGTTTGTCCTGCAATCATCTCTTCAAATCTTTGTGCTTCTCTTGGTGTTAAAGAGCTAATTTTTTCTTCAACCGTTTTCACTTGACCATTTTGCGCCTGTGCTTTGATTCCAAAGCACAGAGCAAAAATTAAAGTTATATATAAAATATTTTTCTTCATTATTTGGTTATTCTTTAACAGAGAAAACAATATTAATAAAGCTTCCTGCATTTACATTCGCACTTGCGTTTACAGTATAAGTCATTACTCCTTGAGCATCGATGCTTTCAATTGTAAATACTCCTGAAGTAGCGTATGTTACGTGGAAACCTAGCTCCGTTGCTGGTAACACAGGTAAAGCTGTTGCTCCTGGGCTGCTCATTACTGGTGTTCCAAATTGTTTCTGATAGATGGTGTACAAATTAATAGTACCTCTATGAGTTCCATTATCAAAAGTAACCCCTTCTTGCGTTGCTTGATTCGCTGCAGTTGGCACCATAACTGATGGCATATAGAAGAATTTCGGCATTACTGCTTTTAATGCTTTTAATACTCCATCTGCATCAGCGACTACTACTTTATCTGTTGCAGCTCCTTTGAATGCTGGCTTATTGATATTTACTACCTGAACTCCACTATCTCCTTTAATTACTAATGCTGGGTCATAGGTTTCATTGTCTTCGCCAGGATTTAAATAAAATGTTCCTAATGTAATGTCTTTATGATATCCTGCTGCAATTTTTAATCCTTTATTAGAGTTAGCATTAATTTCTGATAAATCTGTTTTATGGATAAATTTCAACTTTGATTCAACCCCATTAGAAAGTTCACTTGCAATTAAACCAATAGATGACATAACACCATACATGTTCAAACCAGTGTGTCTTGAATCATCAAATGTAAAATCATGACCATCTCCATTTCGATCAAAAAACAAGCTTTTAAAATCTCCAAAAGAAACTTTACGTTGTATTTTATTCGGAGTTGAAGTAATCAACGTTCCATCATGCGTATAGATATTTTCATGCTCTTTAGGAGTTTCCCAAGAAGTAGCAAGATCCCCTCCTTTTTCTACTGTTGTCAATACTTGCCCTTCTGTACCTGGAGCAATTTGCCCTGGTGTTAAGGATCCACCGATTTGAGCTAAATCAAGATTTCCTTGTTCTACTCCTACTGTGTATTCTGTATTGTTTCCCGTTGTACCCGCTCCTGTAGTAACTACAGATACTTTATTATCTTTACCTACAACAGAAGTTGTTTTTTGCTCTCCTTGAATCGCATCTTTCGATACATTCACTTGATATACTGTAGTATTTGCACTTGCTGGATCTACAGTAGAGGTCACTGTTGTGTTTACCCCATCTACAACCGTAGAAACTTTTTGTCCAGCTTGAATAACAGGACCTAAATCTAATTGACCTGTTTGTCCATTTACTGTTGTATTCAAAACTGTATTATTCGTAATGGTATTGCTTACATTAGCAATAATGTCTGTTGTTGCTTCAACACCATTTACAGTAGAAATAAGGGTATTCCCATTTGTATTTTCTACTTTACCAATCGTATGAGTCGTTGCTGGTGCAATCGTTGATTGATCCACCCAAGTTGTAAACTTCCCAGTTGCATCTGTAACCATCACTTGATTCGCTGCACCTGGTGTAATAGCTAAAGCTACCTCTTTCAAGGTTGAATTCGCTCCATTTGTTTCTCCACTTACTGTAATTCCAGTTCCTGTAATTCCTTTTGAACTTGTCAGGTTATTTTCTGTTAAGCTTACTGCTTTCCATTTTCCTTCTGTTGCATCAAAAGTCAATACTTGATTGGCTGTTGGATTTACGTTCGATACAGCAACGCCTTGAATAGCTCCTACTACCGTAGCATTTGTTGGCCCTGTTACGTCACCTGCTAAATTAATAGCTGTGATATCTCCTTGTTGTGCAAAACGAACCCAACGATTTGTATCCCAATAGTAATATCCTGGAACTACATCATTTTGTTTTTTTTCATTATACACCATCAATGATTGTGCTGGAGCATTAACTGGTGTTACACCATTTGTTGTTTCAACTAAATCCACACGTGGAATCAACAATCCTCTTTTTGAGGATTGTATATCTACTGCTGCTGATTTTGCTGGTTTATCTGTACCGAAACCTTGTTGTGCGTGAACTTGTTGCGTACCTAATGCCAATACTAAACCAAGCCCTGCAATTCCAATGTATCTTTTTTTCATCTTTGTTTTTCTTTTTTGTTAGTTACGACCTACAACGATCCATTTCGTTCCATTCGATTTGATAATCCATCCTTGGTGTGGCATAGCTCCATACGCTAATACATTACTTCCAGATTTGATATTTAAGTAACCATTGTGGTCTTCGTCTGTATTTACGATTTTCACACTAATAGTTTGTCCTTCAGTTCCGTTTACTACTGGTAAACTTAAGTTTGTATCCGTAGCTCCTAATGTCACTTCAATCACGATTTCGCTCATTGAAGGATGATAGTTATTTACTACTGAATTATCACTAATATTTACATCTCCACCTTGGTTGATAGTAACATTTCCGGCAGCTGTGTCAATTGTTGCTAATTGTCCGTTTGCTTGAACCACTACTGTTTTATTTCCTTGCTTTGAATCAGCCGTTTTTAAACCAGTAATTGCTAAAGAACCTCCTCCAGTTACTGTTCCATCAGGATTTGATGTTCCTGGCGCAATTGCAAGCGTTGTTCCTTTATCAATTGTACCACCTAAAGCGATATCGTTATCTGTTTTTGTTAAACCGTTAGAAGCTGTTACTGTATTACCTAAATCATTTGGTGTTACCCATTCTGTAACATAGGTAGTAGTACTACCATCAATTACTTCTTTAGTAACTAAAACTTGTCCTGCTGCAGAACCACCTTTAATATCAATAGTAGTACCATCTAACAACGCTTTTTCTCCACCAACTACACTAATTGATCCTGTTGGAGAGGTTAACGCTTTACCGTTTAACAACTCACCTGTTACTTGTTGGTACGTAACTCCACCATTTCCATCTGCTACTGGAATTTGTCCTTCTCCTGCTGGAGTCGCTGTTCCATTCGCTGTAGTATTTGATGTCATTTTATCAGCAGAAACCACTTGACTTCCTAAATCAATATTTGCAATTGTTCCGTCCGCGATTTCATCTGTTGTAATGCTTCCTTCTTTGATGCTTAAATGAGTTGGAACCAATACTGCATCCTCTAATTGAGAATCTTTATTTGTACCAATAACGATTTTTCCATCTGTTGTTAAATCTTTACCGATAGCAGTAGAAACATTTTGATATGTCACACCTCCTTGTCCATCAGCTACTGGTACTTTACCTGCTTCAGCATTGTCTCCACTTGCTGCATCTTTCGATGTCATTTTATCTGCTGTTACAGCTCCTGCATCAATTTTTTCATTTGTTACTGCTCCATTCGCAATACCTAAAGTCACATCTTTCAATAAAGCACTTGCTACTTCTAATGATGTGCCTACAGTTGAACCTGCAGTTACCGTAATTCCATCTCCTTTTAATGTTTTAGCGTCAATTCCTCCATCTTCAATTGCTTGACCAATTAAATTTGCAGGCGTTGTTTCGCTTAATACTCCTTTTGAATCAGCAAGAACTACATTTTTACCAGCTACACCTGCTTTATCTTGCTCTTTCAAACCGTCTAATGCCAATGTATTTGTTTCATCTGTTGTAATTGTAGTAGCTTTTGATAAAGCACCACCTAAAGCGATATCATTGTTTGCATCTTTCGTTAAACCGTTCGATGCTGTTACTGTATTTCCTAGACTTTCTGGAGTTACCCATTCTGTTGTTTTAGTTCCATTATCATCTTTTGTTACTAAAACCATTCCACCAGCTCCACCAGGTGTAATCTCGATGTTTACATCTTTTAAAAGTGCTGTAGCTCCATTTGTATCCACTGTAATAGAAGATGAAGTCAATGCTTTTCCATTTACTCCTTCTGTAATCACATCTTCTAAAAGTGCTTTTGGCGTTACTACTTTTAAGATTCCATCCGCTCCCATAATCACAATATTTTGTGCAGTTGCGTCAAATTCTTTTCCAGTAGAACCGTCTAATTTTTCTAAACCTGTAATCGCTAAAGTATTTCCTTTATCTCCAGCTGTTGTTTCAATTGTTGTTGCTTTACCTAAAGCTCCACCTAATCCAACTTGTACTTTATCACCAACGATTTCAGCTGTAACACCATTTACACCAACTACTGATCCTTGGATAAAATCTTCTGGCTTTACCCATTCAGTTGTGTGAACAGTTTCTCCATTTACTACTTCTATTTTCGTAACTAATACTTGTCCTGCTTCTGCACCACCTTTTACACTTACGTTGTAATCTGTATCACGTCCGTCTGTTGTTGGTTTAACAGTAACATTTGTTCCTGCTGAAACCGTTACTGCGTTTCCTGAGTTAGACGATACGAAACGCACCCATCTACCTGCATTATTATTATAAGTTGCATCCCAGTAGTAAAAACCTGCTGCCGTTGTTGATCCTGTATTATACACCATTAAGGCATTTGCAGGATTTGCAACTGGTGCTGCTTGGTCTAAATTAGGAATGTCAATTCTAGGAATCAATAAACCTCTTTTGCTAGACACGATATCTACAGCAGCTGAGCGATCTGGTGTGTTTGTTCCAAATCCTTGTTGAGCGACAACATTCGATGTTGTTAATACTGTAAAAGCTACTGCTGCTGATAATATAATTTTTTTCATGATTAATTTCTGATTAAGTAAGGTGATTAAAATTTGTTAACGATTTGCCATTGTGTACCATCTGATACAAAGTCCCATCCAGAGTATGGTAAGCCTGTTTCTAGCTTTTTACCGTTTAACCCTGCAACGTTTCCTGCAACAACTACATAACCGTCTTCGTTCGTGTCTAGTTTTTTAATAGTGTATTTTTTTCCTTTGTTATTTGCGTCTGCTTCTGGTAGCGTGATAACGATACCTTCTGTTGGTGCTGCATTAGCATCTACTAGTACTACAGCATCTTCTGCTACTAAAGCTGTTGCTGCCATTACCGTTTTAACAGCATTTGCTACATTAACTTTCCAAATAGTCTCATTTGGATTTGTAGCATCTACACGCTTAGAAACGGTTGTATTGGTACCATTTTCTAACACTACTGTTTTTTGCTCTGCTTGTACTACTGTTTGTAAATCTTGGTAGGTTACATTTCCTTCTTGATCAGCAATTCCAACACGTGGAGCCTCTGAAGTACTTGTACCTGCATCTAATTTACCAGCTGTTACCGCTTTATCAGCAATACCTAAAGTCACGTCTTTTAATAAAGAACTTGCTACTTCTGTATTCAAGTTATTTCCAGCATTTTCGCCAGCAGTAACTGTAATACCTACCCCTTTTAGCTTTTTAGCCTCTAGATCACCTTGTGTGATAACATCCTCAATCATGTTTTTCGCAGATGTTTGTTTTAACACACCTGCTGCATCTGCAATCACTAAGTTATTTGCTGTTGGATTTGTTGTTACCGTATCCAATCCTGCAATCGCTAATGTATTTGTAGCACTTGTTGTGATTGTTGTCGCTGCATCTAAACTTCCTCCTAATCTAAACTCGCTATTTCCATCTGCGTCATTCACTACTGTGATACCGTTCTTAGCCGTTACCGTTGTAGCAACAACGTCTTTTGGATCTTGCCATTCTGTTACTTTACGAGATTCTGTAATGTCATCACCATTTACATCTTTTCCGACAACTACATCTTTCGTAACCGTAACTAATACTTGTCCATCCGTTGAACCTCCTTTAAGATCTAGTTTTGCATCTTTTAATAAAGCATCTGCTCCACCATCTACATAAATAGAAGCTGACGTCAATGAACCTTTAGTTCCTTCAACCGTTGTAATTTTTTCTAACAACTTCTCAATCGCTCCTTGTACATTCGTTACGTTTAAGTTTGTTGTTGAATCATCGTAAGAAATTGCATTTGCATTGGCATCAATTTCTCCAATTACAACTCCTTCAGCATTTTTAAACTCATATACATTTGTTGTTGTGTTTAAAGCAACTGAAACTTCTTTTGGATCAATTGTTGTACCTGTTACACCAGCTTTTGGTAAACCATCTACTCCAATTTGATCTTCATTATAATACGTATAGGTTCCGTTTGCGTTTTGTACGAATAACGTTACTGTTTCATTCGCTTTTACTACTTCGTCTAACGTTTTGTATGTGATGTTTCCTTCACCATCTGCAACACCTACGCGTCCGTCTAATCCTTTACCACCGTCTAATTTTTCAGCAGTAACTCCTTTATCAGCGATTTGGATGTTTGCATCCGCTAACAATTTAGCTACACCTGTCGTTCTTTCAATAAATTCAAGTCCTCCAGATACGACTAAATCTCCAGTTGTTCCTTCAATCGTTGTGATTTTTTCTAACAACTTCTCAATCGCTCCTTGTACGTTTGTAACACCTAATTGAGTTGAGTTATCATTATACGTAATTGCATTTGCATTAGCGTCAATTTCTCCAATTACATCTCC
>NZ_JBQZGD010000021.1:0-57564 GCF_052691955.1 Myroides sp. TSA_177.3
AAACTTTCATCAAGTTTTGGAGCGGAAGACGAGGCTCGAACTCGCGACAACCAGCTTGGAAGGCTGGAGCTCTACCAACTGAGCTACTTCCGCAATTGTGGATGCAAATATAAGGCATTTTTCAAATTTTATGCAAGAAATAAAAAGATATTTTTTTTACATCTGTTTCATTTTTTTTTCTTCATGCAGAATATCAACGAGATATCCTTAAACAAACGCCTAAAAAAAAACTTTTCTCCCCCTAATTTCGTTATAATCCCCTTCTTCTGAACTACTCATCTTCCTTTTTTTTATTTACACAACTGCATTTTCTACCCAATAACTCCCTATTTTTATGACGAACGGCGTTTAAATCAATCTTTTTTCCAAAATTAAACTCCTCCTAAAACCCCTTTTTACTTGTCAAATACGCAATTTTATCGAACATACTGTATTCATAAAACCAAAAAAAAGAAATATTTTTTGCGATTTTAAAGCCAAAATGTTCAAAATAAAACACAAAAAAAACCTTCCCAACCCTTTTTAACATTGACTTGCTACATTATTTAGACGACGTCCACATAATTTAAGAGAACTTTAAGTTTGTTTGGTTCGGAAAGAACAAAACTAACACTATCTTTGCCGTGTATAATTATTATTAAGAGTTATTTCCATAATGCAATACGATCAAAGATTAGTCGATTTGTTTCAAGACTTCTGTGCACATCATGAAGTAGTCTATCATTTCTCGCCTCTTACGGCTCAGATTTACACCTACATCATGTTCAATAACAACAGAGACGGCGTTACATTTGACGAACTTGTTGAACGACTAAACGCTAGTAAAAGTTCCGTATCGACGAGTTTAAATTTACTAATCAGCAACAATCAAATCGAACATTTCAATAAGATTGATGAGCGGAAGCGATTTTTTCGTTTAAACTCTAATTTTATTACTACCCGATTGGAGTTGATTAAGAACATGTTAGACAGAGAATCAACCTTAACACTCAAACTCAAAGGTTTTGTTGAAGAAGGGTTAATTAATTCTAACAACTGTCAAGCGAAGATGAAGCTCTACATTGAGCATCTAGAAAACAGTAAAATTCAGTTAACAAACACTATAGAAAAATTAAAAAGTACAAACCAGTAATTTATATGAAACGTTATTTGCATACTATCGTTCTTGGTTCTCTTTCATCATTAGCCGTAATTTCATGCGGTAAGAAAGAGCAAGCACAAGGAGGGCAAGGTCCAATGCCATACAAAGTTGTTCAAGTTCCAACACAAGATGTTGTGGGTCATACTTCGTACCCAACTACACTTCAAGGTAAAGTTACGAGTAGCGTTCGCGCAAAAATAACAGGATACATCCAAGAGGTGTATGTGGATGAAGGAGCAACGGTAAAAAAAGGACAACCTTTATTCCGTTTGGAGACCAATATTTTATCACAAAATGCAGATGCTAGTAAAGCAGCTATTAAAACAGCTGAAGCACAAGTAAATGTAGCACAAGTGAATGTAGACAAATTAATTCCTCTTGTCCAAAAAGGAATTGTAAGTAACATTCAATTGGAAACAGCAAAAGCAAATTTAGCTAGTGCACAAAGTCAAGTAGCAGCAGCAAGAGCAACATACAACAGTGTGGTTGCAAATGTTGATTTCTCTATTGTAAGAAGTCCAATAGACGGTATTGTTGGAGCTATTGCTTTCCGTGAGGGGGCTTTAATTTCACCTAGTGATCCTACTCCATTAACTACTGTTTCTGACGATAGCGAAGTATTTGCTTACTTCTCGATGAACGAAAAAGAGTACTTTAATTTCTTAGAAAAAATTGAAGGAAATTCGTTAAAAGAAAAATTAGGCCACTTACCAGAAGTGAAGTTACAATTAGCCAATGGTACGACTTACCAATATACGGGTAAAATCGAAACAATCAGTGGTCAAATTAACACGGCTACAGGTACAGTACAAGTACGTGCAGCATTCCCGAACAAAGACAGAATCTTAAGTACAGGAAATAGTGGTACATTATTAATTCCACAAACGTACAAAGATGTGATGGTTGTTCCAGAATCATCTACTTTCGAGCAACAAGGACAAGTGTATGTGTACAAAGTAGAAAATGACACCGTAAAATCAACCCCAATTGAAGTGATTGACCGTGTGAACAAATTAGCCGTTGTAAAATCAGGATTGGAGAAAGGACAAACAGTTGTAGCGACAGGATTAGGTACATTACGTAATGGTTCAGCTATTACGCCAGATCCAACTTCAATTGAAGAGATTAACAACAGCATCAAACCTACATTCTAAACTATGTTAAAGACATTTATTGAAAGACCTGTTCTATCGACAGTTATTTCTATCCTAATAGTAATCTTAGGGGTGCTGGGATTGACCGCACTTCCTGTGACGCAATATCCTGATATTGCGCCTGCAACAGTACAGATTAACGCCAGTTATCCTGGAGCGAATGCTGAGACTGTAATGCAAAGTGTTATCATTCCGATTGAAGAGCAAGTAAACGGGGTGGAAAACATGGATTACATTACTTCTACTGCCAGTAATGATGGTAGTGCGAGTATTCAAGTAATCTTTAAACAAGGGGTAGACCCGGATATTGCAGCAGTAAACGTACAGAACCGTGTAGCTCGTGCTACACCGCTTTTACCAGCGGAGGTAACCCGTTCAGGGGTAACAACACAAAAGCAACAAACGAGTGCTTTGATGTTCCTTTCGTTCTACTCTGAAAATCCAAACTACGATGCGGTTTACATTCAAAACTACATGAATATTAACGTTATTCCTGAGTTAAAACGTGTAAGTGGTGTTGGAGATGCGCAAGCGTTTGGTTCTCGTAACTACTCGATGCGTATTTGGATTGAACCATCAAAAATGAAAGCCTATGGCTTAGTTCCTTCTGATGTTGTTCGCGTATTAAACGAACAAAGTTTGGAGGCTGCTGCGGGACAATTGGGTGAAAATAATGCAGAAGCATTCCAATATGTTATCAAATACAGCGGTAAATACAAAACACAAGAGCAATATGAAAATATTGTAGTGAAGTCTTTAGCTAATGGACAAGTATTATTACTAAAAGATGTTGCTAAAATTGAATTAGGAGCGATGTCTTATGTAGGAAACTCAGAATTAGACGGACACCCTGCGGTTGCCATGGCTATTTATCAAACGCCAGGATCAAACGCGCAAGAAATTAATAAGCACTTACACAGTGAATTAGAATCTTTATCGAAAAACTTCCCAGAAGGAATCCACTATAAAGTATTGATGGATACAAACGAATTCTTGGATGCATCAATTAGTAAAGTAGTTACGACGTTAATTGAAGCATTTATCTTAGTATTCTTCGTAGTATATATCTTCTTACAAGACTTTAGATCGACGTTAATTCCGTTGATTGCGGTACCAGTTTCGATTGTAGGTACGTTCTTCTTCTTGAATGCCTTTGGATTCTCGTTGAACTTACTAACGCTATTTGCCCTCGTACTCGCCATTGGGATTGTGGTGGATGATGCCATCGTTGTGGTGGAAGCCGTCCACGCCAAGATGGAAGCTACCGGTGAAGATGCATTAGAGGCGAGTAAGAGTACCATGGATGAAATTTCTGGTGCGATTATCTCTATTACCTTAGTAATGGCGGCGGTATTTATTCCAGTAACGTTTATTAGTGGTCCAACAGGGGTATTCTATAAACAGTTTGGTATTACGCTTATTATTGCGATTTTAATTTCGGCTGTAAACGCCTTGACCTTGAGTCCGGCTTTATGTGCGGTATTCTTGAAACACCACGATGTAGTAGATAATGGAAAGAGAAAGAATTTACTTCAACGTTTCTTTAGAGCGTTCAACATTGCGTTTAACAGCCTTACAGAGCGTTATGGTAATTCATTCAAATTATTATTAAAACACAAATGGTTAACGTTTGTTGTTTTACTAGCGTGTTTAGGAATTACTTATTACTCAGCAAAAACAATGCCTACAGGATTCGTACCAAACGAGGACCGTGGATTTATCATGGGTAACATCGAATTACCAGCAGGTGCTTCTCAAGACCGTGTGGTAGCAATTCAGAGAGAATTCTCTAAAATTGTACAACAAATTCCAGGTGTTGATGGGGTAACTGTAGTATCAGGATTCTCTTTCATCAACGGTCAGGGATCTAACTACGGTATGGCGATGATTAAATTGAAAGATTTCAAAGAAAGAAAAGCGCCAGAATTAGCTACTGACGTAGTAATTGGAAAATTATTCGGTTTAGCAGCGACACAATTCCAAGATGCAAGAATGATTTTCTTCCAACCACCAAGTATTCCTGGTTTCGGTATGTCATCTGGTTTTGAGTTGAAATTATTAGATAAAACAGGAGGTTCTTTGACAGACTTTGATGAAAAATCAAAAGAGTATTTAGGAGCTTTAATGCAACGTCCTGAAATCATGTATGCGCAATCGTCATTTAACACGAACTATGCACAATATGAATTGGATTTAAACGTAGCTAGAGCAAAAGAATCAGGTGTTTTAGTAAGTGATATCTTCTCTGCTTTACAAGGGTATATTGGAGGTATTTATGCGGCTGACTTTACGCGTTTTGGTAAACAGTTCCGTGTAATGGTACAATCATTACCAGAATATCGTTCAGATGTAAACAGCTTGAATGAGATCTATGTAAGAACAGGATCAGGAGAGATGGCGCCAATTACACAGTTTGTTAACTTGAATAAAGTATATGGACCGCAATCTATTAACCGTTATAACTTATTTACCTCTTCAAATATTACAGGAGCTCCTAAACCAGGCTTCAGTTCTGGAGATGCGATTAAAGCGGTTCAAGAAGTTGCGGAACAAAACTTATCTGCAGGTTACGGTATTGACTTTACAGGATTATCTCGTGAGGAGATTAACGCGGGTAACCAAACCGTACTTATTTTCTTCTTGTGTGTGGTATTCGTTTATTTCTTACTATCTGCACAATACGAAAGTTATATGTTGCCATTTGCGGTAATCTTATCGTTACCAACAGGTATTATGGGAGCTTTCATTGCACAAAAAATTGCAGGATTAGAAAATAATATTTACTTCCAGATTGCCCTGGTCATGCTAGTTGGACTACTCGCGAAGAATGCCATTTTGATTGTGGAGTTCGCCGTTCAACGTAGAAGACATGGCGAATCGATTGTAGAATCAGCAATTAACGGTGCAAAAGCGCGTTTAAGACCAATTCTAATGACTTCATTCGCGTTTATCTTAGGATTAATGCCATTGGTATTTGCTGGTGGAGTTGGTTATATCGGAAACCGTTCAATTGGTACAGGTGCAGCCTTCGGTCTATTGATTGGTACTATCATTGGAGTGTTTGTAATTCCAGTATTATATGCAATATTCCAATATCTTCAAGAGAAAATTAAACCAATTAAATTTGAAGAAATTAAGTCTGAATAACATGAAAAAAACATATATATACAGAGCGATTCCTGTTGCAATATTAGGGCTTACCATGCAATCTTGTATAGTTGCAAAAAAATATGATAGACCTGACGTTATTCAAGAGGAACAATATAGAGGTAGCAATACAGCAGACTCTCTTTCTATGGCAACTATGTCATGGAAAGAGTTGTTCTCTGATCAAACCTTGATTCAACATATCGAGACGGGGTTAGACAACAACTTAGATATGTTAATCGCGATTGAGAACATTAACGCAGCGCATGCTTATATGCAACAAGGAAAATGGGGCTTTGCTCCTACCTTGAGTGTTGGTGGAAATTATACGCATAGCATCCAATCGAAAAACGGCCCACAGGGAATCCTTAGTGGTGACCAACGCATCAAAACAGACCTTTATGATATTACAGGTCAGTTTTCATGGGAACTAGACGTTTGGGGAAAGCTAAGAAGTAATAAGAGAGCTTTTGTAGCGAGCTATTTACAAACAGTATCGGCTCAACAAGCAGTAAAGACGCAACTAATTTCAACTATTGCAACAACGTATTTTCAACTTGTTGCTTTAGATAGACAAAAAGAAATTACAGAACTTACGATTGCTAATAGAAAGAACAGTTTAGAGACGATTCAAGCGTTGAAAGAATCTGGACAAGTGGATGAGATTGCAGTGAAACAAACTCAAGCACAATTGTACAATGCGCAAGCCTTGTTGGTTGACTTGAACAACAACATCAAAATCACTGAAAATACATTCAGCATTTTACTAGGACAAACTCCAGGTGAAATCAAAAGAGAAAAACTAAGCAATCAAAAAGTAAATACTGATTTAACAGTAGGAGTTCCGATGCAGTTGTTGGCAAATCGTCCTGATGTTAGAGCAGCAGAATACGGTTTAGTAAACGCATTTGAGATGACGAATGTAGCGAGAGCTAACTTCTACCCATCTTTGCGTTTAACAGCAAATGGCGGACTTCAAAGTCTTGATTTTGATGAATTATTCAACACCAACTCTTTATTTGCTAATTTAATCGGTGGATTAACTCAACCGTTATTAAATGGAAGACAAATTAGAACGCAACACCAAGTAGCTCAATCGAAAAAAGAGCAAGCGTACTTAGGGTACAAAAAAGCGATCTTAACGGCTTCTAAAGAGGTATCTGATGCGTTATACACGTATGAAAGTGCTTCTGAAAAATTAGATTTAAAGAAAAAAGAATACGAAGCTTATCAGTTAGCAACAGAATACTCTGAAGAACTATTAGTTCAAGGTATGGCTACTTATTTAGATGTATTAACAGCTAGAGAAAGTGCACTTGCTGCTGAATTAAGCTACATCAACACAGAATTGACGCAATTGACTACGTTAGTACAGTTGTATCGTTCATTAGGTGGTGGATTAGAATAAAACACACCAACACATCCATAGTTAAAAATAGCAGTGAGCGAAAGCCTACTGCTATTTTTTTTGGATATTGTTGAGTGTTTTTGAAGGGGTGAGGCGATGAGGGGGTGAGATTGGTGAGGGTTCGTGAGGTTCGTACTTTGTGAGATTTGCTCTTCGTGATTTTCCACGCAGTATCCCGTTTAGTATGGCTACACACCCAGTATGTCATCCCGACGAAGGAGGGATCGCATCTGTTACTCAACGCTTGTTACTCTAATCAGTCACTCCACACAGTACCCTCACAGCATGGCGTGAGCACTGGATGCGACCCTTCGTTACCTCAGGGTGACATACTGAGTGGTTACTGGGGGTGAATACAACGCTTGTTACGTTCCGATTTCACCGCCTGACCTCTCACCATCTCAACCTTAACCCATAACCTCTAACCCATCTCTCATTACCACTATCAAAGCAAAGGAGAAAGCAAACGCAAAAAGCTATTTTTCAATCGGTGCCATTTGGAGCGTTTGTTCCAGCGATCCAGTTTCAATTGAATTGAATTTTTACAGTCCTCTTCAAACATGGTTCGCATTTGATTGGCAAAATCCATATCATAAAGTACTACATTCACTTCAAAATTCAAATCAAAACTACGGTGATCTAAATTACAAGTACCCACAGAACTAATACCTGAATCGGTTACCCATGTTTTAGCGTGGATAAACCCTTTTTTATACAAGTAAATTTCAACACCCGATTCCAATAACTCTTGGAAATAGGATTCAGAAGCTAATTTAACAGTTAGTGAATCTGTAATTCCTGGCAATAAAAGCTTTACTCTTTTTCCACTAAGCACCGCCATTTTAATTGCTAGTTGAAGTGATTCATCGGGGATATAATAAGGGGTTGTGATACAAATTTCATTCTTTGCAGCCTGAATGGCTTGTAATACGCTAAACAAAATAGAAGGAACATCCGAATCTGGTCCGGAAGCAATAACTTGTAAGGGTAATATTTTTTGTTTTCCCATGTGAATTTTAGGAAAATAATCTGCAGAGAAATTAATATTTTCTTTGCTACAAAAGTTCCAATCTGTTAAGAAAACATGCTGTAAACCATAGGCACCACTTCCTTCAATTCGAATATGTGTATCACGCCAAAAGAAATCGTTTTCTCCTTTTCTGCTATTGTCATAGCGATCTGATATATTGATCCCTCCTGTATAGGCAATTTGTCCATCTATCACCACGATTTTACGGTGATTGCGATAGTTTAGACGATTTGCTAAAGCCAATAGAATAATTTTGTTAAAGGCAAAAGCTTGTACCCCATTTGCACGAAGTTCTTTCACAATATTCTTGCGTATACTTCGACTACCAAAATCATCATAAATAAAACGCACTTCTACTCCTTCTTGTGCTTTTATTTTTAGCAAATCGGCAATTTCTTTTCCTATTTCATTATTCTCATAGATATAATACTCAATATGAATATGGTGTTTCGCCTCTTTAATATCTTGTAATAAGCGCGGAAAAAAAGCTTCCCCATTTTGTAAGAGTTCTACATCATTATCAACCAAAAGCGGACCTTCGCCTACAATTGCATTAGAGAGCAATTGAACAAACGAACGATGTTGATCAACAATAGGATGTCCTTGTTGCGTTAAATCAAGGTGTATTTCGCTAATACGCTTATTGAATCGCTCAGCATAGTTGTCATTAGCGATTAATTTTTTAGAATACATTTTTCGTCGTCGGTAATTGATACCAAAGGAAAAATAGAAAATAATTCCAAAAATAGGAACAAAGAATACTAGGAGTAAATAGGCTAATGTTTTGGAAATCGAATCCGTGTCATAAATAATTCGAATAGACACGAGAATTGCAATGATAAAGTACGCGACTTCCCAATAAATGATCCACTCTGATTCGAAAAATAATGACATCATAGTTTGAATTCTTTACGATAAAGTAAAAGTATTTGCCTTAAAAGCGAACCTAAATTTAAGCATTCTTTTTCTAAACTTATCTATGTTTACCTCTAAAACGCTTTGATTCGCTTAACTACAGTAATTTTATGTAGTACATTTGCTTGTTCTAGCTCCTATACAGGACAGTCTTGTTTTGAATTAATTTTTATCCTACTAAAGAAGAAACTTTCCTTTACTATAATCTAAACTTTTTAAAATCAACTTACTCATAGTATCATTTCATAAGCGCTAGAACAAGCCTAAATGCTTCTTGATCACGCTCGTTTTTAACCCAATCGTTCAACGTGAATAACTATATTTTCAGATGCAACATTAGTTGCTCTAGATGCAGTACAAGTAACTCTGTACATTTCACCTGTACGTTGAATTGTTATAAGACTCACTTGGGAGTGATTATTTCCAACTATAAAAATAGGTTTTACAACAAAGGTATTGTCTCTATATACATATTCCCATTTACCACTATCAATAAACTTACCATCAAAAAAATTCTCATATTTTTTCTCATTATTACTAAAAATATAACTATGTAAACTTATATCGGCAATTATATAATCTTTATAAGTTTGATGTGACATGATTTGTAAATACATTTGTCCACTACTCTGCGATTTACCTTGTACTATTCGAAAGCTATAATTTCCAAGACGAACAACCGAATTTTCTGTAATTGAATTATCTATTTTCACCTTTTTTCTTGCATGATTGTCATAATCATATACTACCCAATTATTTTCTTTATTTGCTACTACATGCATATGTTGCCCTGGATAAATAATAAAATCAGTTACTCTATTTGGGTATTCTCCTCCAAATTGTAAAAATTGCTTCCCTAATGTTCTTATCTCTAGATTTTTGTCTTTTGATAAATTTTTAATGTTGTACATTCTTCCAAAAGAATCTCCAGAACCTTCAATTGAAGGTAGATAAAATACTCCTTCCCTACTGTTTCCTCGATAACTAATATTACAATCATCCTGTTGAATCGCATAAGTTGAATTTATTATTTCGCGATAATTTGCCGAAATAGATCCTTGTACAGTTAATGTACTAGTAATTTCAGTCGTATTTACACCCAATTGTGCATAACCCAAACTACAAGCACTCATAAAAATAATTAATACTTTTTTTTTCATGTGTCTTTCATTTAAAGCACAAATAAATCGACAATATGAAAAAAGGTTACTCCAAAGTATCAAAAATGAAAGAACAATTTTAATTGTATCTTTTTACAAATGGTAAAACAGCTATACCTAGATGGTATTAAACTAAAACAAAAAAGAGTAGTTATCAACGAACTACTCTTTTCTCTATTCTCATTTTTAGCGATAAAAACGGTAACTATGGGTAAAATCATTGACATCTGTTATTTTTAACTGATAGGCTTGATTATCCAAAGGCAACGTTTCTACTTCAACGGAAAAACTATTACTCGTAATTTCATCTACTGTTAATACAGGCGTATTATTTGCATTATAAATAATAGCCGATTGTATATTTTTATTTGCAGTAACCTCAATTTTATCTACGGGTATCTCTTGTAAATCGTCTTCTTTATATTCAAACTCATGGTATCTTGTAATAGACACTTTAAATCTCATTCCATTGGATTCATTAAACGCATTAAAGTATCTTTTTCCCATCTCCCTTTGTCCAGCTGCATCAAAGTGAATTTCGTCGTATCCATTGTTTGGTTTATCAATTACTGTAGGGAATTCTGGATCAGCATACCTCGTATTATTTACTCGATTGGGTGTATCCTTAATAATAGCTTGTTGTTCCCCTCTCTTCGGATTACGGCTCACCCAATATGGAACCATTCCTCCTAAAACAAAAGGAACTTCTTCTACATTTTGCTGGTGAATATCACTTCTCATATCAGCAATCATCGTATCCAATGTTTCTTGATACGGCGCCCATCCAACATTTGCTTCTCCATGATGCCATAAAATAGCAACCAATCTACTTCCATGAATGTTGTCCAACACATAATTTAAACGCTCCATGGCATCTTTATATAAATTCCCTCCTTTTTTCCAATTTAGTATGCTACTTCCTGAATATCCAGCAGGAATAATTAATACTTTTCTATTAGAATTAGTCAGAATTTGTGTTGCATAAAGATTCGAAAATGTAATAGCAAAACTATTGCGATTGGTACTTTTTGTCCAGAAATCTAGTGCTGGTTTTGCTTTATCAATACGATAATCCATTCCGCTTTGTCTATGTATTGCATACACTTTCGCATTGACTGTGTCTAACTGTGCATCTAATGGGTACCCATAATGTGTATTCGATTGTCCTGCAACTAAGATTACGTCATACCCTTCACTTACATCCAAACAAGGATCTACTTGTTGTTGAGCAAATGAAATATTGACGAAAAATAAAGTTATAAAAAGGTATAAATATCTCATCTCAATTATTTTTTAATTATTTTAATCTGCTCTATCGTATGATCTTCCAATGTAATACGCGCAACATACAAGCCATTTGGCAAATTAGCGATTGCAATCGTAATCTCTGATTGGTTGTATGAATGACTAAACACACGGGATTGAATTTGGTTGTAAATTTCGACCTGTTTAATCTTTTGAATAGCAACAAGATTTACAACATCTGTAGCTGGATTTGGAAACAATTTAGTAGCATTAGATTCAACCTCAATTGGCTGTTCTGTTACAGCTAAATGTTGCATTGCACGAGGTTGTCTATTTGTATCAGCTAAAGTACGGTACTCATTAAAATAGCGAATTCCCATTTCTCTTTGTCCCGCACTATCAAAGTGGATCGCATCTGAATTATTGTTCGGTTTTGCAATAACAGTTGGGAATTCTGAATCAGCATATCCAGTATTAGCAACACGATTAGGCGTATCTTTAATAATCTCTTGTTGCTTTCTTCTATTTACATTCTGATTCACCCAATGCGGAACCATACCACCAACAATAAAAGGAATTTCTTGTCCATTCTCTTGGTGAATATCATTTCTCATATCGGAAATCATACCATCTAGCGTTGTTTGATATGGATTCCATCCAACATTTGCCTCTCCTTGGTGCCACAGTATAGCTACTAGCTTACTTCCTGGAACGTTATCTAATACATAATTTACACGCTCCATTGCATCATCATAGTATTTCTTTCCTTTTGTCCAGTATGTAATACTACTCCCTGAATATCCACATGGAATAATAAGTACTTTTCGATTATTATCTTTCAAATATGTATTGATATACAGATTTGAAAATGTAGTAGCAAAACTATTTCGGTTTGTTTGTCTCGTCCAAAAATCAAGAACTGGTCCCGCTGGATTAATTCTATAATTCTTGCTATCATGTCGTTTTAATTCATATACACGAGGATTTACGGTATCCAATTGCGTATTAAGAGGATATCCATAATGTGTATTAGATTGACCACCAACCAGTATGACATCATACGATAACTCATTAGCATCAAGCGCACAAGTTGTGTCTTGAGCTTGTAGTGCATTACTTCCTAACAAGAATAGAAAGGCACACAAAAACGTCAGTTTTCTTCTCATTATTTTAAATTTTGAATTATTTTAACTACAAAAGTATATTATTATTTTAAAAATTAACAACTTTAAACTTAAAATAAATGAATTTTATTTTAAATTATAAAAATATTATCTAAAATAGATTATAAAAGCAGAAAAAGTGGCAAAATTTGTTTTTGTTCCAAAATCAGGAAACCAATAATAGTTATTAGGTGTGTTTTTCTTTTCCTTCCTTAGTCAGGATAACAAATCTTTTTACTTTCTAGATACATACGAAAGATTAAGCGCAAAATTTAGGGAGCTATAGGGAACTACAAAAAAACGGATCAATTGGTATTACTCTGCACCGTTTACTATACTGACGGCGGAAGAATCACATCCGTCTATCAATGCTTGTTATTCGTATAGTACTTTAAAATGAGGAGAGGGATAAAAACAAAAAAGCCTCCTAATTTATTAGGAGGCTTTTGAGCCGATGGAGGGACTCGAACCCACGACCTGCTGATTACAAATCAGCTGCTCTAGCCAGCTGAGCTACACCGGCAACTTATTGCCTTGCAATACTTAATTTTCAAAATTTGAGCCGATGGAGGGACTCGAACCCACGACCTGCTGATTACAAATCAGCTGCTCTAGCCAGCTGAGCTACACCGGCGACTCAAATTGCCTTGCAATATTTAATCTTCAAAATTTGAGCCGATGGAGGGACTCGAACCCACGACCTGCTGATTACAAATCAGCTGCTCTAGCCAGCTGAGCTACACCGGCGACTCAAATTGCCTTGCAATACTTAATCTTCAAAATTTGAGCCGATGGAGGGACTCGAACCCACGACCTGCTGATTACAAATCAGCTGCTCTAGCCAGCTGAGCTACACCGGCGACTCAAATTGCATTGCAATATTTAATCTCGAAAATTTTGAGCCGATGGAGGGACTCGAACCCACGACCTGCTGATTACAAATCAGCTGCTCTAGCCAGCTGAGCTACACCGGCGACTCATTTTTCGAGTGCAAATATAACACGCTTTTTCAATCTTCCAACTGATTCTGCGTGTTTTTTTTCGCTTTATTTTAATTACAAGTTGTTTATTTTTTCAACTAATTGACCTGCAATATTTTCCAACTTTACAAAAACACCTTTAAAATGTGCTTTTTTGTTTTCTACTCCTTTTGCATTGATGTCAACGATCAATTCGTCGAAACTTGTCAATGCTTCTTCAATCAATGCAGATGTTTGCTCTGTAGCACCACCTGTTGTCAATTCGTGGATATAAATTGCTTCAATGATATCTCCCAATACTTGGTGAACATCTTTCTTAAGTCCTCTTACACTTGCCATAATAATTTATTTAAATTTTAAACAAAAGTACATATTATCTTTTCGATATCGGTGGTCTAATCGATATATATTTCTAACAACGTTGCATGACCAGTTGCAACTAAATTTTTCACTGATGCAGGAATCAATACCGTTTGACCTTTCTTAATTCCACACGTCAAGGTATTAATCTGAAGCTCACACGCCCCTTCTGTACAAACATAAAGGTAAAAGCGATCTAGTGGCTTCTCTATTTCATATCGTTCTTCTAAAGGGATTAAATTAACCGTAAAAAACGGGCAAGACACCACAGGATTTGCTTGATTAATATCTTTCGTATAAGAAAGTACAACCTGTTTTTTCTCGTAATTAATCGCCTCTAACGCTAAATCTACGTGTAATTCTCGGGTTTGTCCTTCGCTATCTACCCTATCCCAATCGTACACGCGATAGGTAATATCAGATGTTTGTTGGATTTCAGCTAGCAAAACTCCGCCTCCTATGGCATGAACAGTTCCCGTTTGTATAAAAAAAGCATCGCCTTTTTTTACGGGAATCTCATTTAAAATAGCTGGTAATGTCTTGGTGTGTAAATGTTGTAAATAATCTTGTTGAGTCACCCCTTCCTTAAAATCTACTACCACTCTAGCACCTGGATCCGCTTGCATGACATACCACATTTCGGTTTTCCCCAAAGAGTTATGTCGTTCTCGCGCTAATTCATCATTGGGGTGCAACTGAATCGATAAATCCTCCTTTGCATCTAAAAACTTAAACAACAAAGGGAATTGGTATCCAAAAGTCGATACAATATACGAACCTAAGATATCCTCTGGATAGGTTTTAATCAGTTCTTCTAAGCTTTGTCCTTTATAACCGCCATTGGAAACAAGGCTGACATTTTCTGGAACATTTGAAATTTCCCAGCTTTCTCCAATTGAATCAGAAATCTGCTGTTTACCTAAAACAGTATGTAATTTCTCCCCTCCCCAAATTCTATCTTTTAGGATGGGTTCAAACATCATTGGATATTGTATAAAACTCATAGGCTTAACTTCTTCCTCATTTTGCAGTAGTCCACAGAAGGAACACTGCATAAAACAAGACGCAAATGTACAACTTTTAATGAATACTAAGTATGTTAAATCCCCTCCCCTTTAAAAGTTACAAAGTTTCTAGAAGTTTCATACAAAACCACCTCTAAATCTTTATCTTTATCAATAAAAGGCCTTAATTTTTGCCAAATCACTACTGCAATATACTCTGCAGTCGGGATTAGGTTTTTGAATTCTATAACATCCAAGTTTAAGTTTTTATGGTCGAAAGCTTCTTCAATCTCCGATTTTATCAAATCAGACAAGATTTTCAAATCCATCACAAATCCTGTTTCTGGATCAACTTCACCCGTTACATGAACGATTAATTCGTAATTGTGTCCGTGAAAATTAGGGTTATTACACTTGCCAAATACAGTCTGATTTTGCTCATCGGACCAATCTGGACGATGTAAGCGATGTGCTGCATTAAAATGTGCTTTACGGCTAACTGTTAATCTCATGATGTCTTAGATTTTATGTGCTTCGATATGCGGGTAAAACTTAGCAAAAATAATCTTAAACCAAGCAGTATACAATTGAGGATTCGCTTCCATGTCATTTTTCACCTCTTCAATTCCCATCCATTTCCACGCTTCTACTTCTTCAGGGTTAATTGTAGGTTCTCCATTATAATATCCTACCATCACATGATCAAATTCATGTTCCGTTAGCCCATTGTCAAAAGGTGCTTTATAAATGAAATGAAAAACATCTTTCAATTCTACTTCAAATCCCATTTCTTCTCTCAATCGACGTGTTCCGGCTTCGATATTGGTCTCCCCAACTCTTTGATGACTACAACAAGTGTTTGCCCATAATAAAGGTGAGTGGTACTTCTCCGCTGCGCGTTGCTGTAACATAATTTCATTTTTATCATTAAAAATGAATACAGAAAACGCTCTATGCAACAAAGCTTTTTCATGAGCCTCTTGTTTGCCCATGGTACCTACTTGTTCATCTTGCTCATTAACTAAAATCACTTGCTCTTCAATCATACCTAGTTTCAAATTTATTTTACTTCCAAAAGTACAAAAAACAAAATAGGAAACCAATGCTCTCAAGGAGTTTAAAAATTGCATTTTCGCTTTGATGCTTTCTAAAGATTACTGAAATTCCGTACTTCCCACACATTTTATTTACCTTTGTTTCTTTTATAAGACCTATGGAAAGATTAATCAAACTAATTTGGGATTTTCGCGGTCCTGATGCCGAAAAAATAGCGGATCATCACGTGATTCATTTACGCGAATTTGTCGCTATGGAAAAACTACCGTTAACCCTTATAGACAAACAGGTATTAAATGACGTACACAGCATTGCTTATCTCGTTGTTAATGATGAGCAAATGCGCACCTTGAGAGATGTATTAAAACCACATCGAGGAGAATTATACGAGCAATAAAAAAAACCTAGGTAATCACCTAGGTTTTTCTATTACTTTTTCCCGTTATTAATCAATTTTATTGCTTTTTCTAACACTTCATCCTTACCTTCTTTAATACCCTGTATCGTTGGCTGAACAACAACATCTGGCACAATACCAACACGTTGATTTTCTGTACCATCTGGATAATACACACCGATACCTGAAATCATAGTTGACAATCCTCCAGGCAGGTAAAAACTAGAAACATTCCCATCCGCACCAGCTGTTGTACTGCCTACAATCGTTGTGTTTTTTCCTGCTCTAAAAGCCATAGCGGTATATTCCGCTTGACTTTGGGAATATTCATTTACCAATACAATCAATTTACCTTTATACTGTTCTTCATCCTTTGGAATTTCATACACTGGAGTAAAAATGAACGCTCCCGGATTATTGATATCAACTTTCGTAAACTTGACAAATGGCGTTGCTTTATCTACAAACCACCCACCCAAATCAAACACAGCAAAAGCAGAAGGATAATTTCGAATATCTACAATAATTCCTTTCGTGTCTTTGAAGGCGCGTTTTATTTCTGGCATATCTTCTGCTTTAATATTAGCTAAAGTTACATAGCCAATATTGTCATTCAGCAACTTGAAACTCTTTTGTTGTTCATCAACTTTATACCAACGATATCGATTCAGTTTTCCTTTTGGATACAACACAACATCTATTTGCTTTGTTTCCCCTTCTGTTTGATAACTAATCGACACATAAGGATTTGATGAACGCAATGCATCTTCTGCTATATCTCTCAAACGAGCAGCTTCATTTGAAGCAGGATAATAACTGCGCAAGCGATTGATTAGAGAATCAATGGTTTCTCCATTAATATGTGTGATTACATCACCTATTTTCAGCTGTGCTACTTCTGCTAATTCAGGGTTATAATAATCAACAACTACCAATTGACCTTCAATAAACCTTACCTTGAAAGGCGCAAAATTACCTCCTTGCGCTTCATTAAACTTATCTCCCCCACCCCATAAATTAGCATGACTATCTTGAACTTCACCAATGAGCTGAATTGCTACAAGCTCGTATTCTAACTCGTTTTTTGCTTCTAGGAATTTAGGAATGTATTCTTTTAAAACTAATTCCCATGTTTTATCAGTCAAATGCTTATTAGGAAAAAAGTATTCAATCATATTCCAATACTTGTAAACAGCTAATAATCTATAACCATCATCTGGATAAGGCATATTGTCATAGGTCTTTTCATTGGTAAAACGCGGATTCCCCACATTAGGTTCAAGCCCTACATAATAATGTTCTCCTTGATTTCTATTGTCATACAAATTTTGAAGAGCTTTTTGCAACTCTTGTGATGCATTAAACTGCTTAATCCAAGATAAATCCGGTTTTAAAAAGGCTTCTTTAGGGGTTGGTTCACAAGTCTTACATTTCTCTAATTTACCATATTTTGTCATCCACGAAACTAATAACTCATCTCTTTCCTTGATGTCCTTCACTTTTAAGTAGTCCGGCAATAAACGAAATAATTCATAATCCCAGTTGTAATTGCCTTTCGCAACTTCTGGATGATAGTATTTAATTGCTCCCCATAATTTTCCTAATAATTCCAAATTAGAAATTACTTGTTCCGATAAATCCGAAATTTCAATTGTAGATCCATCATTAAATTCCTTGTCTAGATCAGCGGGTAATTGTTCTCTTTCTAACACTTCTAAGGTTGGATCATCTAGAGTTTTACCATCAATAGTCACCGTAAGATTGTCTAGCCACATTTTTCCATTTCCTACTAACAATGCTCCCAAGACAATTTGATCTGTTTGCTCAGGCGATAAGGGCAGTATAATTTCATAAGCTGTCCAATCCGTAGTACCTTTCACCCCCTTATCAAACATATTATCAAACCCCACCTCAGGATCGATACGCACCCACAATCCTGCGTATCCTTCCGCAACATTTTCTGTTTTCATGTAACCTGCTAATCGGATCTCTTTCCCTTTGTAATTAGCTGGTAAAGAAATAGCTAAAGCTTTAAACCCTTCTTCTTTTGATGTACTTTCGAGTACAACAGCATAATGCCCGCTTTTCACATGAACTGAATCCATGTATATTTTATACTCTTCATTCCCCATCGTACTCCAATGCAAGGGAAATCCACTTTCGACCTGTTCAAAATCAAGATTGAGTTCTTGTAGTGATGTTTTTTGCGCATAACTAATACTACAAAACAACAAAACCGCAAACACACTTTGTCTTATTTTATTCATTTATTTATTATTAATTATTATTTTATCCCCATACTATTAACCAAAAACACCACATGATTAATTAAGCTAAAATAAAAACAAAAAAACAACAACTTCTCTTTTTGCGAATAATTAACATAATTTATTGTTTACCTCTTCTATTTTTGGGGCATAAAAAAATCCAGAAAGAATATTCCCTCTGGATTTCATATAACTAATAGAATAGATGTAAAAAAATCTTATTCTTAATTTGCTTCTTTTGTAATAAACTGAATACGCATTAATCGCAACTCTTCCGTATCATATTCACCATCAAATTCGGCCATTGCGGTTTTAATATTATCGGATTCCGAATCCATGAAGTAATCGTAGATTTCTTCTTGTTGATCTTCATCTAATACTTCATCCAACCAATAGTCGATATTCAATTTAGTTCCGGAATACACGATTTGCTCCATTTCTTTCAATAAAGCATCCATATCCAATCCTTTTGCTTTCGCAATATCGTCTAAAGACAATTTACGATCGACACTTTGAATAATATATAGTTTCAAAGCAGAATTAGCTCCTGTAGATTTTACGACTAAATCATCTGGTCGAATAATATCGTTTTCTTCTACGTAATTTTTAATTGCATCAACGAAATCTTTCCCAAACTTTTTCGCCTTTCCATCACTCACTCCAATGATGTTTGCCATTTCTTCTAACGTGATTGGATATTTCAAGCACATCTCTTCTAAAGAAGGGTCTTGAAAAACAACAAAAGGAGGAACACCAGCTTTTTTGGCTACTTTTTTACGTAAATCTTTTAAGAGATTAATCAACACTTGATCAATAACAAGTTCCGCTCTTGGCGCATCGCTTTCAACCGCAGTATCTCCTTCAGCATATTCGTGATCTTCCGTCATCAAGAAAGAAACAGGAGCTGAGATGAAACGCTCCCCTAATTCTGTCAATTTCAAAACGCCGTAAGATTCAATATCTTTTTTGAGATAACCCGCTACGTTTGCTTGTCGAATTAAAGCCAACCAAAAACGTTCGTCTTGATTTTTCCCAGAGCCGAAGAATGCTTGTGTATCTGTTTTATTCACTTTCAACAAAGCATTTAACTTTCCTAAAAGTACAAATACAATTTCTTTGGTTTTATATACTTGTTTTGTTTCACTAATGATCTTCAACACATTTTGAAGTTCATCTTTGGCTTCACTTTTCTTTTTCGGGTTGCGAACATTATCATCCATATCTGCCCCATCTCCATGTACTTCGTCAAATTCCTCTCCAAAATAATGCAGTAAAAATTTGCGTCTTGACATGGATGTTTCAGCATAAGCTACTACTTCTTGCAGCAAGGCGATTCCAATTTCTTGTTCTGCAATTGGCTTGCCAGCCATGAACTTTTCTAATTTCTCAATATCTTTATACGAGTAATATGCCAAGCACCATCCTTCTCCTCCATCTCGTCCAGCTCTACCTGTTTCTTGGTAATAGCTCTCTAATGACTTTGGAATATCGTGATGAATAACATAACGTACATCTGGTTTATCAATTCCCATACCAAAAGCAATTGTCGCCACAACTACATCGACATCTTCCATTAAGAACATATCTTGGTGTTTGGCTCTGGTTTTAGCATCTAATCCCGCATGATAGGGAACAGCGCTAATTCCATTTACTTGCAATACATTGGCAATTTCTTCAACTTTTTTTCTACTCAAGCAATAAATCACACCTGATTTTCCTTTTCGCTGTTTAATAAAGCGAATAATATCACTCTCAATGTTTTTTGTTTTGGGTTTTATCTCATAGTATAGATTGGGTCTATTAAATGAGGCTTTAAAAACATTAGCGTTGGGAATTTCGAGGTTTTTCAGAATATCCTCTTGTACTTTGGGCGTAGCAGTAGCGGTTAAACCAATAATTGGAATATCGCCTAATTGTCGGATGATATTCCTTAGGTTTCTATACTCTGGTCTAAAGTCATGCCCCCATTCTGAGATACAGTGTGCTTCGTCAATGGCGACGAAAGACAGTTTTACCTCTTGTAAGAAGTTGACATACTCTTCTTTGGTTAGTGATTCTGGGGCTACATATAACAATTTTGTTATTCCTTGCTTAATATCATCTTTTACCTGGTTTACTTCCGTTTTGGTCAAAGAGGAGTTTAAAACATGGGCAATTCCATGCTCTGTAGACAAGCTGCGAATAGCGTCAACTTGATTTTTCATCAGAGCGATCAACGGAGAAACAACGATAGCTGTCCCGTCTAAAACCAATGCAGGTAATTGATAGCAAAGTGATTTACCACCACCTGTAGGCATAATCACAAATGTATTGTGCCCGGAGATAATACTTTTCACCACGTCTTCTTGAAGACCCTTAAACTGGGAAAAGCCAAAAAATCTCTTTAACTCTTTGTGCAAGTCAATTTCAATTGATTTCATTTAATTTTGTATGGTATTTTACATAAATTTGCAGTACCTAAAGATACTAATTTTCTTTGGTGCAATCCTAATATTTAACATTCTAGTCATTTTGAATACACATACCACCATATTAGAGCGAGCAAAAAAAACTTTACTATCTGAAAGTGAAAGCATTAAAAAGCTCATCGACTACCTAACGGAAGACTTTTCAGATGCTGTACAAGCCATTTTAAACTGCAAGGGACGTGTAGTTGTAACGGGGATTGGAAAAAGTGCGTTAATTGGAAGTAAAATTGTCGCAACATTCAACTCTACGGGGACTCCATCTCTCTTCATGCATGCAGCAGAAGCGGTTCACGGAGATTTAGGGTTACTTCAGCCCAATGATTGTGTGATTTGCATTTCCAATAGTGGAAATAGTCCTGAAATAAAAGTATTGACTCCCCTACTTAAGCGCTTTGGCAATACCCTTATCGCCATCACTGCAAATGAGACTTCATTTTTAGGAAAAAATGCTGATTATGTTTTACTCTCAAAAGTAGACAGAGAAGCAGATCCAAACAACTTAGCTCCGATGGATAGCACAACAGCTCAATTAGCATTAGGCGATGCATTGGCTGCTTGTTTAATTGAATGTAGAAACTTCACAACCAATGATTTTGCCCTATATCACCCAGGAGGTGCCTTAGGAAAGAAACTGCTATTATTGGTCAAAGATATCTTAAACAATCAAAACAAACCGATGGTTTCACCGACCTCTTCAATTAAAGATGTAATCGTAGAAATCTCGCAAAAACGATTGGGCGTAACGGCTGTAATTGATAATAATACGTTAATTGGCATTATTACAGATGGTGATTTGCGCAGAATGTTACAAAATAATACTAGTTTTGAAACCATCCAAGCAAAAGATATCATGAGTGCGAATCCGAAAACCATTGAATCAGATCAATTGGTTTCTCAAGCCTTATCGATATTAGAGGACAATTCAATTACCCAATTAATTGTAACTCAAGCTGGAGAATATCAAGGTATTATCCATTTACACGACATTTTAAAAGAAGGAATAGTATAACAAAATGGCAAAACAAAAAAACTCAGAAAAGGCAATGTCCTTTTTAGACCATTTAGAAGAATTAAGATGGCTATTAATCCGCGCTTCCGTTTTTATTTTAGGCGGGGGAATCATCGCTTTCTTTTTCAGGGATTTTATATTCAATACAATCATTTTCGGACCAAAGAACAGCGATTTCGTTACCTATCAATTCTTCTGTAAAATTGCACAGTACTTTAATTTTGATGATAGTTTTTGTCAACAAGAACTTCCTTTTGAAATCCAAAACAGAACCATGGATGGGCAATTTTCTGTCATGATGTGGACGTGTATTACAGCAGGTTTCATCATTTCAGTTCCTTTTATCCTATGGGAAATATGGAAATTTATTAGTCCAGCTTTATACACTAAAGAAAAGAAATACGCTAAATTCTTTATCGTCATTTCATCATTCTTATTCTTTTTGGGTGTTTTATTTGGCTATTATGTAATTACTCCACTATCTATCAACTTCTTGGTAAATCTGCAGGTAAGTGATGTAGTAAAAAATGACATTGACATCAACTCTTACATTGGGCTAGTAAAAACCACCTCTATCGCTTGTGGTTTAATTTTTGAACTTCCGATTATCATGTATTTCTTATCGGTTCTTGGTTTAGTTACCCCACAATTTTTAAGAGAATACAGAAAATATGCTATTGTATTAATTCTAATTTTAGCAGCAATCATCACTCCTCCGGATGTGATTAGCCAAATTATAGTTTCTATCCCTTTGTTGATTCTATATGAAATTAGTATTTATATCTCTAAATTTGTTCAAAAGAAACCTAAAACGGAAGTTTTGGCACCAAACAATAATGACTAAGTATGAAATTAAGAGCAGATAATATTGTCAAGATGTACAAAAAGAGAAAGGTTGTAAAAGGCGTTTCTGTTGAAGTAAATCAAGGAGAGATTGTAGGGTTATTAGGCCCTAATGGAGCTGGAAAAACGACTTCGTTTTATATGATTGTCGGATTGGTAAAGCCCAATTTCGGTCACATCTATTTGGACAATATGGACATTACCAGTTTTCCGATGTACAAAAGAGGACAACATGGTATTGGTTATTTAGCCCAAGAACCATCAGTGTTTCGAAAATTAAGTATCGAGGATAATATTTTAAGTGTACTTCAGTTGACCAAGCTTTCTAAGCAAGAGCAAGTGGCTAAGATGGAGTCTTTAATTGCTGAATTTAACTTAGAACACATTCGCACAAACCGTGGGGATTTGTTATCTGGAGGTGAACGCAGAAGAACGGAAATTGCTCGTGCTTTGGCTACCGATCCAAAATTCATCTTACTCGATGAACCTTTTGCTGGTGTTGACCCTGTTGCAGTAGAGGATATTCAACGTATTGTTGCTAAATTAAAAAACAAAAACATCGGAATTTTAATTACAGATCACAACGTACAAGAAACGTTAGCAATTACAGATAAGACCTATTTAATGTTTGAAGGAGGTATTCTTAAAGCTGGAATTCCAGAAGAACTAGCAGAGGATGAGATGGTTAGAAAAGTATATTTAGGTCAAAACTTTGAATTGCGTAAAAAGAAATTAGACTTCGACTAGGTCTACTAGTACCTGAATGAATTTTAGTGCTCTTTTACTGTAATTAGTAAAATATTGCTACTTTTACTTTTATTCAACTTAACAAAGTTCTACTTTTGCAAAAAAATTAACAATGAAATTAAGAAGCTCATTTGCTGTATTACTCCTCTTAACAGCTGTATTTCTGACGTCTTGTGCGTCCAGAAAATCAGTAGTTTACTACCAAAATGTGGAAGACGTGTTAGCGAACAATAATACAGTTACCAATTTTGAAACCCATCTGCAACCAGATGATTTACTAATGATTATTGTATCAGCTCAAGATCGAGAAGCAGCTGCTCCATTTAACTTGTTAAATACAATGACGACCAACCCCAATAACGCTGCGGGTACAGGTCAAATGCAACAACAATTGTATTTGGTAGACAACAAAGGAAACATCGAATTCCCTGTTCTTGGAACACTAAAAATCAGCGGATTAACAAAAAAAGAAGCTATTGATTACCTAACAACTGAGATTAGTAAATATATCATTCGCCCTATTGTTAACATGAGAATCATGAATTACAAAGTAACCGTACAAGGCGAAGTAAACAGACCTGGAATCCACACTGTTGTTAGTGAGCGTTTGACGCTTTCTGATGCAATTGCACTTTCAGGAGACATGACGGTTTATGGAAAAAGAGACAATGTTCTTGTGATTCGCGAAGTGGAAGGAAAACGCATTCCTTACCGTGTAGATATGACTAAAGCTGATTTTATTACCTCCCCTTACTATTACTTAAACCAAAACGATATTGTATATGTCGAGCCTAACAAAACAAGAGTAAATTCTTCTGTTGTAGGTCCTAACCTTACTTTAGGTATTTCGGCACTATCTTTGTTAGTAACTATAATTGCGCTGTCAACTAAATAAAAGAAATGGAAGGAAAATTCGACAATAGTGAAAATGTAAACATTAATATTCGAGAAGAATTAGAGAAATATATTGTACACTGGAGATGGTTTGTAGTTAGTGTTTTTATTACATTGATTCTGGCTTTTATCTACCTTCGTTATACAGAAAAAACCTATAAAGTTAATACAACTATTATAGTAAAAGACGAAAAAAGAGGAGGCGGTATTTCTACTGAGCTTTCTGCATTTGCAGACTTAGGAATGCTATCAGGAGGCAAGAGTAACCTTGAAAATGAAACTCAGATTTTATCTTCTCGTACATTAGCAGAACGAACAGTGCGTCGTTTGCAATTGAATATTTCTTATATCAATGAAGGTCGTGTTGTTAATAGTGAGCTTTACAATAATAGTCCTATTGATTTCAATTTCATCGAACGTGTATTTGATTTCGATCAATTGAGCTACACCTTCTTTGTAAAAGATATCACCGATACTTCATTTACACTTTTAGATAAAGAGAAAGTTAAGTTAGGTACTTTTGAATACAATACTCCTATTGAAACTATTTTAGGAAAGTTAATTGTTACAAGAAACCAACCTAAACCAATTTCTACCCTTAAAAAAGGAACTGAAGGAGAAACTGAAGAAAGCGAAGAAATGGAAGATGTCAGCAATATTACTGTTGAGATCAAACCTATTGAACAAGTAACTGATTACTTTGTTAAAAATGTTCAAATCGCTCCTACAGACAAGTTTTCAAGTATCCTTGACTTATCGTTATTAAGTCCAACTCCAGCAAAGGCAGTGGACTATTTAGATAACTTAATCACCCTATACAACGATGCTGCTATTGCAGATAAGCGTTATATTTCGGAAAAGACTTCTGAATTTATTGATAGTCGTTTAAAACTCATCACAGATGAATTAAGTGATGTTGAAAAAACAGTAGAAGGCTATAAATCAAAAAACAGCATTACTGATATTCCTACTGAATTGGGATTATACTTGCAAAATGCCAATGTTTATGACAAGCAAATCATTGAGAATGAAACAGAATTAAAAGTAGTTTCCTCTTTGATTGATTTCTTGAGAAACAGCAAACAAAATGAGCTATTACCGGGTAATATCGTTTCTTCAGATCCGAGCTCTAACTCGTTAATTAATCAATATAATACCTTAGTCTTAGAGCGCAATAAGATTTCATCTAGTTCTACGGATTTAAACCCTGCTGTTATTCGATTGGACGATCAAATTTCTGCGATGAAAGCTTCTGTATTAGCTAGCCTAAATCGTTTAGAAAGCTCTTTAAAAATCACAAAGAAAGAATTAGAAAGCAAAGAGTTTGAATTGCGTTCAAAACTTTCTCAAGTACCTAGACAAGAAAGAGAATTTAGAATTATCGATAGACAACAAAAGGTAAAAGAGGCTATTTACTTGTACCTTTTCCAAAAAAGAGAAGAAACAGCTATTACTTTAGCAGCTACTGATCTTAATGCAAAAGTGATTGACACAGCAAAGAGTTCTGATAAGCCTGTTTCACCTAAAAAGGCAATTATTTTATTAGCGGCCTTAATTTTAGGAGGGTTAATTCCTTTTGCAGTTATTTACTTGCGTTTACTATTGGATACGAAAGTGAAAAATCGCTTGGATATTGAGAATAATACAGATGTACCGTTTTTGGGAGATATTCCGCATTCGGATGATCACGAAAATATCATTGATTTATCTAGTCGATCAAGTTCAGCTGAAGCCTTGCGTATTATACGCACGAACTTAGAGTTTATGTTAGGGAATGTGAAAGAAGGAATGGCTAAAACTATTTTCCTTACCTCAACGTTTCCAAAAGAAGGAAAAACCTTTACCTCTGTAAACTTAGCTGCAACAATTGCACTTTCTGGTAAACGTACGCTTTTAATTGGAATGGACTTGCGTAATCCTCGATTAGATGATTATTTGAATCTACCATCGAAAGGGGTATCAGATTATCTTTTAAGAAAGAATATTGATATTGATCAATTCATCGTCAAAGTGGAAGGATACGAGAATTTCTTTGCTTTACCAGCGGGAACTATTCCTCCAAATCCTGCCGAGTTGTTGATGGGGAATCCAATTCAGGCGATGTTTACCAAACTAAAAGCAGAATATGACTATATCGTTGTGGATACAGCACCTGTTAGTTTAGTAACGGATACATTATTGGTAAGTAAGTTTGCTGATACGTTTATCTACGTAACACGCGCTAACTACCTAGACAAACGCATGTTAAAACTTCCTACGGATTTACACCGCGAAGGCAAGTTGAAAAACATGTCTATTATCTTAAATGACACAACGACCATGAAAGGATATGGTGGCTATGGTTACGGCTATGGTTATGGTTACGGTTATGGACACGATGTGTTAGAAGATAAACGTCCATGGTGGAAAAAGCTTTTGAATTTAAAATAATGAAATAAAACACAGAAGGCTGGCATAGAAATATGCTAGCCTTTTTAGCAATATCACTTTTTAAAACCTTCAAAAATAACAATAAAGCAATTTTACTAAGGCATATTATAAACTTAACAATTCTACTGTTATATCACTGAATTACCACGTTTTTTTCAATGCTTATGCTTATATTTGCTTTATAATTTTACTATTTAGACTCAACATATACAACAATTATATTGTTATCATTTAAATTGAACAAAAATGACACAAAATTCTAAAATCCTTTACACGTTTACAGACGAAGCTCCAATGTTAGCTACGTATTCTTTCTTACCGATCGTTCAGGCTTTTGCTCAGACTGCAGGTATTGATGTAGAAACAAGAGATATTTCTTTAGCTGGACGTATTTTAGCAAATTTCCCTGAGTATTTAAAAGAGGAACAAAGAATTGGCGATGCTTTAGCTGAATTAGGAGAATTGGCAAAAAGCCCAGAAGCAAACATTATCAAATTACCGAATATTTCTGCTTCTATTCCCCAATTAAACGCTGCGATTAAAGAACTTCAAGCGCATGGATTTGCAGTTCCTAATTATCCTGCGGAACCTAAAAATGACGAAGAGAAAGAGATCAAAGCTAAATATGCTAAAATTTTAGGATCTGCTGTAAACCCTGTATTGCGTGAAGGTAACTCTGACCGTAGAGCACCAAAAGCAGTAAAGAATTACGCGAAAAAACATCCACATTCAATGGGAGCTTGGGCTACAAACTCACAAACGAGAGTGGCATCTATGGCAGATGGCGATTTTTATGGTACTGAAAAATCAGTAACTGTTGCACAAAATACTAAATTCAAAATTGAATTTGTTGGTGCAGATGGTTCTACTAAATTATTGAAAGATTACGCTCCTCTTTTACAAGGAGAAGTAATTGATTCAACTGTTTTAAACTTAAATAAATTAAAAGCATTTGTTTCTGAATGTAAAGAAGAAGCGAAAGCGAAAAATATTTTATTCTCTACACACTTAAAAGCAACCATGATGAAGGTTTCAGACCCTATCATTTTTGGAGCTGTAGTAGAAGGATACTTTGCTGATGTATATGCTAAATACGCAGCTGTATTTGCTGAATTAGGTATTAGCCCAAACAATGGTTTAGGTGATTTATATGCTAAGATTGCAGGACATGCTTTAGAAGCTGAAATTAAAGCGGCTATCGATACAGCTATTGCACAAGGACCAGCTATTGCAATGGTAAACTCAGACAAAGGAATTACAAACTTACACGTTCCTTCTGATGTAATTGTAGATGCTTCTATGCCTGCAATGATCCGTACTTCAGGTCAAATGTGGAACAAAGAAGGAAAACAACAAGATACATTAGCAATTATTCCAGACCGTTGTTATGCGGGAGTATATGAAACTGTAATCGAAGATTGTAAAGCAAATGGTGCTTACAACCCTACGACTATGGGATCAGTACCAAACGTTGGTTTAATGGCTCAAAAAGCAGAAGAATACGGATCTCATGATAAAACGTTCCAAGCTGATGCAGTAGGATCAATCCGCGTTTCTGATGAAAACAACAACGTGTTCTTTGAACAAGCTGTTGAGGCTGGAGATATCTTCAGAATGTGTCAAACGAAAGATGCTCCAATCCAAGACTGGGTTAAATTAGCAGTAAACCGCGCTCGCTTATCTGAAACACCAGCAATCTTCTGGTTAGATGAAAACAGAGCTCACGATAGAGAATTAATCAAAAAAGTAAACGAATACTTAAAACAATACGATACAACAGGTTTAGACATCCGTATCTTGAGCCCGATTGAAGCTACTAAAGTTTCTGTTGAGCGCATCCGTCAAGGATTAGATACTATTTCTGTAACAGGAAACGTATTACGTGATTACTTAACTGATTTATTTCCAATCTTAGAAGTTGGTACTTCTGCAAAAATGCTTTCAATCGTTCCTTTAATGAACGGTGGAGGATTATTCGAAACAGGTGCTGGTGGATCTGCTCCAAAACACATCGAACAATTCATCGAAGAAGGTTATTTACGTTGGGATTCATTAGGAGAGTTCTTAGCTTTGGGTGCTTCTTTTGAACACTTAAGCCAAACTCAAAATAATACAAAAGCACTAGTATTAGCTGAAACATTAGATGAAGCTACTGCTAAGTTCTTAGATAACGATAAGTCACCTGCTCGTAAAGTTGGATCTATCGACAACCGTGGATCTCATTTCTATTTAGCTATGTATTGGGCTGAAGCATTAGCTGCTCAATCGAAAGATGCAGAATTAAAAGCTAAATTTGCACCTATCGCTAAAGCAATGAATGAAAACGAAGCGAAAATTAACGAAGAGTTAATCGGAGCTCAAGGTAAAGCGCAAGAAATTGGTGGGTACTATCAATCAAACCCAGAAGCAACTGCAAAAGCAATGCGTCCAAGTGCTACATTGAATACAATTATTGATACTATCTAGTCAATAATCTTATATATAAAAAGGCTGTCTTGGAGTAAGACAGCCTTTTTTTATCAGCATAAAAAAAAGGGCTGTTTTTACCACAGTCCTTTTTTACTTTTATTATTTCACTCCTAAATAATTACTTGGAGTAATTTGTTTCAATTCTGTTTTTATTGCTTCACTTACCGCAAGTGTTTCAATAAAATTGTGAATAGATTCTTTGTTGATTACCGTATTAGTACGTGTCAAATCTTTTAAAGCTTCATATGGATTTGGATATCCTTCTCGTCTTAAAATGGTTTGAATTGCTTCCGCTACTACAGCCCAATTTCGATCTAAATCTTCAGCAAATTTATCTGCATTTAGCAAGAGCTTATTCAATCCTTTCAACGTAGATTCAAAAGCGATGATCGTATGCCCCATCGGTACTCCAATATTTCTCAAGACTGTACTGTCCGTTAAATCACGTTGCAATCTCGATAAGGGAAGTTTTGCGGCTAAATGTTCAAAGATAGCATTCGCAATTCCCAAGTTTCCTTCTGAGTTTTCAAAATCAATCGGATTTACTTTATGAGGCATTGCAGAAGAGCCAATCTCACCCGCTTTAATTTTTTGTTTGAAATAATCCATGGAAACATACGTCCAGATATCGCGATCTAAATCAATCAAAATAGTATTGATTCGTTTCAGTGCATCGAAGAAAGCAGCAAAGTGGTCGTAATGTTCAATTTGTGTTGTTGGGAATGAATATTTCAATCCTAAACTCAATTCAACGAAATCTTCTCCAAATTGCTTCCAATCATTTTTTGGATAAGCTACATGGTGCGCGTTGAAGTTTCCTGTTGCTCCGCCAAATTTCGCAGCAAACGGCACGTTATTCAACAAGCGCAATTGCTCTTCCAAACGTTGTACAAATACTTGAATTTCCTTTCCTAAACGCGTCGGAGAAGCTGGTTGCCCATGTGTTCTTGCCAACATAGGAACATCACTCCACTCTTGGCTTAATTCTTTCAGTTTATTAACTACTGAAAGGAATAAAGGCATATACACTTCATGAAAAGCTTCTTTTGTTAATAACGGAATAGAGGTATTATTGATGTCTTGAGAAGTTAATCCAAAATGGATAAATTCTTTGTACGACTCTAATCCTAAACGATCAAAAGCATCTTTGATAAAATACTCAACGGCTTTTACATCGTGGTTCGTTATTTTTTCTTTTTCCTTAATCCAAAGGGCATCTTCTGCTGTAAAATCTTTGTATAATTTTCGTAACTCTGGAAATAGATTAGGGGAAATCCCACTTAATTGCGGAAGATTATATTCACATAGCGCAATAAAATATTCTACCTCAACTAAAACTCTATACTTGATTAGAGCTTCTTCTGAGAAGTATTGTGCTAAGGATTGGGTTTTACTTCTATAACGTCCATCAATAGGCGATATAGCATTCAGTTCTGTCAGCATCATTTAGATTGTGTTGTTAAGAGACAAAGATAATATTTTTTACGCGGTTTGCTTTTTTGTTTTTTGTGATTTTAATGGGTTTCTTCCTATTATTTCAATAGATACACTGTTATTCGTCTCGATGTATGCATTAACCTATAATGGGCAAATTTTCATTCGCCCTTACATGGGAATCAACGCCATTAAATCAGCATTAAATTGCTTTAGACCACTCTTTAATTGCGTCTTTATTCATTTTTACGTAGTCTAGATTATTTGCTTTTTCAGCTAAATCTAGTGCCACTTTTGCTGTCGCTACGGCTCCGATTTTATCCCCTGCTTTTGCTTGAATTTGAGATTTCAATCGAACAAAATAGTATGGTACTTTCTCTCCTGATTTATCAATTGCATTATTAATCCACGACAAAGCTTTAGATAGATCCTTCCCTGTCAAATAAAAATACTCTGCAGCAGCATAGTAATCTACGATTTTAGGACCTTCAAAAGTTTCTGTAATACTTTCCATGGCTAAGTTATCAGTTGGCACTTTGAAACGCACTGGAACTAAACTGCGCTCCCACATGATTTCCAAATCTGCGTAATCAATATTTACGTTATTGATTGCCATGGTAAACGTTTCGAATTTGCGATCTAAGTTTTGCACCTTTACTTTTGTAGATAATGCAATTTTAGATTCATCCCATTTTTCTGGTAACCCCCAATTGTTGGTGTCTTTATAAAAAATCACTTCCCACTCCTCTACTTTTGGAATGGTATAAATCGCATACGATCCTTTTTTCAATACTTTTCCGTCAATTTCCACATCATTAGCAAAAGAAACAACTGTATTCATATTGGCACCTGTGCGCCATAAACGTCCATAGGGAACTAAATCACCAAACACCAAACGTCCGCGCATATTAGGTCTAGAATAGTCAATTTTGACATCTGTTAGTCCCACTACCTGATGCACTTCCGATTTTGTACTCGTTGGCGGTGTTTGCACTTGTGCTTGCGCAACGGATAAGGCAAATACGGCCAAACTGGTAATAACAAACTTTTTTATCATTTTACTTGTATTTAATGGTCCAATTTATTTTTTGAATTTGAAGGATACAATTTATTAATTAATCCCCTGATTTAGTCTTAAAATAAACAAAAAAAAGCGACCGAAATTTTCGATCGCTTTTTTGTTTCTTATTTATTTTCCTTTTTGAATACCACCTTCTAACCACGCTTTGTATTCTTCCACATCTGGAGTATATCCAACGGGTTCAGACAAACGTTGTCCTTCTGCATCCAACACAATATAGTACGGTTGTGCATTGGCATGATAGTGCTTCATTTGGAAATCACTCCATTTATTTCCGATGGTTTTGATTTTCTTTCCTGTTGTTTCTGATATGTATTGCTCATTTTCTGGCAATTCTTTTTTATCATCTACATACAATGAAATCAAGACCACTTCATTTTTCAATAAAGCTAAGATTGCAGGATCTGACCAAACGTAATCCTCCATTTTACGACAATTCACACAAGCAAATCCTGTAAAATCAAGCAATACTGGTTTATTTACTGATTTGGCATACGCCATTCCTTGTTCATAATCGGTAAAAGCAACGATGTCATGTGCACCGTACTTCGCTCCTTCTGGTAAAACTTCTGTTGTAGAAGCTCCTCCTGATCCACCTTTACCACCTACTCCATAAGGACTTTCTGAGTACGTCATCGGAGGAGGGAAACCTGAAATAATCTTCAATGGTGCTCCCCATAATCCAGGTACTAAATAGATGGTAAACGTTGTAACAAATAATCCCATGAATAAACGTCCAACGGAAATGCTATCCATTGGGCTATCGTGTGGTAATCGAATCTTACCAAATAAGTACAAGGCCCAAGCTCCAAAAATAGTAATCCAAATCGCTAAGAACACTTCTCTTTCTAACCAATGTGCTTGTAATACAAGATCGGCATTGGATAAAAATTTAAAGGCTAATGCTAATTCTAAGAATCCCAAAGAAACTTTTACTGTATTCAACCATCCACCGGAACGTGGCATAGAGTTTAACCATCCAGGGAACATAGCAAACAACATAAATGGAAGTGCTAATGCTAAAGAGAAACCTAACATTCCAACGATTGGAGCAATTCCACCTTTAGAAGCAGCTTCTACTAACAAAGTTCCTACGATAGGTCCAGTACAAGAGAATGAAACAATAGCTAAAGCTAAAGCCATAAACAAGATACCGATAATACCTCCACGATCGGCTTGTGAATCTACTTTATTCGCCCAAGAATTGGGTAACATAATTTCAAATGCTCCTAAGAAAGACGTTGCGAACACGACTAATAACAAGAAGAAAATGATATTAAAATATACGTTTGTTGACAGTGCATTCAATGAATCTGCTCCAAAGATTGCGGTTACAATCGTTCCTAATACTACATAAATTAAGATGATCGATAAACCATAGATAATCGCGTTTTTAATTCCTTTCGCGCGTGTTTTACTTTGTTTTGTAAAGAAACTCACGGTCATTGGAATCATTGGGAACACACAAGGCGTCAATAAAGCTGCAAAACCTGAGAAGAATGCTAAAATGAAGATGGTAAATAATCCTCTTTTCTCTTCTGATTTAGGAGCGGTTGCTTTTGTATCCGTTGCAGCTGTTTCGCCTTCTTTTGCTGTAGTTGTCTTATTTTCATAAGCCTCAAAATTCTCCACTTCCGTAACCTGAAGTGTTTTTAAGTCATATACAAACAAATTACTTTGACTGATACAAACATCTAAACACACTTGATATCCTAATTCTACTTGAATATTCGGTGTATCAGCGTTAGTTAATTTAATTTCTTGTACCAATTGAACAGGACCTACGAAATAAGTCTCATCTACTTCAAAGATATCGTTATAAACGGTTTTTGTTTCACTCTCTTTGGCGTCACCAACGAGTTCATAATTTCCATCTATATTGTTGTATATAAATTCGGTTGGCAAGGGTCCTCCATCAGCTGTATATTGAGAGTACATATGCCATCCATCTTGAATAATACCATTCCATGTGATGGTATATTCTGTATCGGATTTCTTTTCAATTTTCGTTGTCCATTTGGCAGGATTTTCCATCATCTGCGCCTGAGCCGTGAAAATAGATATAAAGAAAAATAGCAAATAAGCTAATTTTTTCATACGGTTAATTTAATTTTTAAAACATTAGTAGTTGTATTTCTTACTTTAAATCGTTCATCCATTCGACTTCCAATAATCCATACAATAGTATCACCTGAGCACAATAACCAAATATTTTCTTTTTCTATTTGGGTCATTTTCTCATCTTTTACATATTTCGAAATTCGCTTTGTTCCTTTCATTCCAAAAGGCACGAAATAATCTCCTTTCTTGGGTTTGCGAATCAGTAACGGAAACTGCAATTTATCTCGGTCAAGATAAGCACATAAGGGATCCGTCGTCAGTTCAATTTCATTTCTTTCATAATTAGTTGATGTTAAGCATATTGGTTGTGTAATAGTTTGGTTCTCTTGTATATAAAAAGAATCCTCTGCCTCTTCCACCATTTTGCTTTTTAATCGCAGTAAGAGGTATCCTCTATCTTTAATCAAGCAATAGTTTTCCGCCAGAATTTTCTTTCCTGTTTCTGCCTTTACTAAATCCGCAATATCGTTCCACGCTTTAAAACCGTAAGGTTCTAACCATTTATACAAATAGGCTTTAGGTATTGACAATTCACTTAACTCTTTTAAAGGAAACAAGAGGTCATCCCCTTGCTTCAGCACTACTTTTTCAAACATCATTTGACTTGCATCCTCACTCATTTGATGTGCTTCTTTCAAAAATCCAATAGTCTGTTGGAAAGTTTGGTCAATTTGCTGATTGATTTCCTTAAAAACAGGCAAGATATTTTTTCTTATCTTATTTCGCAAATATTTTGTTTGCGCATTTGTATAATCTTCTCGCCAAGTGAGTTGATTCTTATTTGCATACGCCTCAATTTCCGCCCTAGTAAATACTAACAGTGGCCGCCGAATATAGTCTGTTTTCTCTGGTATCCCTAGCAATCCTTCAATACCCGTTCCCCTCGAAAAATTGATAAAAAAAGTTTCCATCGAATCATCCAAGTGGTGCGCTGTCAATAAATATTGGTAGTTTTCTTGTTTTAAAACTTCTTCAAACCAAACATAGCGTTGTTCTCTTGCAGCAACTTGAATGGAAACTTTATTTTCTGTCGCATAGTGATTGGTATCAAATTCTTTTACAAAAAAAGGCACTTTTAGTTGCACAGTTAGATCTTCAACAAACTGTTGATCTAGATTACTATCTTCCTCTCTTAAGTGGAAGTTACAATGTGCTACTGCAACATTTAGTCCAACTTGATGACATAAATGTAATAAAACAACACTATCTACTCCACCGCTAACAGCAAGTAAAATAGGGTGTTGTGTCAATTCAGCAAAATTTGATTCAAGATGCTTTCTAAACTTATTTTCCATGGATTACCTCAACATATCTAGCACAAGCGGTGTATAAATGTTAATCTTTATTCACAATTGTCTAGCAAACTCCAAAAATACCCTTTTTTTCGCGAAAAACCCTTATTCTAGGTTCATTTCTGTACATAAAAAAACCACAAAATTTAATTTGTGGTTTTATTTTATTCTAACTCAAGTGTGGAATTTTGTGAATAGGTTCTCCATTTTTCAATACAAGCAACCATATCCTGAGGTACTTCTGAATCGAAGCGAACATACTCTTTGGTTATAGGATGTTCAAAGCCTAAGGTTTTAGCATGAAGTGCTTGTCTTGGCAAGAGCTGAAAACAATTTTCGATAAACTGTTTGTATTTTGTAAAGGTGGTTCCTTTTAGAATCAAATTTCCACCATAGCGTTCATCATTAAATAGCGTATGGCCAATATACTTCATATGCACTCTAATTTGGTGCGTACGTCCTGTTTCTAAACGACAAGAGACTAAAGTCACATAACCAAAACGCTCCAATACTTTATAATGCGTAACGGCCCATTTTCCTTTACTCTCATCCTCAAAAGCAGCCATTTGCATACGGTCTTTCACGTGTCTTCCAATATAACTTTCTATGGTACCTTGATCTTCAACTACATTCCCCCATACCAAAGCTACGTATTCTCTTTCCGTAGTTTTCTCAGCAAATTGACGTTGCAATTCAGTCATTGCCCACTCCGTCTTCGCTACGACTAATAATCCGCTCGTATCTTTATCAATACGGTGTACTAGTCCTGGGCGTTCACTGCTATTTAGCGGTAAGTTTTCAAAATGGTAGGCTAACGCATTGACCAAAGTCCCTGTATAGTTTCCATGTCCAGGATGCACAACCAACCCTGGTTCTTTATTAACCACTAATAATGCATCGTCTTCATATACGATATTTAAAGGGATATTTTCTGGAATGATAATATTTTCAAAAGGAGGCTGTTTCATGAGTACACGTACAACATCCAAGGCTTTTACCTTATGATTTGACTTTACAGCCACATCATTCACAAAAATATTCCCGTTTGATGCTGCTTGTTGAATTTTATTGCGCGTTGCATTTTCAACTAAGTTCATCAAAAATTTATCTACACGTAGCGGCGCTTGCCCTTTACCTGCTTCAAATCGAAAATGTTCAAATAATTCATCTTCTAAATCATCGAACACTTCATTTACATTTTCTTGCATAAATTATTTTTCTTAATCAATATCGGGTGCTACATCCAATTGTTCTGCAGAAAGACCCGCTTTTCCATCTCCTAAAACGAAGTCGATTTTAGAGTTCTTCACTACTAAATCTCCTTTTTTCAATTTCTTGCCATTTTGATGTACTTCCAAAACAACATCTTTACCAATAAACGTGGCATAAGATCTTGTTCCTTCTTTTAAGCCCATAGAAGCAATCGTAGCACTCGCTTGTCGGTACGTTAACTGTTCTAATTCTGGTAAAATCACTTTACCATACCCAGCTGCGTTAATTTTAACGTAGATTTTTCTATTTTCCTTCACGCTAGAACCTGGCATAGGATCTTGTTCTAAAACAGTTAGAGGAGGGAAATTTTTATTGTAATCCAGCGTATCCAAGACAATCATACGCAATTCTTTTTGATCCAACGTTTGCTCAGCTTGATAGGTATCTAGCTTTAATAAATTGGGTACTTCAATTCGCTGTCCGTGATTTGTCGTTACTTTCAACCATTTCAATAGGCCTAGTACCCCCACAATAGAGATAATGATGGCTGCTGCCAAAGAAATTAAAAAGCTCTTACTTTTAAAAAATTGAACTAATTTCATAGGGTTAGATTTTTGACAAAGATATAAAATCGAAAAGATTTTTTGTTTCTGTGTTTTATTATAAATTTGTTTGAAACAATTCTTTTATAAATCTAACCTCAACATCCTGGGTATATGAAGCACGTAGCAATAATTATGGGAGGCTATTCGAGCGAGTTTGAAATTTCGCTTAAAAGTGGTCAAGTTGTATTTGACACATTGGATCGCACAACATACACACCGTATAAAATCCATATTTTTCGCGATAAATGGGTCTATGTAGACGAGCACAACGAGGAATTCCCAGTAGATAAAAATGATTTTTCGGTATCATACAAAGGGCAAAAATTAACCTTTGATGTTGTTTTTAATGCTATCCACGGTACACCTGGTGAGGATGGTTTATTACAGGCATACTTTGACTTAATCCATATGCCGCATACTTCATGTAATGCGTATCAAGCCGCATTAACCATGAACAAGAGAGATATGCTTTCTGTTTTAAAGCCTTATGGTATTAAAACAGCCATATCCTATTATTTGAATGAGGGAGATGATATCAACCCTGAAGCTATTATACAGCGTGTTGGCTTACCTTGTTTTGTTAAGCCTAACCGTTCAGGATCAAGCTTTGGTATTTCTAAAGTTCATACCACTGAAGAATTAATTCATGCGATTGAGGTTGCTTATAAAGAAGACAATGAAATTTTAATTGAGAGCTTCCTTAAAGGAACAGAAGTTTCTGTAGGTGTAATCAATTATAAGGGGGATATTATTGTCTTACCTATTACTGAAATTGTCAGTGAAAATGACTTTTTCGACTACGAAGCAAAATATTTAGGTAAATCTCAAGAGATTACACCCGCTCGCATTGACGATGTAATTAAAGCAAAAATAGAAGATATTGCGATTAAGATTTATCGCATTTTAAAAATGGACGGATTTTCGAGAAGTGAATTTATCATTGTTGGAGATACCCCATTTTTATTGGAGATGAATACAGTTCCTGGTTTAACTAGAGAAAGTATTTTACCTCAACAGGCGGCAGAAGCTAAAATTTCATTGCCCGATTTGTTTGACAATGCAATAGTTTTAGCTTTGCAGAAATAAAGACTCCCAAAATATGAGAAGAGCTGTTTTTCCTGGGTCATTTGATCCCATCACGAATGGACATTACGACATTATCAAACGAGCGTTGCCGCTTTTTGATGAAATTATCATTGCGATTGGTGTCAACGCGGATAAAAAATACATGTTCAGTTTAGAAGAACGCAAGGTTTTTATTGAAAAGACCTTTGCAAATGAACCTAAAATAAAAGTAGAGACGTATCAAGGGTTAACTACCGATTTTTGTCATGAAAAAAAGGCTCAATTTATTTTAAGAGGCTTGCGAAATCCAGCGGATTTTGAATTTGAAAAAGCAATTGCACATACCAATCGCTTTCTATCAAAAATTGAAACGGTATTTTTACTTACCGCTGCAAGTACTTCATTCATCAGCTCAAGTATAGTACGTGATGTGATCCGCAATCACGGAGATTACATCAGACTAGTACCCGAACCTGTCCGAATATAACAGATAAAAAAAGTCGCTCGAGAGCGACTTTTTTATTTTATTCACTAAGCAAACCTGCTTCTTCTACTAAAAGTTTAATATTTTCATAGGAATTGGACATTGCTTCTTTGATTTGTTCCTTATCAAACCAAACTACTTCTTCAATTCCTTCCTCTGCTTGCCCTATTAATGATCCATCATAGGACGTGCTCATCTCAAACCAACTGGTAATTTTTAATCGATATTTCCCATTTCGCTTAAAGATATGGTAGGTTTTGGGAAGTTTCTTGATCACTTTCAATTCTCGAACCCCCGTTTCTTCCTCCACTTCTCGTACTGCCGTATCTGCTATTTCTTCATATTTTTCAATTCCTCCCTTGGGTAAATCCCATTTACCATTTCTCTTGATAAAAAGTACTTTCCCTTCTGCATTATAGACAACACCTCCACCCGCTTTTTGAACAGGAATTTTTTCTTTTAGCCTTTTCATCATGGCTTTTTCGTCTGGATGATATAAAAATGCCTTATCAATTTTATTTTGAAAATATTTAATGATAATTTTGTCAATATCAACACTGTCTAACAAGAACAACTGAAAATCGGTTTCTTTCTCAATTTTATCAGTTAGAAACAACGGTTTATCGTTTACAAAAACTTTATACATTTGTATTATGATTTTTACTAAAGAAACAGCTCAACAAACTGCCGAATTACTTCTGCAAATTAACGCAATTAAATTAAATCCAAAAAATCCTTTTACATGGGCTTCTGGATGGAAATCTCCTATTTACTGTGATAACCGTATTACACTGTCTTATCCAGAGATTAGAAAATACTTAAAAGAGGAGTTTGCAAAGCATATTGTTGCAAAATATGGTAAACCTGATGTAATTGCTGGTGTAGCAACAGGAGCTATTGGAATTGGCTTATTAGTAGCTGAAGCCTTAGAATTGCCTTTCGTTTATGTTCGTCCTGAACCGAAGAAACATGGAAGACAAAATCAAATTGAAGGACAATTAGAACCAGGAAAAAAAGTAGTTGTAATTGAAGATTTAATCAGTACAGGAAAAAGTAGCTTACAAGCTGTTGAAGCTTTAAAAGAAAATGGAGCTGATATTGTAGGTATGGCTGCTATCTTTACCTATGAGTTTCAAGTTTCTAAAGATAACTTTGCTCAAGCAGGTGTTGAATTGACTACCTTGAGTAACTATACTTCTCTATTGGAAAATGCAGTAAAACAAAATTACATCTCTGCTTCTGACTTAGAGACACTACAAGAATGGAGAGTTAATCCATCAGAATGGAATCAATAATTAAAGAAATAAAAGTATGCAATTAGAAAGTCCAAAAGTAAAAGTAGCGCAATCTGCTGAATATATATTTAACGCATTATCTGACGTAAAGAACTTCGAGAAGTTAATGCCTGAATCGATTGCTAAATTTGAAGTAACTGGAGATGATTCTTTCATCTTTGCTTTGAAAGGAATGCCAGAAATCAAATTAAAGAAAAAAGAGGCAACTCCAAATTCTCAAATTGTTTTAGGAGCTGCAAGTGATAAATTACCATTTACTTTAACTGGAAATATCACAGAAGTTGACGCGAACAATACTGAAATTCAACTTCTATTTGAAGGAAGTTTCAATCCTATGATGGCTATGATGGTGAAAGGACCTATTGGAAAATTCATCGAAGCGCTAGCTGGAAACATGAATAAATTATAAAAAATCTTTAATTCTGACTGAATATTATATTCACTTTATAAAAGATAAAATAGTATAAAACAGCAGTACATCTCCTTGTACTGCTGTTTTTTTTATTGCTTCTACACTACGATTTCTTTCGTTTTTCCTTATATCACCTACCTCAATCCTCTTCATTTCTATTTCTCTTCATTTCTATTTCTCTTCCTTTTCTTATAAACAAAGTTTTCAAACGTTGTAAACCTATTCTTATACTTCCTTGTTTATCCAAACAAGGAAATAAAATTCCATCTTTTTAAAAAGATGTTCTTTTGTTTAAAAAATCACTATCTGATACTTGTTTTAACGAAGTATCTCTAATTAATTCTTGTATTTAAGCTAGCTTTACTAAACTCATCCTCAATTATTTAAATTTAAAACAATCATTACTCCTCTTTATAAAACGATATATATATATCAAACTGAATGAAGCATAGCTCTTATCACAATATAAACGTTCTGAAATTTTAAAACCAACCCATGAAAAAATATAAACTTACTGAGGAATCTATGATTCACAAAGGCTATACTCTTTGGCGTATAGAACATATAGCAACTGGAGCAAAAGGAGGCTGGGTTGAAAGCGAAAAAAATCTAAGTCAGTTGGGAAATTGTATGATTTTAGACAATGCCAAAGTTTATGGCGATGCAACAATTAGTGATCATGCCATAATTTGCAACGAGGCGGAGATATATGAACAAGCTTCTGTATATGGTCATGCTATGGTTTCTGAGCAGGCCTCCGTCTATGGGAATGCTAAAGTTTATGAAAAAGCCAGTATCAAAAGTAATACTCAAGTATATGGTACTGCTCATGTCAAACAAGAAACGGCCACAACTACTGATGAACGCCAATCTAACGATCCATCTACTTGGAATGAAATCAATTCACTCGTTTCATTGAAGCTTATTACACAACACGTTCAAGCACATGAAACCCAAACTCTTTATGCTAATGGACGACATCAGATTCAAGTTCAAGTTCTTTTAGAAGCGCTAGATATTCAAGGAAATTATATTTCAATTCCTCCCCATGAAATTTTTAAGAACATACAATGGGAAGATGAAAATCATACACCACTGAACGACATATTCTTATTTAGTGATATACCAGGAAAATATGTATCTTCTTTAGCTGTTGAAAATGAATTAACAGAACCTAAAATTTCTAGTTGTCTATTTTACTTGTCTACCACTCAGGTTTTAGGGAAAATAAAACTTCATGCATGCTGTTTGATGCATCACAAAAAAGTCTCTTTAGATAAAAGAAAAGAAGATACAACGGCAGCTTCGACTAATCATCAACATATCGTATCAAATTCCCTGCCTATACATCTTGTAGAGGCTCATACGTTTCAACAAAAAGACATTACTGTAGAGACTATTGAAAAAATAAGACCCGACTCTTACAATTCAATTCTAAAGAGCTATTATGTAAACTTTTCCTCTAACACTGATTCTATCAGCGAAAGTACAGATATACAAGATGAATATTGGTTTAACTATAGACAAAAAGGAAATTACAAAGCCTGTTCCACCACCACAGACAACTCTGTTAGAATTAATTATTGGGCTCGGTTTACGACAACCTTTCATATTACAGACAATTGGGAAATCACGATAACAGAGAAAAATCATGAGAGATCAGGTGCATGCTTCTGGGTCTATCGCGTATGGCATGGAGCCTTATGGGCTAATCATATATGGCTAAAACCTATGGTTTTTAATTTGTATGATCAATACGGGAATCATGTAACAATAAAGGTTAATGTTTTGAAAGATGCTGTATTAGAATTTATAGTTGTCTCTCCATAGACAGTAGCTTACTAAATAACAACAAAAGGAAGCCTAGGCTTCCTTTTGTTGTTTTTCTTTATAAAAAATATTATTTCAATTCTACAGTATATTCTAATACTTTCGGATTGTTTATTACATCTGACATTTTAAATTCTTTGACAAATGATTTACCATCTTGTGCAATTAAAGCGTCTGGATAAGAAACTGATTTGATTGCTTGTTCGAAATTTACTTTAATACGATAGGTAAACATCCCTGCCATTTGCCCGATTTCACCTAAACCTTTTTGTAATTCTTCCGGTTTCACTGACAAAGTACGTTGTAATGATTTTTTCTTCCATTCAAATTTAGATTTCTTCACAAACTCAGGAGCATCTAATTTCTTGCCATTTCCTTCACCTAATGCACTTAATTCCGATAGATTAACCAATGAAGTATTCAAGTCTGATGCATTTTTTGCACTAATTTTCAAACCAATATTCCCAATAGAATCATTCATCATCACTCGCACGCGAAGATTTTCTGTTTTCTTTAATAAATTGGGATTTGCTTTTAGGATACTATCTTTCTTTTGTTCTGGTTTTTTACTTTCTAACAAACTAATATCTAACAATTGTTCTACTGTCAATTCCTCTCCATTAATTAGATCTAATGCTTTTTTTACGTCTTTAGACATTCCATTTGCACTACTCGGCATTGTTTGTAGTAACTCAGAGAAATCCATATCCATTGCATAGGTGATTACTCCTTCTTTTTTTACGGTTACCTCTTCTGTTGTTACACAAGATTGAAATAGAAAGCCAAAGGCTACCATTAATCCAATTACTTTTTTCATACTCTATGTTTTTATTTACAAAAATAGACAAATCTTAGTAACAGTGCTCTTTATGCGACATCAATTCTCCCATCGATACTTATTGCTTTTTTCTCAGTATTATTCATGTAAAAAAATAAAAAATCATTTTTTGTTGTTTATATCAAAAAGTTTTTGCAAAATTTGCATTCAAATAAGTTTAACACATAAAAAACGAAGAAAAAATGTTTGTACTAAATTCTACATCGGCATTGTTCACATCCGCACCAGGTGCAGGAGTGTATCTTCGTGGTACTTCTTTTTAGTAAAATCAATTACTTTTATATATGAAAAGCCCGAAGATGTAAATTCGGGCTTTTTTTTTGTTTATTCCGGACCCTTTACAGAAAACCCGAATTGACATGTTGGTCGAACGCCAACGATTTTTTATGTCATGTATATTCTACATGACCTTTATTGTCAATTAAACAACATATCATGGGAAGGAAACTTTCAGGGAAAGACTTAATTCAATTGGGTTTTCCTCAAAATAATACAATCAATATTGCTTTAGGTACCATTAGTCGTTATAAGAAAAAAGAAAACAAAGACGCGGTACTTAGGGAAGCAAAACAAGTGTTACAAAACCCCGGCGCCTATTTAGGTGATGGCATCTGGGGGAAAGTAGCAGAAAGCATGGTCAAGCAAGTCGAAGTAAAACGACATGAATTAACTCATACAAGAGCACCTTTCTCCATTTTTGGAGCAGATGCTATAGATGAACAAACCAAATATCAACTATATACTGCTTTAAAATTACCCGTTGCAGCAGCTGGTGCTTTAATGCCCGATGCTCATTATGGGTATGGATTGCCAATTGGTGGGGTTTTAGCCACACACAATGCTGTTATTCCATATGGAGTTGGGGTTGATATTGGATGTAGAATGAGTTTATCTGTATTCAATTTACCAGCCAACTTCCTCAAAGGAAAGGATCATCAGCTATTGAATATTTTATCCGATCACACCAAATTTGGTATGTATGAAACACATCAAAACAAAGTAGATCACGAAGTATTCTATCGCGATGAATTTAAGAATATTCCCTTTGTGAAAGGATTATTAGATAAGGCCTACAAGCAATTAGGGACATCAGGGAGTGGAAATCACTTCGTAGAAATTGGCATTGTTCACTTAGCAGAAACCAAACCAGAGTGGAAATTAATTCCAGGTGATTATTTAGCCGTTTTATCCCACAGTGGATCGAGAGGCTTGGGCGCCAATATTGCGAAACATTATACTTATTTGGCAACAAAGCAATGTCCTTTACCGAGTAATGCACAACATTTAGCTTGGTTGGATCTCGATACTCACGATGGTCAAGAATACTGGATGGCGATGAATTTAGCCGGTGACTATGCCAAAGCTTGCCATGATGATATTCACCGTCGCATTGCCAAAGCTTTGGGAAAACAAATTGCTTTTACCATAGAGAATCACCACAATTTTGCGTGGAAAGAAGTCATCAATGGAGAAGAACTGATTGTTCACCGCAAAGGAGCAACACCTGCAGCAGTTGGTCAATTGGGTATTATCCCAGGATCCATGACGACAAATGGATTTATCGTGGAAGGTCTGGGAAATGAAGCTAGTTTGCATTCTGCTTCACATGGAGCAGGTCGATTACATTCAAGAAATGTTTGCAAGAGTAAATTCACCAAAAGCGATATCAAAACCGAGTTAAAAACAGCGGGTGTACAACTAATTGGTGGTAGTGTAGATGAGGCACCAATGGCCTATAAAGACATTAATGCTGTCATGCAAGCACAAGAAGATTTAGTAAAAGTACTAGGAACCTTTACTCCTAAGTTTGTACGAATGGATAAGTAATATGGAGCGGATTATACAAATTACATCAGGAAGAGGACCAGCAGAATGTGCTCTTGCTGTTACTAAAATCGCAGCTATTTTAGTCAAAGAAGCGAATCAACAGCAACTTGTTGCAACTTATCTACCTTCCACAACAGCAGCATCTGATTCAATTTTTATTGAAATAAAGGGAACAGACAAGCAAGGCATTCAAGCATTTATTGAATCATGGTTAGGAAGTATACAGTGGGTTTGCAGCAGTCCTTTGAGACCCAAGCACAAACGCAAGAATTGGTTCATTGGTATTTTTGAGACAGAACCGAGAGAACAAGCAGTACTTTGGGAGGAAAAAGATTTCGCTTATCAAGCCATTCGCAGTTCAGGTGCAGGAGGGCAACACGTCAATAAGGTAAGCTCCGCAGTACGCATCACCCATTTACCAACGGGTTTACAGGTCATTGCGATGGATAGTCGATCACAGCATCAGAACAAGAAATTAGCCAAAGAGCGCTTGCTTCTTAAATTGGAACAATCCAAAGAGAACCACGCAGAACTTGTGGAAAAACAAACGTGGATGAATCAGCTACAGATAGCAAGAGGAAATCCTACACGCCTATTTATAGGACCACAATTTAAACAAAAAGGGAGCAATTAGCTCCCTTTTTATTGTATTTCAGCACTTAACCCTGCATCTAATAATTGCAAGCATTGTGGTTTTAATTTTTTAAACTCACCCGTCTTAACCGTACATTTTCCAGTATAATGCACTAATATCGCACATTGCTCTGCCTGTTCTGCTGTATGGTCACATACTTTGATTAAGGTTTCAATTACATGATCAAACGTGTTGACATCATCATTATACAAGATAATTTCACTCTGACCATTCAACAATTCTGATACATCAATCTTTTCTTCTACGATTTCTTTTGTACTCATAATATCAAAATTTTAATACAATGACTATCACTTTTTAAACTTCAAAGATACCCAATTATTTTTTTCTAATTGATTTTCAAAGGTTAAACCTTTTTCTTCTGCTGCTTTTTTAATACTTGAAACGTCTTCTGTATAGAATCCACTGAAGTAAATCTCAGCATTTTCTTTCATGGTACGGATATAGTGATCCATATCATTCAATAAAATATTGCGGTTAATATTGGCTAAAACCACATCATATTTAGGCTCTTGAACTAAAATAGATGCATCCCCTTCAAATACGTCGATATTGCTACAAGCGTTACGGGCAGCATTTTCAATTGAATTCAAATAACACCAATTATCAATATCAATAGCATCGACATTTTTCGCTCCACGCATGGCAGCCAAAATAGCTAAAATTGCCGTTCCACATCCCATATCCAAAACAACTTTGTCTTGCATATCGTTGTTTAAAATTTGGCGAACCATCATATAAGTTGTCTCATGATGCCCTGTTCCAAAACTCATTTTAGGCTCAATTACAATATCGTATTGCGCTTGTGTTTTTTCGTGAAATGGCGCTCGAATATAGCATACTCCATCTACATCAATGGGATCAAAATTCTTTTCCCACTCCTCATTCCAATTCACTTGTTCGATTTCTTCTTTTCGATACGTAATCGTAAATTGATCGGATTGTAGAATAAAAATATCCTCTAAAATATCTTCTGTCCACAAGTCTTGTTGTACATAAGCACTAACACCTATAGCTGTTTCTTCAAAACTTTCAAATGCTTTTTCCCCTAATTCTGCGATAAGAATTTCTACACCAGGCACTAAAGGCTCTACTGTAAAATGATATCCAATATATGACATGCTGTTTTTTCTTTACTATCTTTAGTTAACCATTTAATAACATTGCCCTTACATTTCAATAACAACGATATAAATGTGGAAACAAAACTAATCTTATTTTTGCAATCTCAACACACGAACACATGAAAAAAATCTATTTATTAATATTGTCGTTACTATCACTTAACGCAATAGCACAAAAGATTGAAACAGCTAATAACGATATTAAATTAGCTCAACTTCCTTATTACAACTTCGGTAAAGGAGTTGGAATTACATCTTCGGATAGTATATTTCAATTGAACTTGCGTTTTCGCATGCAAAACCGCTTGACTTTTATGGAGAATGAAGGGGAAAAAACAAAATATGAAGGAGAGATTCGTCGTTTGCGTTTGCGTTTCGATGGTTATGTAGGGAATCCTAAGTTCTTATACGTAATTCAATTATCATTTGCGCCAAAAGATATGGGGAAAACAGTCGAGGGAGAATCGGTGAATATCATCCGTGATGCGGCAATGACTTATCGTCCAAATGAGAATTGGAGTTTCATCTTTGGACAAACAAAACTTCCAGGAAACAGACAGCGTATTAACTCTTCAGGAGCACTTCAGTTAACGGATCGTTCAATTAACAACTCTAAATTTAATATAGACCGTGATTTTGGTTTACAAGCCTACTATCACCAAGAGCGCAAAGACAAATTTGGTTATGTTATCAAAACAGCGGTTTCAACAGGACGCGGAAGAAATTTCCAAGGTTCTGAAAGTGACAGTTATGCTTTAACAGGACGCGTGGAGTTATTTCCTATGGGAAGTTTTAAAAATAATGGAGCTTACTTTGAAGGAGATATCGCGAGAGAGACTAAGCCAAAGTTAATGCTTGCTGGTACGTTTTCACACAACAATAATGCAGAAAACTCACAAGGACAAACAGGAACAAAATTATACGAAACGAGAAATCTAAACTCTTTCATGGCTGATGCAATCCTAAAATATGATGGATGGGCTGGAATGGTTTCTTTTATGAATCGAAATGTTGATGATGCTATTACTTATGGTATAGATCCAGATGGAACTAAACGCAACAGCTATGTATACGCAGGGCATGGAATGGATTACCAATTGAGTTACTTATTTCTTAATAACTACGAGTTAATTGGCCGTGTTTCAACACAAAAAATGAAAACACAATTATACGAGCAATTAAATTTACCTAATACGACTGAATTTACTGTAGGGGTAACCAAATATTTATGGGAACATGCCTTCAAACTTCAGGCTGAATTGACGTATGACAAGTTAGATTTCTACCAAGGATCAAGTAAAAACAATTGGTATTTTAGAATGCAATTCGAAATTGGTATTTAATTCGCTCTTTTAGCATAGGTTTATAACTAAAAGTTTAGTAATCTCAATAGAAAGCTAAAAAATAATTACAATATTCTGTTTTTTTTCTATATATTTATAAGAGTACAATCTTAATTAATTAGCGATGAACAGATTATTTTATTATTTCAGCATGATACTTGTTGGAGTAAGTGTGATGGGCTGTAAAGACAAAACGCCATCCCCCACTCCTTCTGAGGTAGAGACAAGTACTCCAGTAGATCAAGTGAAAATTGATACTGCTATTGACGAATACGAATTGATTTCGCAAGACACAATAGATAAACTAAACGAAGCTATTAAACGTGAGAAACTAACTTCGGTAGAAGGGATTATGCGATTCTACGCTCCAGAGGATAAAGAAGCAGAAGGGAAATACAGCTATGACATCACCGTTTTACAAATGTCAAATTCATCGCTCACTTTAATCACGTTAACCGAAGAAGGAATAAATGATGATTCGATGCAAGCGAAAAAAGTGGTCATGACTATTAAGGCAAAAGATGGTCACAACCAAGTAACGCAAATCAAACAAAGCTATAAATGCTGGGAAGGACGAGGCCACACTAATTGGAATGCTTCTCATTGCAGTTAACATAAAAAAAAAGTCGTGATTTAAATCACGACTTTTTTTTTATCCTTATTCTGCTTGAGGTTGTTGTTGTTCATCATCCCTTTTCGCAATATTCATATTTGGAAATTTCTTTTGAATAGATTGTAAAGCAAATTCATTAATTTCATTCATTGCTTCAGGTGAAGGCAATTTTAATGTTTCTGCATTGTGTTTTAATACTTCTTCTAATAAGATTTGTGTTCTTAATAATTGAAAGTTCAAATCGATTAATTCTCCTGCTACGTCGATATCTCCTAATTTCATCTTACTGGTGTTAAATTAAAGTTTTGTTTTTATCTCAATCAAATTTAACAAAGTATTTCTAATATCTACTACAAAAGCATTTATTCTTCAAAATAAAATTGCAGCGGTTGGCGCAAGTTATAACGAGAAGACATCACCTCTCCATAAGCCCCTGCAGAACGAATAGCAATCAAATCTCCGCGAACTAATACAGGGAGCTCTACATTCTTACCAAAGCAATCGCTACTTTCGCAAATAGGCCCCACTACTTCGTACTTTTCTGTTGCCTCAATCTCAGATTCTCCTTGCTCCAAATACTGTATTTGATGATAGGCTTGATACAGTGCTGGTCGCAATAGCTCAGTCATACCTGCATCGAGAATGGCAAAATTTTTATTCACCCCTTTTTTAATATACAATACACGGCTGATTAAACTGCCACAATTGGCTACTAATGATCGTCCTAATTCAAAATGCACTTGTTGCCCTGGTTTGGGTTCCAAAAAACGATGGAACAACGCAAAAAAGTCGACAAAATCTACGATTGCTTCGCCATCTGGATCTTTGTAATTAATACCAACCCCTCCTCCTACATTCAAGATTGGCACTACAATTCCCCTTTCAATAAACCACGTATTCCATTCATTAACTTTTAAACACAAACGTTTAAAAACAGTCCAATCCGTAATTTGAGACCCCACGTGAAAATGCAGTCCTACCAAAGCTAAAGCACTTTCACTAGAATGAATCAGGGTCAAGCAATCCTCCAATTCATGCATCATGATTCCAAATTTATTCTCATCTAACCCTGTAGTGATATAATGATGGGTATTTGCATCAATATTGGGATTTATGCGCAAAGCAACCGAAGCATGTGTTTCCATTTCTCTAGCTATGGCATCAATGACTTGCAATTCTTCCAGTGATTCTACATTAAAAGCCAATATGCCTTGGCTCAATGCCACTCGGATTTCCTTTTCTGTTTTACCTACACCTGCAAAAACAATTGATTTCGCTTGAAATCCATGGGCAATTGCCGTTTCTATTTCTAGACCACTGACGCAATCTGCCCCCAATCCTAAGGCGCTAATTTCTTGCAGGATTCTGGGGTTATTATTCGCTTTTACCGCATAGTGAATATGGAATCCCCATTGATCTGCAGCAGTTTTTGCTGCAGATATCGTCGCTCTGAGCAAAGGCAAATCATAGTAATACAAGGGTGTTTCTTCTTTTTTTAGTTGTTCTAATATCGCAGTTGAAATCATAGTTCTCTCTTTAAAATAATCGGTGATGTAAAGCGCGTAAGGCTTCAATTTTGTATTTAGACGGAAGCAAAAGTGAAATATTATGCTCACTCCCTCCATAGGAAATCATGCGAATCGGAATGTGTTTTACCGCTTCCGATACAAGAGTTGCATATCCATTCTTATTTCGCTTAAAATCTCCTACAATACAAACGATAGTCTGATCTTCATCCACTTCCACCTTTCCAAAATGGTTCAATTCTGCTATAATTGCCTGTAAATGTGTACAGTCATCCAACGTCAATGAAACCGCAACCTCAGAAGTGGTGATCATATCTATAGGTGTTTTATAACGTTCAAATACTTCAAAAACACGTCTTAGAAAACCATATGCTAATAACATACGCGAAGAGTGAATGCGAATAGCTGTGATATTATCCTTCGCTGCAACGGCTACAATTTCATCGGGATGATCAAACGTCGAGGAGATTAAAGTGCCTGGCGCCTGGATATCTAATGTATCGAGTAGTCGAACAGGAATATTGGCTTTTTGCGCTGGAAAAACACTTTGAGGATGCAATATTTTCGCACCAAAATAGGCTAATTCAGCAGCTTCATCAAAACTCAAATGAGCAATGGGTTTGGTATTGGATACACAACGGGGATCATTGTTGTGAAAACCATCAATATCCGTCCAAATTTGAATCTCTTCTACCTTTAATGCTGCTCCAATTAAAGAAGCAGTATAATCAGATCCCCCTCGTCTTAGGTTGTCTATTTCGCCAAAAGCATTTCTACAAATGTAACCTTGTGTAATAAACAAGGTGGCTGTCGGAAATTGAGTGAGCTTATTGTTTAATTGTTGTTGAATATAGGGTAAATCAGGTTCCTGATCTTCACTGATTCGCATAAAATCTAAAGCAGGAAGTAAAACGGATGCAATCCCTTTTTCTATGAGATACTGATGAAAGAGCGCCGTTGACAACAATTCGCCTTGTGCTAAAACCCAACGTTCTTCTACCGAAGTAAACAAATCATTTCCTAACTCATCTAGCAGCGTAAAATGACTTTGGATTAGCGTATGTCCCTTTTCTTTTCCGTCCGTAGTAACAAAAAGCGTATCCACAAATACTTGATAAGATTGAAATAGCTGTTGAATCATTTGCCGCGCCTGAGCTACTTCTCCTTGTGCATAGCGTGCTGCAATCGCCACTAATGCATTTGTAGTTCCTGCCACTGCAGATAAAACGACCAATTGTCGATCGCTCTTTTGCGATTGGATAATAGGCCATAACTTTTCGAATCGCTCAGGACTTCCCACGGAAGTTCCTCCAAATTTTAATACTTTCATATCTTTCATTTACACACACAAAAAAGGGTTTGTCGCGATGACAAACCCTTTGTTATTTTATTTCATTATAAAAAATAAGGATATTGCTCACGATGCTTGACGTAAGTTTATCTTCTTTCCCTTTTTTATAATGATAAATTGCATTTTTCTTCTTTTTAGTATGCAACAAATATATTTACTTTCTTCTTACCTTTTGTTTAGTTAGATTATTTTTAACTTTTTATTAGTTTATTTTTAAGCTTTCAACTTTAGTATTCCACTCAGTTCTATTTTCTTTCATTGGGTTAATTCCCTTATCCTTGTGTGAAATGAAAGATCAGTATTACAAGAAAAAAGAATAATAGTTTATATTTGCATCTTACTTTTTAAAGTTGTGAAAAGATGGTTTTATCTCCATCATTTTCCTTACTTTGCAAGATTAGACAAACAAACTATGCGAGCTTTACAATCCTTAAATAAATATTTCTATAAGTATAAATATCACTTCCTTACGGGTGTTATTATTACGATCGTTGCTCAGATTTTCACTCTTTATACTCCAAAATTAGTTGGGGATTCGATTCGAATTTTAGAGCAATTAAACACCTTTGACAAGGAAAAAGTTACTGCGCTTTTATTGTCCAATATCTTTTGGATTTTGGTTACGACTTTAATTGCCGGATTTTTGACTTTTTTAATGCGTCAAACGTTGATTGTGATGTCTCGCCATATTGAATTTGACCTAAAGAATGATATTTTCAAGCATTACGAAATTCTCACTCAAAGCTTTTACAAGCAAAATAGAACAGGGGATTTAATGAACCGCATCAGTGAAGATGTTGGAAAAGTAAGACAATACGTAGGTCCAGCGGTCATGTATTCAATCAATACATTAATTCGTTTTGCTGTGGTATTGACGCAGATGTATATCATTTCACCTCAATTGACTTTTTATTCGCTTCTACCCTTACCGCTATTGGGGTATTTTATTTTTAAGCTCAGCAAACAAATCAACGAACGCAGTTTAATTTTTCAGCAGAACTTATCCATCTTATCTACTTTTACGCAAGAGATATTTTCGGGGATGCGCGTCATCAAAGCTTATGCTATTGAACCTAAAAAAGTAGCTGAATTTGAAGAATTAACCCAGAGCAGCAAAGAGAAATCGCTTAAACTGGCAAAAACGGGAGCCTTGATTGGTCCTTTGATGATTTTGCTGATTGGATTGAGTAATTTACTGGTGATTACCATTGGTTCTATCATGTATTTCAATGGCGATATTCCCGATATTGGAGTCATTGCCCAGTTTATTCTTTACATCAATATGTTAACCTGGCCTGTTGCTTCTTTAGGCTGGATTTCTTCGATGATTCAAGAGGCAGAGGCTTCACAAAAGCGCATCAATGAGTTTTTAGATGTACAACCTGAAATTTACAATACTAATCCTAATCCTACAGTAATCAAAGGAGATATCACATTCGAACATGTTTCTTTTACTTATACTGATACGGGGATTCAAGCTTTGAAAGATGTCAGTTTTAGCTTAAAACAAGGCGAAACTTTGGCTATTCTAGGAAAAACGGGATCTGGAAAAAGTACGTTATTATCCTTAATCAGTCGTATGTATACTATTGATTCAGGGCGTATTCTATTTGACGGAACTCTGATTGAAGATTGTAATTTAACTGATTTGAGAAAAAATGTTGCGGTTGTTCCACAAGATTCCTTTTTATTTTCGGATACTATTAGCAATAATATACGATTTGGAAAAGAAAATGCGACGATTGAGGAAATAATTGATGCCGCTAAAAAGGCTGTCGTTCACCACAATATTGAGCAATTTGAAAAAGGGTATGACACTGTTTTAGGAGAACGAGGATTGACCTTGTCTGGTGGACAAAAACAACGTGTTTCTATTGCGAGAGCTTTAATCAAAGATGCTCCTATTCTCTTGTTGGATGATGCTTTATCCGCAGTAGATACAGAAACCGAGGAACGCATCTTAAAACATTTAGAAGAACACAGCAAACATATTACTACGCTCATTGTTACGCATCGCGTATCCTCAGCTAAAAATGCAGATCAGATTATTGTCTTAGATCAAGGCGTGATTATTCAGGCGGGAACACATGAAACTTTGATTAATCAACAAGGATATTATGCGGAGTTACATGAAAAACAATTGAAAGAAAAAGAAATAGTGTAAAAAGTTGGTTTATTAGGATTTTTTTTAGACTTTTGAAAGCTATATATACAAATCAATTAATTGATAGAAGGATTATGAGAGATAACGAAATGTTAGAAAAAGAAGAGATTTTCTCGAAAGTATTGAGAGCGGGTAGAAGAACTTATTTCTTTGATGTAAGAGCTACAAAAGCTGATGATTACTACATAACCGTAACTGAAAGTAAAAAATTCACAGAAGACGATGGATCATTCCACTTTAAAAAACACAAAATCTATTTATACAAAGAAGATTTTGCTGCATTTAAAGACATCTTAGATGAAATGACAGAATACGTAGTAAATCATAAAGGTGAAGAAGTTATTTCTGAAAGACACCAAAAAGATTTCAAAAAAGAATATCAAAAAGAAGAAGATGATTCAGTAAACAGTTTTACAGACGTAGAATTTGATGATATTTAATCTTTTATAAAAAAATAAATACGAAAGTTCAACTCGATGGGTTGAACTTTTTTTTTATCTTTGTATCATCATAATAGGCAATGATGTCTGCCTCGAACCGCCTTGTAGCTGATGACGTCTAGTATACTATAGTTTATATAATCTATACAAAGCCGTTATGAATACAAGTAAAAAAATTAAAGACTTTCTTTTCCATTCCCCGAACAAACCTTTCGTTTGGGTAGTTTTAAGTTTACTTATTGGTAGTTTAATTGGTAGTGCCTCTGCCCTATTTCTATTTGTTCTCGAATACGTTACAACAGTACGTCAAGCGAATCCACTATTCTTATTTGGACTTCCTGTTGGAGGATTTTTTATTGGCTGTTTGTACTACTATTTTGGAGGGAATGCAAACAAAGGCAATAACTTATTAATTCAAGAATATCATCACCCGGTAGCAAAAATACCATTTAAAATGGCCCCTTTTGTTTTAGTAGGTACTTGGGTTACCCACTTATTTGGGGGATCTGCTGGTAGAGAGGGAACTGCGGTACAAATGGGAGGTGCAATCGCTGATCAATTCACAAAACTGTTCAAACTAGGGGCTACGGATCGACAAGCGATGCTCTTGATGGGGATTGCAGGCGGATTTGCTTCTGTTTTTGGAACTCCACTAGCCGGAACGGTATTCGCTTTAGAGCTCATGGTTGTTGGTCGTAATAAGTACACCTATATCTTGCCTTTGCTACTTACTTCTATTGTTTCGCATTATGTATGTTTAGCTTGGGGTATCACGCATACAGTTTATACAGTAGATTGGGTTCCTACTTTGGAACTTTATACGCTGCTGAAGGTAAGTATAGCGGGTGTGTTATTTGGGTTAACAGCCATTTTATTTGTTAAGTCAACGGATACTGTTTCTCATTTTGCATCCAAGTATATTAGCTATCCTCCTTTGCGTCCATTTTTGGGTGGGATTCTCTTTCTCCTTCTCTTTTATTTGGTTCAAGATACGCGATTCTTAGGATTGGGGGTAGAAACTATTATTGATTCCTTTCATACCTCGCAAACCTATAGTGTATTTTTACTCAAAATAGTATTTACAGCTCTTACATTAGGTGCAGGCTTCAAAGGTGGAGAAGTCACCCCTTTATTCTTCATTGGTGCTACCTTGGGTAGCTTTTTAGCCCTATACCTTCAATTGCCTATCGGATTTGTGGCTAGTTTAGGATTTGTTGCTGTATTTGCAGGTGCTACAAAAACACCACTGGCGTGTATCTTTATGGCTACTGAATTATTTGGAAGTGAAACACTTATCTACACTGCCCTTTGTTGTCTAATCGCTTATTTCATCAGTGGTAAACACAGCATCTATAAATTTCAATTATACCTATAAAACCAAGCTTCCATACGCTTAAACACTAAAAAAAAAGAACAAAGATTACATTTTAATCACACAAATATAAAAATATATAAAAAATCATCATTCATTCCTAATAAAATTATCATATTAGCATTTTTACAGCGTAATCTTGCCAAAATAATAATTATAAAAATCTTTTAAATTCAAAATCTTTACTACCTTTGCCTCCGATAGAAGTGATTTTATTTTCTGTTTTTTTTGAAATAGAAAAGGGAAAAAATCGGCCCTATTCACCCTATTTTTAAACTATTAACATTACAAACTAGACAACAAAAAGATTGCACTAAATTTTAGATTTATGTTTCACAAAAAGTTTTTTAATCGATTCACATTTGGACAATTGACCATTGCATTGGTTGTGATTTACGTATTGTACTCTATTACCACTTTTGTTCTTTACCGATCAACAGCTAGCATTGTTAATCTTGTAATCTCCGGAATTCTAACATATTTAACAATCTATGATTTAATTCAAAACAAACATACGATTCGTAAAAACTATCCTTTATTTGCGCGTTTCAGATATATGTTTGAATCTATTCGTCCAGAGATGCGTCAGTATTTTTGGGAAGGAGAATTAGACGGAAAACCATTTAACCGTCGTGAGCGCTCTATTGTTTATCAAAGAGCTAAAAACGAAAAACAAACCGTTTCATTTGGTATGCAAGATGATGCTAATCGTATTGGTTACGAATGGGCTGCACACTCTGTATATCCAAAACACGTTTCAGATACTAATTTCAGAACCTTAATTGGAGGTGAAGATTGTAAACAACCGTACAGCGCAAGTATTTATAATATTAGTGCAATGAGTTATGGTGCTTTGAGTAAAAAAGCGATTACTGCTTTAAACGAAGGAGCTAAGATTGGTGGTTTTGCTCACAACACAGGTGAGGGAGGAATTAGCCAATACCACCGTTCAGGAGGTGATTTAATTTGGCAAATTGGTACAGGATATTTTGGTTGTCGTGATGAAAAAGGATTCTTCAGTGACCAATTATTTGAAGAGCGTTCAAATTACCCTGAGGTAAAAATGATCGAGTTAAAACTTTCTCAAGGAGCTAAACCTGGGCACGGAGGGTTATTACCAGCTGAAAAGAATACGGTTGAAATTGCTGCAATTAGAAGTATTACACCACATACAACGGTACACTCACCATCTGGACATACGGCATTCAGTAATCCAGTTGAATTAGTACAATTTTTAGCGAAGCTTAGAACATTATCAAACGGAAAACCAGTTGGATTTAAAATCTGTATTGGTCGTAGAGATGAGTTCATCGCTATTATTGATGCAATGAAACAAACAGGTATCACACCAGACTTTATCACGATTGACGGTGCTGAAGGTGGTACAGGAGCTGCTCCATTAGAGTTTATCGACTATATGGGAATGGCTTTGAATGATGCTTTAGTATTTGCTAATAAGACATTAATCGAAAATGGATTAAGAGGAAAAATCAGACTTTTAGCTTCAGGAAGAATTATCTCTGCCTTTGATATTGCTAAAACAATGGCACTTGGTGCTGATGCATGTTATAGCGCAAGAGGGATGATGTTTGCTTTAGGTTGTATCCAAGCTTTACAGTGTGACAGTGGTCACTGTCCTGTAGGTATTGCTACACAAGATGAAACCTTATACAAAGCATTAGATGTTACAGACAAGAGAATGCGTGTAGCTAACTTCCACAAAAATACAATGAAAGCTTTAGGAGAATTCATCAGTGCAGTTGGATATGAAAAACCAAGTGAAATTGACCCTAGAACGTTCCATAAACGTGTGGATCACGGTGTAACTAAGAGTTTCCAAGAAATGTACTTCGGAGAATTAGATACGCGTAAAAAAGCATAACTTATTCAATTAATAAAAAAAAGGCTGTCTTCAAAAGAGACAGCTTTTTTTATATCCACCTTATTAAAACTTTATCTTGATCAACATCATTCGTTTACCGTTATAAATAAGAAGAGGGCAGCCTTGTTAGACCACCCTCTCTCTTTCCCTAAAAAAAGCACTCACTCTTAACGAGCGAGTGCTAAAACAATTAAAACAAAAAATCAATTATAGACCAAAACCATATTTTATTTTAATTCCCACAGCGTATGTTTTTAATTTATACGCCGCATTGTCGTACACTGCATTGCGTTGTACTAAAGCTTCTCCTT